>JAJPJM010000115.1 GCA_021324235.1 Verrucomicrobiota bacterium
GCTGCCAGTTGACGCCCTGCAACCCGGCGTATTTCTCAAACACCTTTTCGTTCTGAATCAACACGCTGCGCACCACGCTCGAATCATCCGCGCGGCCCAGTTCCAGAATGCTGTCGGGAATGATGCCCATCTTTTTGTGCGCGTACAGCAGCGCAAACACCGACTGCGCAATGGTCTGATACGGCAATTCCTTGTAGGCGCCTTCAATCGCGTCCTCGGCGGCATTGGCCAGAAATTCCAGCTGGTCCACGAGATGCGGAAATTTCGGCGCGTTGATCTGGGTGAATTCGAGCTTCCACTGCGGCAACTGCCGCAAAACCTTTTCGGCTATGGCCGGCGTAATCGTGCCGGAGGCGCTGTTCACAAACTTGGCAATTTCTGGCATGGCGCCGGGAAATCTATGAAAATCCCCGACCCGGCGAAAGTGAAATTGTGGTGACGAAACACGCTTTCCTTCGCCCCGCTTCCTGCTAGGAATAAGCCCGTGCAAGACCTCATCGCCAAAGCCGAAACGCTGCTGGAAGCGCTGCCGTATATCCTGAGGTTCAGCGGCGCCACCTTTGTCGTCAAATATGGCGGCAGTTTCATGGATTCACCCGATGCCAACGTTCGCAACAGTGTCGCGCGCGACGTGGTTTTCCTCGAGGCCGTCGAAATCAATCCCGTGGTCGTGCACGGCGGCGGCAAGGCCATCACCCGCGCGATGGAAAAGGCCGGATTGAAGGCGGAATTCATCCAGGGCCAGCGCGTCACCGATGAGGCGACGGCGAAAATCGTGGACTACGTTTTGTCTGGCGAGATCAACCCGGAGATTGTCAAAACCATCAAGGAACTCGGCGGCAAGCCCGTCGGCTTCGCCGGCCGGGACATTTTCAAATGCCGCAAGCTCTGGCTGGATGACAAGGATAACCCGGGCAAAAAGATTGACGTTGGCTATGTCGGCGAGGTGGTGGAGGTGAACACCGCGCCGCTGAAGGAGTCCATCTGGTGCGGGTTCACGCCGGTCATCAGCCCGACGGCGCGCGGCGAGGACGGGAAGATTTACAATTGCAACGCGGACATCGCCGCGGCGCAACTGGCCATCGCCCTCAAGGCCCAACGGCTCGTGTTCATGAGCGACGTGCCGGGCCTGTTGAGCGACCCGAAACGGCCGGATTCGGTGGTTCCCCATCTCAAAACCGGCGAGGTCGGCGAACTCAAGCAGAAGGGCATCATTGACCGGGGCATGATCCCGAAGGTGGACAGTGCCGTGGCGGCCATCCAGTCGGGTGTGGAAAAGGTTTCCTTTGTGGACGGCCGGGTGCCGCACGCCGTGCTGCTCGAAATTTTCACCGATGAAGGCGTCGGCACGGAAATCGTTTTGTAATTTGCGATTTGCGATTTACGAATTACGATGGTCTTAGCGAGTCTGCGTTGGGCTCGTAAATCGTAAATCGGATATCGTAAATTAATGGATCAGGCTGCTTACATTTTGCGCGAGAATACCGGGACCTCCGGCATCGTGGAAACCGCCCGGACGGCGGTGTCCGTGCTGGCGGACCATGAGATTCCGCATCTGATCGTGGGCGGATTGGCGGTACAGGAACATGGCTATCCGCGCGTGACGATTGACGTGGACATTGTCGTGCCCGACGTGCTGGAGGCGGTGGAATTTCTCACGGCCAGTTTGACCGGGCCGTTTTACCGGGTGCCGGAGGTTCAAGACCGGGTCGAGGACCGGCGGAACGGCGTAATGGTGGATTTGCTGCCGGCCGGAAAAGTCCTGCGGCGCGGCTGCAAAGTGCCGTTCCCGCAACCCGGCAAGGTTGCCGAACAGATCCAGATCGTGACGCTGGAGGATTTGGTTTCATTGAAGCTCGACAGTTGGGCGAACAATCCAACCCGGCGGCTCAAAGACAAGGCTGACGTTGTCGAACTGATTAAATACCGCAAGCTGCCGCGTGATCTCGCCGTGAATCCTGCCGTGCGTGTGCACTACCTCGAAACCTGGGACGCCTTGCAGGCCGAGAAGTGATTTACGATTGATGATTTATGATTTATGATTTGGTTCCGTTCGCGTGCCCGCGAGGAAAATCATCAATCATATATCGTAAATCATAAATGAAAGAGATCGTTCCATCGCCGCCGCCGCTCGTGCACAACCAGTACGAGTCGGTCCGGCAATTATTCAGCCAGAACGTCGTGCCGAGCTACGGACGTTTCGACCTCGTGCTCAGCCACGGCGCGGGCAGTTACGTTTTTGACGTCGCGGGCAAACGGTATCTTGACCTGGGCGGCGGCATCGCCGTGTGCTGCCTCGGCCACGCGCACCCGGCCATCACCGAGGCGCTCGTCGAACAATCGCGCAAGCTGATTCACGTTTCGAACCTGTATTTCACCGAACCCCAGGGCCGGCTGGCCGCCGAACTGGTCAAACGCATCGGCGCCGGCAAATGCTTTTTTGCCAACAGCGGCGCGGAGGCCAACGAAGGGCTGTTCAAACTGGCCCGGAAATTCGGCCACGACGAGGGCCGGTTCGAAATCCTGACGGCGACCAATTCGTTTCACGGGCGCACGCTGGCCGCCATTGCCGCAACCGGTCAGGACAAGGTAAAAAAGGGGTTCGAGCCGATGATGCCGGGCTTCCGGCACGTGCCGTTCAACGATCTGGCCGCGGCGCGTGCGGCGATTTCGCCCGCAACGGCCGCCATTCTGATTGAGGGCGTGCAGGGCGAGGGCGGTGTTACTCCCGCCACGCCGGAGTACCTGCTGGGCCTGCGGGCGCTGTGCAACGAGAAAAAGTTGCTGCTGTTCATGGACGGCGTGCAATGCGGACATTATCGGACGGGCAGATTCCAGAGCTTTCAAAGGATTCTCGAAGCGGCAACTCCGAATTCCGATTTTCTGCCCGACGGCATTTCCATGGCCAAATCACTGGGTGGCGGATTTCCCATCGGCGCGTTCTGGGTGCGCGCGCCGTACGCGGATTTGCTCGGGCCGGGCACGCACGCGACGACGTTTGGCGGCACGCCGCTGGCCTGCGCCGTGGCGCTCAAAATCCTGGAGGTCATCGAACGGGAGCGGCTGGATGACCACGCGCGCAAACTCGGCGACTGGATGAAGCACGAACTGGAGCACCTGGTGGCAGATTATCCGCAAGTGCTCAAGCGTGCGCGGGGATTCGGTTTCATGCTCGGCCTCGAACTGGTGGAAAAAATCCCGGCGTTCGCGGCGAGCGACAAGTCGGCGGCGGTCCAATTCGTCAACCGGTTGCACTCGGCCGGCGTGCTGACCATTCCGGCGGGAACGCAAATCGTGCGGCTGCTGCCGCCGCTGAACCTCAAGCCGCAGGAAGCCGGCGAAGGCATCGGCAAGATTGAGGAAGTGGTGAAAAGCCTGGTATGAAGGATCCAGCCGCCGCATGGCCGTATACGCTTTCAACGACACCGGATGGCCGCAGTGTTCCCTCTCCCAGCGGGAGAGGGGGAATCATTTCCTGTCCTGGGGCAAATCCACGGCTGGTTTCTGCTCCACGACGTTCCGAATTTCCAAGCGCAGACAACGGATCTTCCCGCTCCGGTCGGACGGGAGAGCGGCAAGGTGAGGGTTTGGACTGAAACATGAATGCCGCCGCCCACAAACATCTTTCCGCCGGCGACCCGGTGATGCGCCGGCTGATTCGCGAGCATGGAAAATGCGCGCTTACGCCGGAAACGCGCCGTACGCCGTTTCAATCACTGGTGCAGGCGGTGGCGCACCAGCAGCTCAACAGCACGGCGGCCAACACCATTTTGCGACGCTTCATCCAATTGTTTCCCGGACGCCGGTTTCCGCGTCCGGAAGACCTGGCCGGCGTCACCGATGCGCAAATCCGCGCCTGCGGCTTCTCTTTTGCCAAAATCAAAGCCATCCGCGACATCGCGACCAAGACACTGGCGGGGGTCGTCCCGACATCGCGGCAAATCGCGAAACTGTCCGACGACGAAATCGTTGCACGTTTGACGGAAGTCCGCGGGGTCGGCCGATGGACGGTGGAAATGCTGTTGATTTTCCAACTGGCCCGGCCGGATGTTTTGCCGGCGGACGATTTCGGCGTGCGCACCGGCTTCCGTCATGCCTACCGGAAGCGCGACCTGCCCAGGGTGAAGGACCTGCTCGCGTTCGGCGAGCGCTGGCGTCCGCATCGCACCACCGCCGCGTGGTATCTCTGGCAGGCGGCGAACGCGGCGAAGAAAAAGAAGTGACGGCGCGCCGGACTTGCGTTAATAAATTCCTTTGGGCGAAAATTCCAAAACTTTTGAAAACGAAACATTTATTGTCGTTGGAGAAGTTGCCGGGCGCGGACATTGAGAAAATCCTGCGCGACGCCGTCGTGTGCAAACGCGAACGGGCGCGGCGCGACCGGTTGCCGCTGGCCGGACAGATCTGGGCGCTGATGTTTTCCAAATCGTCCACGCGCACACGGGTCTCCTTCGAAGTCGGCATTCGCGAACTGGGCGGCCAGACGATGTTCCTCAACGCGAGCGAGATTCAACTGGGCCGTGGCGAGCCGGTCAAGGACACCGCGCGCGTGCTGGGCCGGATGATTGACGGCGCGGTCATCCGCACATTCGCGCAGAGCGACGTGGAGGAATTTGCCGAATTCTCCGGCATCCCGACCATCAACGCGCTGACCGATGAGGAGCATCCCTGTCAGATTCTGGCGGACATCATGACGTTTCGCGAGGCGCGCGGGCCGATTGCGGGCAAGGTGGTGACCTTTGTGGGCGACGGTGCGTGCAACGTGCCGCGCTCCTGGATGTTTGCGGCCGGAAAGCTCGGTTTTGAATTGCGCATCGCCGCGCCCAAAAAGTTCCAGCCGCCGGCGGCCCTGGTGCGGCGCGCGGGCGGGAACATCAGTTGCACCGACGATTTGGCGGCCGCCGCGAAGGGCGCGGACCTGCTTTACACGGACGTGTGGGTTTCGATGGGCAAGGAAGCCGAGTCCGCGGAGCGGTTGAAGATCCTGAACGGCTACCAGATCAACCGGAAGCTGCTGAAGCTGGCCCGGCCCGACGCGCTGGTGATGCACTGCCTGCCGGCGTATCGCGGCAAGGAGATTGACGACGAAACATTTGAGGCGAATGCCAACACAATTTTCACGCAGGCCGAGAACCGGTTGCATGTGCAAAAAGCGGTCTTGAACTGGGTGGTGGGTTAATCAATCGCCGGGACGCAGCGCAAATCCTGATGGAAATTTGCAGGTCTGCTTTCATGAGCCTATGATACAGGCCGCAGATAGAAAAGTCAGCCGTGTACGACGCCGTGCATACTATTTGGCTTAGTACTAATGTTAGGCTGCTTACGCTACCGAATGACCATCGCATATATTTATCATTTTCCAACAAACGCATTAGGTTGCTGGGTGTATGTTGTTTTACTGGCCATTGTCGTGATTGGGTGGTTTTTTGGTGGAAAGCCAAAATAGATATGTAGATATGTGGACACCGTTCGGATTCCTCCTGCAAGCAGCGATTTTGTACGTCATTTTGCTTTTCGTGGGCCGGCATCAAGGCGACACGTCTTATTCTACACTTTTTTATATTTCGTTGGGTGTTAGCATCGTCGCTTTTGTCTCAGCTATTTACATCCCGCAGTTTGCCATCGTTGTCACGTCGCTTGTGTGCATTTTGGCGATTCAGAAGTTTTGTTATATTGGTTGGATTCGTTCCATAGTTGCCACTATTTTATACGTGGCTTGGATGATTGTATGGCCGATTTTATTTCTGCACGCGACACGCTGAAGCACAGCCTAACACGGCTGCTGGAGCCAACGCCACTGCCCCTTGAATTTTGGATTAAGATATGAAATTTGAGAGTCCAGATTGCAGTCGAGAGCCAGCCGCCAGTGGCCGCGGCTCAGCTTTGGATCGTTAGGCGACATTACGCGCATGAGCGCTATTCCAGTTGCATCCCATCGGTTTCGAGCATTGTTCGGAACAGACGCCTCGCGCATTTTTCGGGTTTCATTTCGTGGTGGTGATGTTTTTCGTCTCCGTTCCTTGTCAGCTGTTGACCCATCGATTTATTCCATTTCAGATCAATGGACGGCAGAGGTGGTTGAGCGGATTTCAGGCCAGCGGCTTTTGCATTCTGGTTCGGGGCTTGATTTTGTTGAGTCGGATATAGTGGAGATTTATGATGAAAGTTCTGAAAAGATTGTTTACAAAGGTGAGCATGCCGCCTAACAAATCACCGCAGGCAACTCCGATACACGACATCGCGAGCAAGCGCTTTCGGGGTTCCGCTTCGCCGTTCAAGTCCTTTGGTCCCGCGTGCCTGAGCTCTGGACGTTAGTCGCCAATGCAAGCACCGGACCATTCAATGGCAGATTGGAAGGTACTGCTTCACGAAGACAATCCCATATCACTCCGGAGTGTTTCAGTTTTGGATGATGGTTATGTCGCGACACTCATGCTTAGGCCGCGTTCTACGCCAGATCGTCGCAATTACGACATATACGGCCCAGCACAATCGGCGAACTTATATCGTCGTCATCGGTCCTTCTTGGCACGTTTAATTCGCTCGCCATTGGGCTCCAGCCAGAAGCAGTTATTCAAGTGGAGCGATCCTTCCGGTAAGAGTCGCGGCCTTCGGGGTTGGATAGGTCATTGGGGTTATCGGCGCATTTGCATTTCACTTGAAAGGAACATAAGAGTAATGGAGTTCACGAGGCCCCCGGAGCTCCGTCTTTTGTGGGCTGGGTCTGGTCATAGCGTTGCTCTTTTTTTGAATGGAGAGCCGTGGGCTTTTATTCACGAAGACAAAAACCACGGGTACAGCAAGGGCGTCTTGAAGGCCGCCGTTTACGACAACCTGTGGGATCAGGAGTTATTTGAGCAGACATTCAACGACGGAGCAGCGTACTCGTGCCCTGGCGGCTAACCCCGCGCTGGAGCCAACGCCGACTGCCCCTTGAGTTTATGGACGGTTTGAATTATACAACGATTATCTAGTTTGCTGGACCACTCGCCCGTCGGCGTGGCTCGGCTTTGGATCGTTAGGCCGATTCGGATATGCAAATATTTTTGAAAGCACTTTTCGCTTACTCGTTCTTCGTAGCTGGTGCTTTGTTTTTTTATTGGTTTACGATCAAGGCATTGAAGGACGGAAGAGCGAGAACTCGGTGGGGCGAAGCTGGTCGGGAAACCGAGGCATTTATTTTTTGGCTGGTGGTTGTCGTCGGCGTTGTGGGTGGTTTGTTTGCGTGCGGCATGGCGATATTTATTTTGGTTCATCCGCTTCCATTAAAGTTATGAGCGATAATCGGCCTAACAACGCGCGGGAGCCATTTGAAAATGGATGAGCGTTGCGGGTTGAAGGTTGAGGGTAAACGCCGACTGGAAATTTGTTCAGGCACGTCTCCGCGGTTTAGCGACTTTTGGGAGAATCCGGCTTGCGTTCCTGGCGTTCAGAGTCCAGCTTCCGCGCTTATCATGGAAGTGTCCCGAACCATTGACCCGGAAAAGCATTTCATTTACACGACGGTGACCGGCGACATTACCCTCGCCGAAATCTATGAAGACATGACCCGGTTGGCGGCGGAACCGCTTTACCGGCCGGACATGCCGGGCATCGTGGATATGCGCCACGCGACGGTGAGACTGACGGCCGATGAACTTCGGCAACTCACCGATGAACTCCGACAGCGTCCGAAGGTCGTGGCCCGCACGCGGCGGGCACTGCTGGTCGGCTCGGAACTGGCGTTTGGCATCTATCGCATGTTCGCCACGCTGGCCATGGGCGGGTGGACCGATTATCGGGTCTTCCGGGATGAGCAGGCGGCGCGGGATTGGCTCAAGTAGGCGGTTCGGAAGCGGCGCTTGGGTTTGTTATTTCACGCCGGAGACCGGCATCGCGCGGGAGCCTACTCCGATACCCGGCATCCACCGTCGCTCGCAAGCCATGGCGGGAAGGTTGCGAGCGGGGCGCGCCGCCGCCGTGTTTCATTCTCGACAGGGGTACCTGGTGGCGCAAGTATGCGCGGGATAAACCATGAACGCGCTGAAGGATAAAATCCTGGGAGTCACCGCCGACCTGTTATTCGGCCGGGAAGCGTGCCCCAGCAACGGTAATCTTTTCAATGTCAAAGGTCTTGAACAATGCGTGGCTTTCGTTCTTGAGGCCAAGGCGGGATTGAAGCCCATCCATGTCATTGCGTGTCGTTTAAAGAGCGAGGAGCGGGAAATCTTCCCCGAAGTGGTTTGGGATTTGATCTGTGCCCGTGTCATCTCGCCTGCCAATGAGGGCAACGGATTAAATGAGATTCGTCTCCACTCGGAGGCTGAGGCGAACTGGGAGAAATTCAAGGCCGCCGTCCAAGACACAAGACAGCAGCCAGCCCGCTGATCAACGCCCAAATTCCCGGTTCGGGCACGGACTGGACGGCAATGTAGGTTCCACCAATATTGGCGGCGACAACACGGTTGTTTCCGTTCACACCGAACTCGACCAGGACGTCATTGATACTGGCGGTTCCACCGTTGCCATCATAAACCATCTCAGAAAAGGTGGCGTACAGGTTCCCACTGGCATCAAAAGCGAGATCACAGGGCGTGTCTTCAAGGGCGGCGGCGAAAAGGTCGTTGTTATAGGGGGCGGGATAGTTGTACGGGCTGGTCAGCAAACCGCCGGATCCCCCGTAACAATCAACACTACCCGCGTTTTGAAGGGCCAGGTAAAGATTTCCGCCGCCGTCGAACGCCATCCCCTCAAAATAATTTGGACCGGCAGCGACCGTGGATCGGTTCCCACTGGAATCAAATCTTTCAATGGTTCGGGTGGCATTCGCATAAATATTCCCGGCCGGGTCGGTGGCCAGGTAGGCGCCATCGGAATCGAAGGCCATTCCCGTTGCAAAGACGGAACCATTCCCGCTTGAATTGATTCTCGAGATGGTCTGGTCGCCCGGGCTGGCAACGTAAAGATTTCCGCCTGAATCAAAGGCCAGCGCCGTAGGACCGTTCAAGCCGGACGTAAAGGTTGACACGGTGCCGAGGGAATTGATTTCCGAAATCGTCCCGTCACCGGAATCCGCGACGAACAGATTGCCGGCATCATTCAGGGCCAGCCCTTCAGGACTGTCCAGGCCGGAGGCGAAGAGGGAGGCGTTGCCATTGGCATCAATTTGCGTGATGGTGCCTGCGCCGGGGTTGGACACGTAAACATCGTCGCCGGCGTGGGCCAGCGATCCACCAAGCAGGAGGAACACCAAGCCGGCGGGTAACGTCCTGAAACAGCGCTGCCACGCCGGACGATTGAATTCGGAAACTGCGTTCATTTGGCGCATTGTTTATAAACTCCAAACAATTACGACCTTACGCTGGTCTCCGTTCCTGTCCAGAACAAGTTGTTTCGAGTTATTTACATCCCCGCTGGCGGTGGCGGGTGGGATCGCTGGAGAACCGCCCGTCAGGACCGAATGGTTCCGGCGCAGGCGGGGCCGTGCTGCGGCAACCGCGTTTGTGAAAGCGCGGACGGTTCGCGTAAAATGTCCGTCCGTTTACCGGTACGGCTACAAGGCATATTGGCGCAAATACTTCAGGGCCACTTGCAGGTCCTTGGGCCAGGGTGCGGTGATGGTCACGATCTGGCCGGTAACGGGATGCGGCAGGGCCAGCGATTCCGCGTGCAGGGCGACGCGCGAAATCAAGGGACGTTCTTCGCGTCCGGGTTTGAGCCGGTAATCCGGTTTGAGCCGCGACAGCCAGAGTTTTTTGGCGCCATAAAGCCCGTCACCGACGACTGGCAAACCGGCGTGACGCAGGTGGGCGCGGATCTGGTGCGTGCGGTCGGTCAACGGTTCGCATTGCAGCAGCGTGTAGCCGGAAAATCGTTCCAACGTTTCAAACCGGGTTTTGGATTTCTTACCGTTTTCGGGGTCCGCCCGCATCAAACCGAGTTTCAGCGGATGCGGTGCGAGCTTGGCGTCGATTTCAAATTTATCCTCCGGGGATGAGCCCTGGGCCAGCGCCACATATTTTTTGAGCGGCTTTTCGGAGCCAAAGAGGTTGGCCAGCGCGACCAGCGTCGGTTTGGTTTTGGCGAGCAGAATCACGCCTCCGGTCTCAAGATCGAGCCGGTGGGCGTTCATCAGGTAATCCAGCCCGCGTTCACGCGCCCACGGCTTGCCGGCGGCAATGGCGGCGTGCAGTAATTTTGTCAGGTTGGGCCGCTGCGGATCGTAACGGTCAGGCGAGGACAGCAAGCCGGCGGGCTTGTCGAGAGCGAGCAAATAATCGTCCTCGAACAGGACCGGAATTTCCCAGAATTCACGCGTGGCCGGCGCGGACAGTTTGATGACGCTCTCGGCTTTCAATCACGTGGTGATTTCCCGCGCCACCGCGACGGGGCGCGGATGGCGTCGGGCCCGGGATTATCGCGCGTTGTCCCCCGATGGTCCCAGGGCGACGGGCGTGTCCTGGAGGTCCTGGGCGGCGATGTGCCCCAGCCAATTGTAATACGCGGCGAGTTGTCGCTGCTGGCGGATTGCGGCGGCAAATCGCGGCAGATTGGCTTTCATGGCAGCGGTATCAACGGGCAATTGCGCTTTGACGTAAACAACAAAGCCACCGTCATCGGTGGCGACAAAATCGCTCGCCCGGCCGATGGACGTGGCAAACGCGGCCGACTTGAGTTGTTCCAGTGTGGCGCGGGTACCCAATTCCGGCAACTCAGTCGTGCTCAGGGAAAAGGGCGACAAGGATTCGGCGCGCAGCCCGGCGGCGGTGCAAACGGACGAGAAACGGCTTCCCATGGCCAGGCTGACCTGGAGTTTGACAACGAAATTTGTTCCCACCTGTTGGGCGCGCAGCGTGGCTTCATGGAGTTGATAATCCTGCGTGACCTGGTCACGGATCCGGCTGAGCGGAGGGATTTCGCTGGGCAATTGCTTGGCGAGCGCGATGACATAGACGGCATTGCGGCCGATAATCGGCCCGGCCAACGGCTCATCCGGTGTCAGGGCAAAGGCCGCTTTTGTGAAAGCCTCCGGGACGGCCAGTTCTTCCGGACCATATTGCTGGCTGAACGGCGCGGTCAGGTGCACCGCCAGCCCCTTTTGTTGGGCCACGGTCGCGAGGTTTCCCGGCTGGGGCGGATCGATATTGAAAACGGCGTTGGCAAAATCATCGGCCTGCTGCCGCGCATCAGTCAGCGACTGTTGCTCAATCAGCAGGTCGTGAATTTTCGCCTTGGCTTCCTCGGGTGTTTTCGCCTCGGGAAAGGCGTTGGTGCCGTACCGGCGGTAAATGGCCTCCACCTGCGCGTCGAGATTGGTTAATTTCTGTACCGCCCCGGCCATGAAATTGCTCGCCGGAAACGCGACGTAACTGACCTGCACACGGTCCGGCAGGCGGTATTCCGCGAGATAATTCGTGTAAAACCGGTCAACGGCGGCGGGCGTCACCGGCACGGAGGCCAGGTAATTCGACGCGGAAAAGAAAACGATTTGGGCGGAGAGTTCCTGATTCTGGCGCTGGTAAACGGCGACGGCTTCCTGGGGGGTGATGAGTTCGCCGGCCAGCCCCATGACCTCGCGCAATTGATCGATGACAAGGTCATGCCGGGCGAAATTTTCGAAGTCCGCAGCCGTCATCCCTTTCGGTTGCAGAATCGCCCTTACAAAACCATCCATCGGCACCGACTGGCCGTCCACCCCCAGGGCCTGCGCCAGGCCCGGCGTGCTTAAAATCTCGTTCGCGGCCTCGACCACCGCGTCATCGCCCGCGTAAATGCCCAAATCCCGTCCCTTTTGAAGCAGCAGCAGGCGCACGTATGTGTCACGCTGCAAGTCGGTGGCGGAATAATTAGGGTCCCGCTCCGGCCAGAGATGGAAGCGGAGCCAATGATCAAGGGCCGCCTCGTTTTGGGCGCTGTAATACGCCTCCGGGGTGACTTTTCGGCCGGCAATGGAACCCAGGTCGCTCCCTCCGCTTCGCGCACCGCCGCTATTGCGCGTTGCCGGGGCAGCACCCCAGTAGATAAATGAAATAATCGTAAGGCCGGCGATAAACCACCACAGCCATTTTGAATGCTTGCGAATCGTTCCAATCATAGGTCAAAAAAGGAGAACCCAGCGTAACCGGCAGGGGTGGGCAAGGCAAATGAATTCAGCGCCGGTAGGCCTGGTTTCCGGGTTCCGGGCTCCCGGGATTATTGCAAAATGCTAGACACCGGATGTCATTCCCGACCTTAACCACCGCGCCGTGTCCGCTGCCGCGTAGGTGATGAGAATGTCCGCACCCGCGCGCCGCATGGCCAGCAGGCTTTCCAGTGTCACCGCGCGTTCATCGATCCAGCCCTTGGCGCCAGCCGCCTTGATCATCGCGTGTTCGGCGCTCACGGAATAGGCGGCGGTGGGATAACCAAATTCGCGCTTAACACGATGAATTAAATCCAGATACGCCAGCGCCGGTTTGACCATCACAATGTCCGCGCCCTCCTGAATGTCCAGCGCCACCTCGCGCATCGCCTCGTTCGCGTTCGCCGCGTCCATTTGGTAACTCCGCCGGTCGCCGAATTTGGGCGCGGACTCGGCGGCTTCCCGGAACGGCCCGTAAAAAGCCGACGCAAACTTGGCCGCGTACGACATGATGGGTGTGTCGGTGAATCCGTTTTTGTCCAATTCGGCGCGAATGGCGGCCACCCGGCCATCCATCATGTCGCTCGGCGCGACCAGGTCCGCCCCGGCGCCGGCGTGGCTGGCAGCCGTGCGCGCGAGCAATTTCAGGGACGGGTCATTCAGGATTTTCCCGCCCGCCACGACGCCGCAATGGCCATGCGACATGTATTCGCACAGGCAGACATCGGTGATGACCAGTAGCGACGGCAGCTCTTTTTTCAGCAACCGGACGGTTTGTTGCACGATGCCGTTCTTCGCATAAGCGCCCGAGGCCTTGGCGTCCTTTTGATCGGGAATGCCGAACAGCAAAACCGCCGGCACGCCCAGCGTATGGGCGCGCGCCGCTTCGCGGACGATTTCATCCGGCGAAAGCTGGAAGACGCCGGGCATGGCCTCGATGGGGCGGCGCAGTTTTTTGCCGGCGCGGGCAAACAACGGCAGGACGAGTTGCTCGACGCTCAATCGGGTTTCAGCGACGAGCCGGCGCAACGCCAGCGATTGCCGCAGCCGGCGCGGGCGAGATACAGGAAATCCAGGCAAAGTCATGGAAGCAGTTTAGTTTTTGTGAGCAGCTCGCAAAAGGGGAAAGTAATGGTAGGAATCAAAAGTTTTGTTGTGATTTTTTAATTTTACCTTCACGAAAACGAACGTGCACAGTCTTGGCTGCTACCGGCTCCAACTTTAATTCAATCCTCAAGTCTTGGCGCAAATCTTGGAGCAAATCATCCATTGAGGCACTACCATCAGCCGCAATCTTGGTGGTAAACGTTTGAACTAACTCAACCTGACGAGACGTGCCAAAAAGCTGAATGTCAGCAACTGCTGATTCCAGCTTGGAACTATCTAACTCGTCGCCACGATGAGCACATGATTCCAAGCGACGATAAGCTTCAATAAGATAAAGAATCCTTTGTTCTTTCTGTTTGCTGATACGTTCACGCTTTATGTTCAACGCGTGAACAACAAACCAACTGCAAATTGCGACAACGGTGGTGACAAGCAGCGGTCCGAGTAACTGCCAATTCATGTTTCGGACTCTGCTCCTCGTCCAAAAGTTTGTCCAGAAAAAGCCAGGCACGGATTTCGCGAATTAAATCGCTGAAAATCCATACCGTCCATGTGAGCTGGTTCACGCCGGCTGCCAAGGGAACCCGAAAAGGCCGGCCAAACTATTTCAAGCCGTAGCGTTTCTTGACGATGTCGTGGGTGAGGCGTGGCTTGCCGTCGTCACGCACGCGGGCTTCAACCAGATCGAGGTAATCGTTCAAGTCCTCCAACTCCTCGCGCAGCGTGGCAATCTGCTCGCGCTTCCGGGAAATAGAGCGAACCACGGTTTGTTGAACGGTTTTAGTCATAGACGTCTTTTCGATTGCCGATCCTGCGGATTATAATAACACCGCTCTCGGCATCGAACAAGATGCGATAATCGCCCATGCGCAGACGGTATGCAGCCTCGGCTTCGTGCAGCCGCTTGATGTCGCCGTGTAGTCCAAGCTGGAGGCGTTCAATTTTACGGAGGATCTGAGCACGTTCGCGTGCCGGTAAATCGTCGAGGTCATCCAGAGCGGCAGGCCCGTACTCGATTCGATAACGATTGCCATTCATTGAGAATGCTTTTGACTTTGCTCCTGCCAAAAAAGTTTGTCCAGAAAAAGCCGGGTTCGGGTTTCACCAGTCAAACCCAATTCCCTTCGTGACAATTCGGGGAATTCGTGTCATGGATTTTTGGCATGCGGCGGTTAAAACAGATTTTATGGGTCCTGGTGGTGGCCGTCATTTTCATCGCCGGCGGCGTGTTCGGCATCAAGCTGACCCGCCTGCTGATGCCGGGTTCCGGTTTGCACGAGGAAAACACCGCTACCGTCGTGGAGCAGGTCCAGACGCTGTCGGATCTGGTCACCGTCAAATACGTCCTGGAAAAAGTCGTCATCCTGAACGATGTCAAATGGTATGGCGAAAACCGCGTGCTGCTGCTCGCGCACGGCATCGTCAAGGCGGGCATTGATTTGAAGCGCATCAAGCCGGAAGACGTGGCGATTTCCGGCCGGAAAATAACGCTGCACCTGCCGCCGCCGCACATCACGGACGCCTATCTCGATGACCAGCGAACACAGGTGATTGACTGGACGACGGGTCTGTTTCGGACGTTTGACAAGGATCTGGCCACCGCTGCCCGCCAGGACGCCGTGGACGATATCAGCCGGGCGGCCCGCATAGACGGTATTTTGAATGATGCCGACGAACGGGCGCGACTGGAACTGGCCTTGTTCCTGCATCAGGCGGGATTTGAACAGGTCGAGTTTGTTGACAAAATCCCGATTGGCACCGGGCATGACAACCTGCCTCAATTTTAGCCAGCGTGCTTGATTTTGACCGGCTGGGGCAATTCGCCTTCAGCCTGGTCTTCAATGGCAATTTGCAACCGGCGTTTTGACATGGTGATCCGCATGACGTGCGAGCGGAGTTGCATCAGGCACAAGGCCGCCGGTTGCGACGGGCGCTGCTGATTTGCAGCTCCGCCACCGGCGCGAGTTTGCGGGGAGATTTTCAACAAACTGGTTTTCTTGGCCATGCGGGCAATACTGCAAGTCATGTGCCAGAAAACGCTTCAAGCCAGCCCGCTGGCGACTTTGGCCCGCCGCAGGACTTTTTGCGCTTGCGCCCGCGCTTTTTGCGCGCCGCCGGCCAGAATCTGGTTCACATAATCCAGGTTCGTGGCGAGCTCCGCCCGCCGCTGCCGCGCGTCGGCAAAGTAATTCCAATAATGCTCGTATAATGCCTTCTTCAAATCGCCGTAACCGAGTCCGCCGGCCCGCAGACGGTCTTCAAACTCCTTGGCCACCGCCGCCGGCGCCACCAGCTTGAGCAATTGAAGGGCTAGGTTCTTGTCCGCGTCGGGTTTTGGCTCCGCGGGCGTGCGCGAGTCCATGACGATGGCCATGATTTTTTTGCGCGTGGCCTTTTCCTCGCCGAAAATTTCAATCGTGTTGCCGTAGCTCTTGCTCATCTTCTGGCCGTCGGTACCGGGCACCACGGCGACCTCGTCGCGGATTTGCGGCTCGGGAATCACGAAGGTCTGGCCGTATTGTTCGTTGAATTTGATGGCGATGTCGCGTGTCATTTCGAGGTGCTGCTTCTGGTCGCGGCCGACCGGCACCACGTTCGAGTCGTAAATCAAAATGTCCGCCGCCATCAACACCGGATAGGCAAACAGGCCGTGCATGGGCGCGATGCCTTTGGCGATTTTGTCCTTATAGCTCGTGGCCCGTTCGAGCATGCCCATCGGCGTCACCGTGGAAAGGATCCAGGTCAGCTCGGTCACCTCCGGCACGTCGGATTGGCGGAAGAAAACGGTGCGTTTCGGGTCCAAACCGCAGGCCAGGAAATCGAGCGCCACGTCCAGCGTGTTCCGGCGGCGTTGTGCCGCGTCGAACAGGGAGGTCATCGAATGGTAATCCGCAATAAAATAGAATGCCTCGCCCTTGTCCTGCAGCTCGAGGGCGGGCCGCATCATCCCGAAATAGTTTCCGAGATGCAGTGCGCCGCTGGGCTGGATGCCTGACAAAATTCGCATGAACGAAAGATAAAAAATCAGACACGGATTGCACGGATTTTCACAGATTCATTTTAATCCGGGTTGATCCGTAAAATCAGTGTCTCGCCAATGTTCCGGTTTTGACCTCCCACCGCTGCAAGTCCTGGCCGAGTTCGCTCGGCCAGTTTTCCTCGGTGGCGGTCATGAAGACCTGGCCGCGGGCCTTGCGCGCCTGTTCGAGCAACGGCAAAAAACCGCTGCGCCGGTTCACGTCCAGCTCGCCCATCACGTCGTCGATCAGCAGAATTGGCGGCGAACCGTGCAGGCCGGCAAGAAACTCCGCCTGCGCCATTTTGAGGGCGATGGCCAGCGTGCGCTTCTGGCCTTCGCTGCCGAATTGCGCGGCGGATTTGCCGTTGAGCAACAATTGTAAATCGTCGCGGTGCGGCCCGACGAGGGTGGAGCGATAGGTGCGTTCCCGGGCGCGGGATTGCGCCAGTTCCACGGCGAAATCCTTTTTCACGCTCGGCTGGTATTCCAGGCGCATTTCCTCCGCGTCATGGGAAATGCGCCGGTAGGCCAGCCGCGCCAGCGGGGAGAATTTGGGAGCGAGTTCGCGGCGGACCCGGATGATTGCATTGCCGAGTTTCACCAGTTCCTGTGAAAAACTGTCGAGCGCGGCCTCATCCACCGCCCGTTGTTTGAGCAGCGCGTTGCGGGCGCGGACCGCGTGCATGTAACGCTGGAGCAGGGGAAGGTAGCCGGGCTGCGTCTGCGCGAGCAACAGGTCGAGAAACCGCCGGCGCGCCCGCGCGGCGCCCTTGACCAGTTGCAAATCCTCCGTGCAGAACACCACCGTCCGCAGCACGCCGAGGTAATCGGTCAGTTTTTTCACCGGCTGCCCGTCCAGCGCCAGTTTGCGTTCGCTGGCCGACCAGAACATTTTGATTTCCCGCGAGCTATGGCGGGTGAGGATGTCTGGCTCCCTCTCCCCGCCAGAGCGGGGAGAGGGTTGGGGCGAGGGGTTTTGAGCTTGAGAACCAAGCGCCACCTCTCCCCCAACTCTGTTGGCGGAGAGGGAGGAAGATGTCGGCGAGGCCGGGATGTTTCCGCCGACCACGTGGCCACCGACGAAATAGCCTTTCGCGCCGTGCCGGATCATCTGGGCGCCGCCGACGCCGCGGAACGAACGCAGCGTGGCCATGAGATAAATGGCCTCGAGGATGTTTGTCTTGCCCTGGGCGTTGTCGCCCAAAAACAGGTGAAAGCCGGGGGCGAAATCCATGTCCAACCGCGCGTAATTGCGGAAGTCCCGGAGTCGCAAATGGGCCAGATGCACGCGGAGAAAATGGAGCGCGGACGGCCCGTCCGCGAGTTTTTTCAACCGGGGCCAGCGGCAGACTTTGATTTGTGCGGCGAATCATGTTTTCATCCGCCCATGGCGCCGTGCGTTATTTTTGAAGATGACCATCTGCTGGTGGTCGACAAGCCGGCCGGTTGGAACACGCACGCGCCCGGTCCGTACGCGGGCGAGGGCATCTACGACTGGTTGCGCCACCGCGAGCCGCGCTGGTCGGCGCTGGCAATTTTGCATCGACTGGACAAGGAAACCAGCGGGGTGCTCGTGTTCGGCAAAACCCCCGCGGCCAACCGTTCGCTTACGGAACAATTCACGCAGCACCGCGTCCGCAAGAAATATCTTCTGCTCACCGACCGCGAAGTACCAAAAAAGGAATTCACGGTCAAAACCGCCCTCGTCCGGGCCGGTGAGAAATATGTGGGCCGGCCGCCGCATGCCGGGGCGGAAATCGCGGAAACACAATTTAAGGTGGGGCGGGCTGTCCCCAGCCCGCCGCGGCGCGGTGAGGACACCGCGCCCTACCTATGTATGGAAGCCTCGCCGCTGACCGGACGCACGCACCAGATTCGCGTGCATGCGGCGGAGCAGGGGTTCCCGATTCTCGGCGACGTGCTTTATGGAGGAACGCCGGCGACGCGCGTGTTTTTGCATGCGGCGGAAATTTCCTTCACCCATCCGGCCACCGGCGAACCGGTGACGTTTGGCGCGCCGGCAAGTTTTGATGTCATTCCGCAGTTTGGTGGGGCGAGCGTCCTCGCGAGCCGGAAAGTTGATGGTTCCGGTGGCTCGCCGGGAGTCTCGCCCCACCTTTTTGATCCAGGTCTGGCTTTGCGCTCCGCGGTCATCGAGCCGGGAGCGACGAACGCCTTCCGCGTGATTCACGGCGCCGCCGACGGCCGGCCGGGATGGTACGTCGAGCGGCTCGGTGATTTTCTGCTTTCGCAATCGGAACAGCCGTTGCGCGCGGACCAGCGCGAAGCGCTGGCGCGACTGGTGAAAACGCTGGGCGCGCGCGGGGCGTATCACAAAATCCTGTCGCGACAGGTCCGGCGCACGACGGCGGTGGAGGCGTCGCCGCAACCGGTCCTGGGGGAGGCGCCGCCGGAACGGTTCGAGATCAGGGAAAATGGCGTCCGCTTCGAAACAAGCTTTAACGAAGGCTATTCGGTGGGTTTGTTTTTGGATCAGCGCGACAACCGCCGCCGCGTTTTGACCGGTCACATCGCCGCGGATTTTCCTTTGTTCAACCCCCAGACCCCGGACGCCAAATCCGAAATCCTGAACACGTTCGCCTACACCTGCGGCTTTTCGGTTTGCGCGGCCATGGCAGGCGCCCGGACGACAAGTCTCGATCTTTCGAAGAAATACCTCGAATGGGGCCGGCGTAATTTCACGTTAAACGGGTTGGACCCGGCGGCACACGATTTCATTTACGGCGATGCGTTCGACTGGTTGCGGCGGCTGGCGAAAAAAGGCCGACGGTTCGACGTCGTGCTGCTCGATCCGCCGACGTTTTCGCAGTCAAAGGCAAGCGGTGTATTCCGCGCGGAGAAGGATTTTGGAAAACTCATGGCGGCCGCGCTGCCGCTGGTGAAGCCGGGTGGAATTCTATTTGCCTCGACCAATGCCACGGACTGGCCGCCGGAGGCGTTTCTGGCCGGGGTCGAAACCGCTGTCCGTCAGTCGCGACGGAAGGTTTTGAGGCGGCATTATTTCCCGCAGCCGCCGGATTTTCCGGTCAGCCGTGGCGAACCGGCCTATTTAAAGACGGTGTGGTTGCAAATCCGTTGAAACATGAAGTCGCCGCCCCAGCCATCCGTTGCCGAAAAACTCCCGCGCCTGCGGCTCCGCGTCACGGCGGCGGCGGAAAATTACATCCGTTCCGGTCATCCCTGGGTTTTTGCCGATAGTGTGCGCGAACAAAACCGTGACGGCACCTCCGGTGAGCTCGCCGTCATCTACGACCGCCAGGACAAATTCCTGGCCGCCGGTCTTTTTGATCCCGATTCGCCCATCCGTGTACGGGTGTTGCACGCCGGCAAACCGCTGGCCTTGGATGCCGCCTGGTGGGCAGCGCAGCTCGATGCCGCCGCGCGCCGCCGTGACGGGCTTTTTGATGCCCGCACCACCGGGTACCGGCTTATCAACGGCGAGAGTGACGGCTGGCCGGGCCTGGCGCTTGACCGTTACAGCCAAACCTTCGTCCTGAAACTTTACACCGCAGCCTGGCTGCCGGGACTCGACGGAATTGCTACGCTCATCCGCGAACGGTTACAGCCGGAACGAATCGTCCTGCGCTTGAGCCGGAACATTCAACGCGCGGCGGAACATTTTGGCCGGGGCCGGCGTGATGGGGAAATTCTGTGCGGACCGGCAGTGACGGAGGCGGTGGTTTTTTTGGAAAATGGAATCCGGTTCGAGGCGGATGTATTGCGCGGGCAAAAGACGGGATTCTTTCTCGACCAGCGCGAGAACCGCCGCGAGGTGGGCGAACTCGCGCGCGGGCGTGAGGTGTTGAACGCGTTCAGTTTTTCCGGCGGCTTTTCGCTTTCCGCGGCCCGCGGCGGCGCGAAGTCGGCAACCGATCTCGACCTCAGCCCGCACGCGCTGGCGGCGGCGCAACGGAATTTCCAACTTAATTCCACCGACCCCGCCGTCGCCGGCTGCCGCCATGAATGCGTTCAGGCCGATGCGTTTGAATGGCTGGCCGGCGGCGATACGCGGAAGTACGGGTTCGTGGTGCTTGATCCGCCGTCGCTCGCCAAACGCGAGGCCGAACGCGCCGGGGCCATCCGCGCTTACGCCCGGCTGGCCGGTGATGGCATCCGCCGGCTCACGCGGGACGGATTGATGCTGGCCGGTTCCTGTTCCGCGCACGTGAGCGCGGAGGAATTTTTCAGCGCCGTGCGGCAGGCGGCCGGAAATTCCGGGCGGCGTTTTGTCGAATTGAAAACCACGCGCCATGCGCCGGACCATCCGGCAACCTTCAAGGAAGCGGACTATTTGAAGGGAATTTTCCTCAAGTTCAGTTGAGCCGAAGTTGCAGCGACCTTTGCCGCCCAGGTCGGACGCACAGGCAAAATTAAATCGTCTTTGGCGGCCGGTGGGTTATTCCGATGGCGGGTCGGTCAGCGGGACGGCCCGATAAAATCCGGACGAATTGCTTTGCGCGTCGGGGTCCACGAAGTCGATCGAGCCATTAATCACCTGATTGGTGCAAACGGCTGTCCAGTTGACCAGGTCCGTCGAATGCTCGACGGCGAACCACGCCGCATCCGGTCCCGGCGTGACGAGATGGAAACAACCACCAGGCAACATGCCCGTGGCCGGGCACGGGCCGTGGTCAATGATGATGGCGGCGGCGCGGCGCGGGAAACCGAGGAGATAATCCGGCGGTATGTTGGTATCAGCCGTCAGCGTGAGAATGACGGTCTTGTCGAGATCCGGTGGTCCGTCGTCAATTGGCACAATCGTAATCAAGGCGTGGCGTTCGCCGGCGGGAATGGACACAAGACCGGGCAGGGCGACGTAATCCACACCGTTGCTGGCCGTGCCGCCGATGTCGTAAGGCACCGTCACGTCGCTGTTGGTATCACCAAACCGGCGCACGGTGAACGTGGCGATCTTGGGACCGCAGTTGGTGAAGTACCGGCACACCGCCGTGGGCCACGCAGCCCA
>JAJPJM010000013.1 GCA_021324235.1 Verrucomicrobiota bacterium
GCAAGGAGGACACCTACAGCCGCGTTGATTACATCCTGCTCAGTTCGCGCCTGGCGCAGGCGTGGGTCCGGAACGACACCTACGTGCTGACGATGCCGAATTGGGGTATGGCCTCGGATCATCGGCCCATCGTGGCGACGTTCAAGGTGGAAGCGGATTGAGACCGTTCCCGTTCAGGCATTGGCGCTCAGCCGGAAAGCCACTCCGGCGGCAACCACCATCGAGATGATGTTGGCCTTGCTGATCAGCAACAGCAGAAAGACGCCCTTGAAGGTGCTCTCCTCGCTTTGCTCTTCCTTTTGCTCCTGGGCCGGATCAATGCCTTTGCTCGCGTTGTATTGGGCCTCGGTCATTTTGCCGCTGGCGAGGTCCCGAAATTCCGGCAGATTGACCTCCCGGAATTGTTTCACTTCGTCGGCGCTCACGGAATTTGGATCCGGTTTGTCTCCTTCATCAGCGTCTTCTTTGGCCAGATAATTCCGAATCTCCCCGTCGGAGCCGGTGGGAATGGCCGCAACCACCTCCCGGGCCTGCCTGACGTTGACAGCGTAAGCTGAATCACCAAAGCCGGCACCCTGCGCTTCGTGCCACCATCCCAAGGCCACGAAATATTGCGCGGCTAAAATGCCCGCGAGCGCGAACACGGCCGTGATCCCGCCCAGCTCCTTGCTGCCCTCGCCTTTGCCCAGCAGTTCCGCGCCCCAGCCGGCCAGGCCCCCAACGCCCACGGCGAGCAGCCTCAATCTCAAACCCGTGTATTTGAAAATCAGGAAATAAATGGCAGCCCCGACAAAAGCCCCCACCAATCCACCCAGCAACCCCATCGCAAAACTCGGCTTGCGGCCGGGCATTTGCGTCGCCGGCGCTGCGACCGGCCGCCGCGGCGCCGCAATTGGCGGCGGGGCCAACGACGGAGAGTCTGACACGGGAGCAATCGGAGGCGGCGCGGCGGACGACGTTACTTGCGTTGAACGGCTCAGGCGGAGTTTCGCCGGTTCGGAGGTTGCCGGCGCGGCGGGCGCCGGGGGCGCCACCTGAAATTCCGGCAATTGTTGAATAAGCGCGTTCGCCTTTTCGGTCCCATCCGCCCCGCACACCGGGCAATTGACCGTGAAAGGCATCCGGCCATTGATAGGCTCAACATCGAACTTGTACTTCTGACCGCAGTCGCACTGGACTTTGAGCTCGATCATAGTTCTGAGAAACTATGGGTTATGGCTCGATTTTAAGGAATGCTTTAAAAAAATCAAGTCTTACTTATCTGCACGGAAGGCGCGATTTCCCCTGAAATCTATCCCCGGAGCGGGAAATCAGAAAAAATGAAGTCGGAAGTATCTCACGCCTTCGCCACCAACTGCCGCAACACAAAAGGCAAAATGCCGCCGTGCTGGTAGTAATCAATCTCGATGGGCGTATCGATGCGGCAACGCACCGGCACATTTTCCACCCGGCCGTCCTTCCGGGTGATCCGCAACGTCAGGTCCTGCTGCGGCCTCAGGTTCGCGCCGAGGCCGACGACGTCGTAGGTCTCCGTGCCGTCGAGTTTCAGGCTTTGCCCGTTGGTGCCTTCCTTGAACTGTAACGGCAACACGCCCATGCCGACCAGGTTGCTGCGGTGAATCCGCTCGAAACTCTGGGCGACCACTGCCTTCACGCCGAGCAAATTGGTGCCCTTCGCCGCCCAGTCGCGCGAGGAACCGGTGCCGTACTCCTGTCCGGCGATGACCACCAGCGGCGTGCCTCGCTTCTGGTATTCCATCGACGCGTCATAAATCGAAAGCTTTTTTCCGTCCGGCTGTAAAATCGTGTCCCCGCCTTCCTGCCCGGCGAGGATCAGATTTTTGATGCGGACATTGGCAAACGTGCCGCGCGTCATCACGCGGTCGTTGCCGCGGCGCGAGCCGTAGCTGTTGAAATCGGCCGGTTCGACGCCGTTTTCAACGAGATATTTTCCAGCCGGCGACGTTTTCTTGATGGAACCGGCGGGTGAAATATGGTCGGTGGTCACGCTGTCGCCAAAGATGGCCAGCGGACGGGCGCCTTTGATTTCACGGATTTCACCGGGCTGCATCGAAAATTTTTCGAAGAACGGCGGTTCCTGGATATAGGTGGATTTCCGGTCCCACTCATACACATTGCCGGTGCTGGACGGGATTTCGTTCCATTTTGGATTTTGCGCGGCGAAATCCTTGTACAACTTGCGGAACACGTCCGGCTGCAGCGCGGTCTGCATGAGATCGCGGATTTCGCGCAAGGACGGCCAGATGTCCTTCAGCAAAACCGGCCGGCCGTCCTTGCCGGTGCCGAGCGGGTCGTGCGCGAGATCGATGTCCACGCGTCCGGCGAGGGCAAACGCCACGACGAGCGGCGGTGACATCAGAAAGTTCGCCTTGATGTTCTGGTGAATGCGCGCCTCGAAGTTGCGGTTGCCCGACAACACCGCCGCGGCCACCACGTTGTTTTTGACAATCGCCTCTTCCACCGGCGCCGCGAGCGGACCGGAATTCCCGATACACGTCGTACAACCGTAACCGACAAGGTTGAAGCCAAGCTGGTCCAAATAGGGCTGCAAACCGGTCCGGCTCAAATAATCGCTCACGACGCGCGAGCCGGGCGCGAGCGAGGCCTTGACGACCGGGTCCACGGTCAAACCGCGTTCCACCGCCTTCTTCGCGAGCAATCCGGCGGCCAGCATCACGCTGGGGTTCGACGTGTTGGTGCAACTCGTGATGGCGGCGATCAGGACCGAGCCGTTGCGAATTTCACTCTTCACCGCCCGCCCCCGTGCCGTAACGTGATCCGGCGTCGGATGATTGTTCGCCATTTCGGTCTCCGTCTGCGAATTGGTATTTTGTGACCGGGCCTTTTGCTCGGAAACCGGCTCCTGACTGCCGCCGCCGTCGGCAAACTGCCCGTTGCCGGAAACCAAAAACGTTTTTCCCAGCTCCTCCGGCTTCATGCCGAACCCGCTTTCCGTGACCGGCTTGCTGAAAGTGGCAATGAAGCTTTCCTTCAGGTTCGGCAATTCAATGCGGTCCTGCGGGCGTTTGGGACCGGCCACGCTCGGCTGTACCGTCCCCAGGTCCAGTTCCAGTTCCTGCGAATACGCAATGTCACCCTTCTCTGGAATGCCCCAAAGCCCCTGCGCCTTGTAGTAGTTCTCGTAGGCACGGCAATGTTCCTCGCTGCGACCGGTCGCGCGCAGATAATTCACACATTCCCCGTCAATCGGGAAGAAACCCATCGTCGCGCCATACTCAGGCGCCATGTTGCCGATCGTTGCGCGGTCCACCACGGGCAGCGCCGCCGCGCCGGGCCCGAAAAATTCCACAAATTTGCCGACCACCTTCGCCTTGCGGAGCATTTGTGTGACGGTAAGCGCCAGGTCGGTGGCGGTGACACCTTCGCGCAAGGCGCCCGTCAGGTGCACGCCGACCACGTCCGGGGTCAGGAAATAAACCGGCTGGCCGAGCATGCCGGCTTCGGCTTCGATGCCGCCGACGCCCCAGCCGACGATGCCAATGCCATTGATCATGGTCGTGTGCGAATCGGTGCCGACAAGCGTATCGGGATAGAAGATGGGGTCTGGCGTCCGGGATTTGGGATCCCGGGTGGAGAGCACGCCTTTGGCGAGATATTCCAGATTGACCTGATGGACGATGCCGATGCCGGGCGGCACCACCTTGAACGTGTCAAACGCCTGCATGCCCCATTTCAAAAACTGGTAGCGCTCGCGATTGCGCTGGAATTCGATTTCCAGATTACGCTGGAAGGCATCCGGCGAGCCGTTCACGTCCACCTGCACCGAGTGGTCCACCACCAGATCCACCGGCACCAGCGGTTCGATGATCTTGGGGTTCTTGCCCAGGCGCGCGACGGCGGAACGCATCGCGGCCAGGTCCACCAGCAGCGGCACGCCGGTGAAATCCTGCAACACGATGCGCGCGACGATAAAGGGGATTTCCTCCGTGCGCTCCGCGTTCGGCTGCCAGTTGGCCAGCGCACGGACATTATGTTCGGTGACTTTTTTGCCGTCGCAATTGCGCAGGATGGATTCGAGCACGAGGCGGATGCAAACGGGCAGTTGGGAAACCGGGCCGACCCCGGCCTTTTCGAGCGCCGGCAGGGAATAAAACTTCCCCGGCCGGCCGTTGCCCAATTCAAACGTTTGCAGGGTGGCGGATAATGGATGCGGCGTGCTCATGTAATACCTTCAATTAAGATTAAAAATGAAGGTTGAGCGCGGTCGTGTCAAGCGGGCGCAATTCGAGGTCGCGGCTCAGTTTGAAACCTAAAATAGTAAATCACCGCCGAAGCCATAGAGCAAACGTGCAAACCGCCAGGAATAAAGTCGGTGGAAGTAGGCCAGACCAATTAAAATGTGCCGGACTGAACAGCGTATCTGGAACGAAGCAGTTCGGAATCGTGATAGCATACAACACGAGTGCAAGCAGTAAATTCACGATCAGCCGAGCCGCCACGAAACGCCTTGGATGGGCAATCTGCACGTGGATTAATTAGCAAGAACTGAGCCGCGTCGGAAGATTTGAATTTCAAAAAAGGAATCTATCCCCGCGCGGGCTCGGCGCCATTTACGGACGACGGCTCCGGATCCAGCAGGTCGGTAATCCGGCGTTTCAAGCGCGGGAGATCGAGCGGTTTGGTGAAAAAATCGTCGGCGTGCATGGCCACGCTGCGTTTGGTGATGTCGCCGGAGAGCGCGCTCATGAAAATAATGGGGATTTTCTTGGTGGACGGCTGGCGGCGCAGAATCTCGCAAACGGACAGCCCGTCCAGATCCGGCAGCAGGATGTCGAGCAGGATGAGATTTGGTTTGAACTGCCGCGCCTGACTGAGCGCCTGCACGCCGTCGTTGGCCACGATGAATTCGTAGCCCAGGCCGGCGAGGCGGAATTGCACCAGCTCAACGAAATCCCGCTCGTCGTCCACGATCAAAATTCGGGGCACCATGGTGTCAATCTAAGCCGGCGCCGTGCCAGTAACAATGTCGGGCCGGTTAAAGCTGTGTCACGAAATGGAAACGAAAATCCGGCTAAATAACTTGTTCCCTTGGAACTGTTTTGGTAGCCCTGCCTGCCGATGCCAACAAAACAAGGCTCCATCCATCTGTTCCGGCTTTTCGGGATTGACGTGTATTTGCACTGGGCCTGGTTCCTGGCGGTCTGGTATTTCGTCAGCGGCGCCAGAGGTTATACTTCCACCAGTTGGAGCATACTGGAATGTCTGTCGCTGTTCCTGATTGTGCTGATGCACGAATTCGGCCATCAACTGGCCTGCCGGCAGGTGGGCGGTCAAACCCACGACATCATCCTCTGGCCGCTCGGCGGCGTGGCTTACGTGTCCCCACCCCAACGCCCCGGCGCCCAATTGTGGAGCATCGCCGCCGGCCCGTTGGTCAACGTGGCGTTGTTTCCCATCTTCAGCGTCGTGGTGCTCGTGGCGCGGTCCGCCGGTTGGGACGACACGATGCCGGATGCCTATCTTTTTGTCCTGACGCTTTGGTATATCAATACCGTCTTGCTCGCATTCAACCTGTTGCCGATTTATCCGCTCGATGGCGGACAGATCCTGCGGTCACTGCTCTGGTTTGCATTTGGACGGGCGCGCAGTTTGATGATTGCGACCGTCATCGGATTGGTGGGCATCGCCGCTTTCATTCCCGTCGTCATCTGGACCAACCACCTGTGGTATTACCTCCTGGCTGGATTCGCTTTGCTGAATTGCTGGAACGGCCTAATGCAGGCGCGCGCCTTGTTGCGCGTGGCCAAAATGCCCCGGCGCGAAGGCTTTGCCTGTCCCAACTGCAAAGCCGTGCCGCCACAGGGCGCACTGTGGGTGTGCGGCAAATGCCGGACACCGTTTGACACCTTTGCCACCCAGGGCGTCTGCCCCCATTGCGGCACCCAATACACCGCCACGTCCTGTCCCGAATGCGGAATCGTGCGGCCCTTTAGCGAGTGGATGACTCCAACGAACGTTCCGCCGCCAATCCCGTAACGCGGGTTGTGTTACGGGATGGAGACAAATCGTTATCGTATACCAGCCTGCTGCGGAATCGCGTTTTTGGCAAACGGCATGTCTCCGTTGGAGTGAATGCGATTGCCGGCCTGGTCAACCAGGGTTACCGTAATGAAAACCAACACCTCTTTGTCCGCCTTGTCGGCCAACTCGTTTCCGTTTGCTTCGTTCGGCTGGTCCCCGGCCCTTTTTATTTTCACAAAATGATTCCATGGAGAGGCGAGTTCCTTTCTGTCGTCAAAAAAGCGTGCGTTCAGTGGACCCAGAACAACCGTCTGGTCGTCCCATAATTTTATGTTCGCGCCGGCTTGTCGAACGCGAAGCCGGGGCAAAACCCCGGGCAAATCGATTTTTTCACCCGCCGAATTGTTTGTCGCCGTCGGGTGAGTCGGATTGTCATAGCCTAAAAATTCCGTCAGCGAGGCCTGGGTGTCCAAATCAATCGTATAACCGTCCGGCAAAACGCTGGCCACCGTATCCAAAACCGGGCCGGTTTCCACCGCATTGGTTTGGGGAAAAATATACGAATTGGTTATGGTCTCCCGGTAGGCGAAATTGGTGATGACCGTTATGATTTCCGTCGCCCGTACTTCGGTCTGCCGCCCGCTTGAAGTCGTCACTTCCGGTTCGGCCAGTTCCTCGACACCAGGAGTTGACTCCAAGGTGCGAAGTGCAGCCTGAAATTGCGATTGAGTCATGATACCCGTAAACAACGCTGCCCTGCCGACTCCAGCCATAAACCTGGGCTGGTTAAGCGTAGCTCGAGTAGGTTGCGGGAGATCGTCTGGGGCAGGGTGGAGGCTCGCTGTGTTAAAGCTTTCCAGATACAAATTGGCGGCAACAGATCCCGGGAGTTCGATGAACCTGGCCTTGATGTGGATTTGCGGTTGACTCAGACGCGCACTGGGACGCATGGCACTGGTAACGACCTGGACAGCAATGACCATCACCACATTTGTCGGCGAGCCGTCGGGATTTACCGCGCTGACAACAAATCCACCGCGATCTTCGACGCCAACCTCTCCTGAAACTTCGTAATGATTTGTGCCGGTAAGTTTCTGCTCCGGCCCGGTCGGATTGCCCACCGTTTTAGTCCTGAAAGCCAGGGCAATTCCCTCGTGTCCGTTGTCAAATCCCTTGTCGGCCTCGAACGGTACGCAATCAAATTCCAGTCCGTTGGTTTTGTTGCCGATAAAAAATTCAGCCGCGATTCCATGGGCCGTTTGAATCCTTGGTCTTAGGAAGGGATGCAAATTCAACAAAGCGATGCGCCGATTGACTTCGTTGAATTGCTCCGGCGAAATGATCCAATGTGGCGTGCCCCCGTTCTTCCCGTGTTCGGACCGCAAATCCGCAACCAGTTTTTCGCGGTCGTCCGAACTCATCCAAAAACAGCGTGCTTCAATCAGAACATTTGTTCGAGGAATGGGCGGCATTTCATACAAGCCGTCGGTGCGATTGAGTTGCTCGATGACCTGGCGAAATATTTCCAGTTGGGGCGGCGTGTTTTGCGTCGTGATTTCACCGGTCTTCGCGTTGAACGCGATGCCATGAGGCGGCGAGCAATCGACCGTTTCGCTGCGCATGATGTCCAAAAGAATTTTCGTCCAATCATCCGTTGGGGCATCCAGTCTCGAATTTGCCTGTGCCCTGATGTTTCGGACGAACACTTCGGGGTTCACTTTCATGGTCAACGTTTTCCCGGCCGAAGTTGCGGCAGCGGAAAATTCATCGGGCGCTGGAGCTGGCGCCTGCCCCATCGGCAGGGCCACGGCGCTGAAAGCAAAAATGCCGCAGAGCGACACCATGCTTACCCCGGCTTTGCGCGGCGCACGGAAATTGACCAGCCGTTCGATGCGCTGCCGCAGCGCGCTCCGCGATTCCATGATGCCAACCAGTCCCAGGCTCAGGCGCGGTCGTCGAAACGCCAGCTTGGCCACTTCGAGCAGCGTCGGCGCGTAGTCTTCCGCCTCGTCACGCAAGGCCAGCATCACCGCTTCATCCACCGCCTCCTCGCGCACGCGGCGGATGCGCGCGTTGGCCAGCCACAACCACGGATGCCACCAGTAAAGAATTTGCAGCAATGCCTGGGCACAGTTCACCCAGACGTCTTTGCGCCGGAGATGAAACAATTCGTGCAACAGCACCGCGCGCAACTGGCCGGCCGACAATTTTTCCACCAGCGTTCGCGGCAGCAGGATGACCGGATGGAACAGGCCGCACACGGCTGGCGACATTTGACCGTCCACGATCTTCAATCGCACCCCGGAAGCCAGCCCGGCCATTCGTTGCGCCACTTCGAGCGGACCGGTGAATTCCCGGCTCACCGTGGCCTCGCGAACTTTCCACATGACCTGCCGCCAGCGGAACCCCACCCACAACAACAATCCCGCGCTCACCGTGACGGACCCGAGGAATGCCCCGCCAGCACCGCTCAACCTCGGCGCGGGCGCGGGAACCGGAGAGGCTTGCGGAACGAAATCAACTTGCGGCGCAGTGGCACCATAGCTAACGACATATTTTTTGGCCGGATCTCCGGCCATCGGCGGGCGTTGGAACAACCACCACGCCGCACCCGTGGGCAGCGCCAGCGTTGGCGGCAACAGCAACTTGACCAGCACCGCCAGCCATAACGCATAACGAATGGACGCCCGGATTTTTTTGGCCAGCAGTAAATCCAGCGCCAAAACCAGGGTGATGAGCAGGCTGGACTGCCAGAACATCGGCCAGGCAAAACTCAAAAAATTCCCACCCCATTGATTCAAGATTTCGATGAATGAATCCATTCGCACCTCGTGAAGATTGGCTATTTTTTGGCGGACTTTCGCTTCGCCTTGATGAGCGATTCCAGTTTTCCCAGTTCCTTCGCATCCAGTTGATGGTTCTCCAGCAGGCATTGCACCATCGGCGTGAGTGCGCCGTTGAAGGCGTGCTTGAGCGTATAAAACAACTCGCCGCGCTGCGCCTGCGCCCGCGTGACCACCGACTGGTAAATGGTCAGTTTGCCCTCCTTGCGCGCCTTCAGCACGCCCTTGACCACCATCCGGTCCATCAACGTGCGGACGGTCGAATACGTCCAACCGGTCGGCAGGAACAGTTTTTCCCGGATGACGGGGGCGGTGCAGGGTTCATTCTCCCAAACCGCCTTGATGACGGACCATTCGGATTCGGTCAGTTCCACGGTTGATCGGGACATGCGCGGATATTCTCTACAAGCGTAGAGATTGTCAAGCGGATTCCTTACAGATGTAAATATTAAAGAAAAAGGGCGAAACCCTTGTTTCGCCCTTCTGGAAATGGTCGTTGTCGATTTACTTCAGCTTCGCCAGCGCGGCCTTGATGGCCTCGAAATTCGGCAAATCCTTCGGCGTCGGCGTCTGCTCGCTGTATTGCACCACGCCGCTTTTATCGATCACGAACGCCGCGCGCGCCGCCGTGTCGCCCACGGCAGCCAGCATCGGGAACACCACGTTGTAGGCCTTGATGGTCGTCTTGTTCAAATCGCTGGCGAGCGTGATGCCGATTTTTTCCTGCTTCGCCCACGCCTCCTGCGCAAACGGGCTGTCCACGCTGACGCCGATGACGTCGGCGTTCAAGCCGGCATAGGCGCCCAGGCCGGCGGTCAGGTCGCACATCTCCTTCGTGCAGACGCTCGTGAAGGCGAGCGGGAAGAAGAGCAGCACGGTGTTCTTTTTCCCGAGGTTGTCACTGAGTTTTACGTCCACGAGACCGGACGCCTGTTTGGATTTCAAGGTGAAATCGGGGGCCTTGGTGCCAGCGGAAATTGCCATAATCTTTTTTGGTTTTGATTTTAACTTTCTCTTGTGGCGGACAGTTTGGGAATTTGCCGCGCGTGTGTCAAACGGGGATTTTGGCAAAGCGACCCGGGCCACAACCGCCAAGGAGGTGGGACAGGAGGTGTCCACTGAAAAAGCGGCCGTGGGCCCGGATCAAAAATGTTTGTCGCCGGTAAAAATGCCGGCCCGCTCCCAGTCCATGCGATCTTGTTCGCGGACCGGTTGCACGCCCAGGTGAAACCCGGTCTCATCTTCAAAACCGACGGGGATTCGCCGGTTGATGGCGAAGCGGATTTTTCCGGCAACCCGATGCAGCCAGTCGCCCAGGTCCTGCTCGGCAAACGGGTCCAGGTCCGGCTCCGCCAACCCGCGGTCCAGCCGCGCCGTGGCGCCGGTTAAAACCCGGTTCCGCAGGATCTGGCTGCCAGTCATCATGCAATGACCTTCGCCGAACCGCAGGTTTCTCACCAACCGTTTATTGGCAGCAAATCAACAATAATTGTTAAAAGTGAACCGGTAACTTGCTGAAGACCAACGGGCGCCTGACCTTACAGTGCCGCGAGCACTTCAGTCGCGTGCTCGTCCGGCTTCACCTGCGGCCAGATTTTTTTGATGCGGCCGTCCGGACCGATGAGGAACGTCACGCGATGCGTGCCCAGATATTTCCGGCCCATGAAGTTTTTCTCACCCCACACGCCGTAGGCCGTGACCAGCTGTTTGTCCTCGTCCGCCAGCAACGTGAAGGGCAGCTTGAATTTCTCCACAAATTTATCATGCGACTTCACCGGATCGGTGCTGACGCCAAGCACCACGGCGCCGCGTTTTTTGAATTCAGCGAACCGGTCGCGGAACGCGCATGCCTCCTTCGTGCAACCCGGCGTATCGTCCCGGGGATAAAAATAGAGGATGACGGGTTTGCCCTTGAAGTCGGCCAGCGAAACCTTCCCGCCACCATTGGTGGCCGCCGAAAACGCCGGCGCCATCTCACCGGCCTTGAGCTTTATTTCCAGTTCCTTTGCCATAATTTTTCAGCCACAGATGAACACAGATTGACACGGATGAAAGTCAAAAAGCACGCCGTTGGTTTTATTTTTTATCGGTGTTTCATCTGTGCCCATCGGTGGCTTCATTCAGATGGAGTCGGCGAGCTGGCCGGATGCGCGCCCAGTTGTTTCACGGCATCCCAGACATAGAGCAGGCCGGAAATCCCGGTGAACGCCGCTGCGCCAATGGTCCATACCTTGAACCAGCGCACGTTCAAATCGCGGTCCCATTCCAGCAAAATCCAGATGACAACGATCATCTGGAAGACCGTGGCGATTTTGCCGGCGATGCGCGGGCGCACGACCACCTTGCCGACGATGAGCCGGATGACGAAAATGCCGATGAGCAGCAACAGGTCGCGGCCGAGGATGGTGCCGGTGAGCCAGAGCGGAATCTGTCCCAGGTGCGGCCGGTGATCGAAACTCAGCAATACCACTCCGGACACGAGCAGCAGCTTGTCCGCCAGCGGGTCGAGGATGGCGCCGAGTTCACTGCGCTGGTTGTAGCGGCGCGCGATGTAGCCGTCCACGCCGTCCAGAATCGCCGTGACGGCGAATGCCAGCAAGGCCACCAGCCGGTGAATCTCGTTGCCGGTCTCGACGTAGTACAGGGTTTCGACGACAAAAAACGGGATCAGCAGGATGCGCAGGATCGTGACTTTGTTGGCGGTCGTCATGGTTGAATTACTGCTGGAGTTTTTAACGCAAAGACACGCAGATGCAAAGGCGCAAAGAGGGGGTTTATTCCCATCCGTGATGGTGCGCGGGCGTGCAGCGCTTCGGTTTCGGCAAATAAACCGCCAAAATCGGATGGTGTCGGGTCCACCGCCTATGACCGCGCGCGCAAACCGAATATTCGATCCCCGGAACGTCGCAGCCGGCGACTTTGGAGGCTTGACGCGGGAAGCATTTTTGTTGTGAACTCACGTTCAACGTCTTCCCATGTTTATCGTTCTGCCAGTCGGAATGAATTATCGGACGGAGCGGTTACCCGTTGTCACGTTCACCATCATTGGCATCAACACCCTGGTCTACCTGGTTTCGCTCATTTACTTTTTCGGCACCGGGGGAGGGTCCGAATTATGGATCCGGCAGTACCTGTGGCTGATTCCCGCGAAATCATTTTTCTGGACCTACCTGACGTCGATGTTCGTCCACGCGGGAATTTTGCACCTGCTCGGCAACATGATTTTCCTGTTCCTCTTCGGTTCCTGCGTCGAAGACATCATCGGGCGGGCGCGGTTCCTGGCTTTTTATCTCCTGGGGGGATTGGCTGCGGAACTGGTTTATATCGCCGCATCGCCCGACCATTTCAGTTCCTCAATTCCGATGGGCGGCGCCTCAGGAGCCATCAGCGCGGCCATGGGCATGTATTTGCTGCTCCGGACGCAGGCCGACATTGAATTCAAATATTTTTACTGGTTGTTTTTCATTACCCTCGGCAGCGGCGAATTTGAATTGCCCGCGTGGGTGGCGATCTCGTTCTGGTTTTGCAAGGACCTTTTCTGGATGGTGCTCGGCTACCTGGCCCATGAACCAATTGGCGGCGTGGCGTTTGGCGCGCACGTTGGGGGGCTGCTGGCGGGGCTGGCTTTGATTGGCATCAATAAAATGTTCACCGGCCGGCAAGCAACCCCGCCAGCCGATCCCGGGTATCCTCCCGCTGCCATGACCGCGCTGACTCCGGCGGCCACCGGCGAAACCCCGACCATTTACGTGTTTGAAACCGACAAACAATCCGGACCTTACACGCTGACACAAATTCAGCAGATGCTCGCGCGCGGCTCCCTCAGCCGGGAAGCACTGTATTGGAGTGAAGGGATGGCCGGCTGGGAAAGTATCCTGGATTTGGCCGGCCAGCCGATCGCGTAACCGTCGTTTGCCCGTTGCGGCCGTCATTGAACATTGACAATCCGGGTGCACGAGAAATAGTATCGGGTGAACATTTATCACAACCAATGAGCAAAGAAAAATCCCGGCCACAGGTCGGCATCCTGATGGGCAGCGATTCCGATTGGCCGACCATGAAGGCCGCTGCCGAGGTCCTGGCCGAATTCGGCGTGGTCAGCGAAGCCAGGGTCATCTCCGCGCATCGCACACCGAAGGACCTGGAGCAATACGCGGGCGGCGCGACGGAACGCGGCCTGCGCGTCATCATCGCCGGCGCGGGCGGCGCGGCCCATCTGCCGGGCGTCACGGCGGCGTTTACCACCCTGCCCATCATCGGCGTGCCGATTGAAAGCAAATCGTTGAAGGGCCTCGACTCGCTGCTGTCCATCGTGCAAATGCCGCCGGGCGTGCCGGTGGCGACAGTCGGGATTGGCGCGGCGAAGAATGCCGGGTTGCTCGCGGTGCAAATCCTCGCCGTCGGCGATGCACGCCTGCAAAAGGCGCTGGCCGGTTTCAAACAGAAGCTGGCCGAGGAATCCCGCGCGAAAAACAAAACGCTGGCCGCCTGACTCGTTCGTAGCGGAGTGTCAAGCGGGTGTGTCTCCGGTGAAGACATTCCATCAAATCCGGTCCGGAGTTCCCCCGATGGATTGCCCTAATCACAAACACCTTCCGGTCCTCTGGCATAAAGTCTGCTAAACGCGTGAATTGGAACCGATCGGCCAGTAATGGCCGAAAAAACCTAACACCCTGAAGCTATGACTGAGTACTTTGTAAAACGCACGAGCAAGCTGCTGTTTCCATCCCTGGCCCGTGACGAACGCAAACGTCTGATGCGTAACATTCTTTTGGTTGTGGCGGCCTGCCTGGTCAGCGCCGGTGGACTGTCGGTGTGGATGCTGTCCGCCAGCGTCAGTAGCGGTCATTTGATCGTGAGCCCCGACCTGTCCCTTTGGACAAAATAGCCAATCGTTAAAGAAGCGGTCTTGGCCGTAACGAAGAAAGCGGCGGACGCGGCGCGCCTTCAGTCTTTTCCCTGCGGCGCAACCGCCTCCGGCTTGATGGCCTGATCTTTGGCGCGCGGCAACAGACTCAAGGCGGCCACGGACAGGAATAATCCGCACAACACTGTCCAGGTGGCGGCGTCGCGGGCGCCCGTCGCCAGCAACGACGCGGCGGCCACCGCCACCATCGTCAGGTTCGGACACAGCAACAGGTAGGTTTCCCGGTCACCGCCGGTTTTGAACCAGCGACGGTGAATCAGGTCGCGAAAACCAATCAATAAGAACGCGCCACATAGCGCCAGCAGCGCCGTGTACGAGAACAACATCCGCGCGTCGATCATCAACCCCAGGGAAACAAAAAAAATGGGGATGAGGAACCGGCGGCTGATGGGTGCGATGAGGTCCTCGACGCGTTGATGATGAAACTCCGCCCGGCTCATGAACAGGCCGAGAAAGAAGGCGGTCTTGGCAGCGGAAAGGCCAATCCGCTCGCCGACCGCGCAGATGACCAGCACCAGCAGGACCAGAAAATGGACCCGCCATTGCGTCGTCTTTTCGATGATCAACTGGAACAATTTGACCAGGTGCGACGCAAACCGGCTGATTAGAAAAATCATGATCGCCATGCCGGCCAGCCGCGCCAGAATCAGCCAGCCGAGACCATTTTTCAGTGCCACCCCGCCAACGGTGAGCACCACCATCGCCATCAGTTCCAGCGCCACCATGACTTGCAGGACGAACCCCCGCGCGGGTTCGGAAAGGCCGGGGTAATGTTTCCACCCCAAATAGGTCATGCTGATCCCGCAGCCCGTCAAAGCCGCCGCCGCCAGCAAGGCCGCCGGCAGGGGCAACCCCGCGACGGTGGCCAGGGCCAGCACCAGCGGATATTGCACGAGCGCCCAGCCCGCGGCGAAGCGCAGCGAAGGCAGGAATTCCTTGAAGCTGGGCAGTTCAATTTCCAGCCCAACCTCGAACAGCACGAGCAGAAACCCGACTTCGCCGGCCTGTTGAATCATCGTGGTCACCTCCGGTTGCGCCATCAATCCCAGGCCCAGTCCAAAGACCACAAAGAACGCGTTGACCATCGCCGGTCGCCCAATCTTCTGGCACAAATCCGGCATGGCCATAAACAGCAGAATCAGGCAGATGACGGTTTCGATGCTGTTCATTCCTTTTAAGCGCGGCGCATTGTTGGCTAGTCAATGGACATCCGCCAAGCCCTTTGTTACGCTGCCGGGCGATTTTTATGAGTCTGGACAACAAAGCACCGGTCGCGCCCGCGCCCTCCGATTTTATCCGCGACATCGTCGCCCAACATGTCGCCGGGAAGAAATATCCGCAGATTCACACCCGCTTTCCGCCGGAACCGAACGGTTATCTCCACATCGGCCACGCCAAGAGCATCTGCCTGAACTTCGGCATCGCGCATGAATTCGGCGGCATCTGCAATCTCCGCATGGACGACACCAACCCGACCAAGGAAGACGTCGAATACGTGGACTCCATCACCGAGGACGTGAACTGGCTCCTCAGCGGCTGGGCGGATAGAAACCTGGGATTGAAACCGAAAGGCAAAACCCCGGAGACCATTGCCGAAGAAGGCAAGCGGGACTTTTATCTCGAAGCCGTTGTTCCGCTCCAGACGCCAGACGCCAAATCCCAGACCCTCGAAGCCTTCTACGCCTCGGATTACTTCGACCAGCTTTACGATTACGCCGAGCAATTGGTTGAAAAGGGCAAGGCCTACGTTTGTGACCTGACGCCGGAAGAAACCGACGAGTACCGCCGCAACGCCAAGGAAAGCCCGTACCGCAGCCGGCCCGTCGCCGAAAATCTGGACCTTTTCCAACGCATGAAGAAGGGCGAGTTTCCCGACGGCAAACGTTCGCTGCGCGCAAAGATTCAGGTGGACTCGCCGAACGTCTGGCTGCGCGATCCCCTGCTCTACCGCATCCGCCACGCCGACCATCATCATACCGGCGGCAAATGGTGCATCTATCCGATGTACGACTTCGCCCATTGCCTGAGCGATTACATCGAAGGCATCACGCACAGCATCTGCACGCTGGAATTCGAGGTGCACCGCCCGCTGTACGATTGGATTCTGGAAAGCCTCAACCTGCCGCGCCCGCTGCCGCATCAGTACGAGTTCGCCCGGCTCAGCCTCGGCTACACCGTCATGAGCAAACGCAAACTCATGCAGCTCGTGAACGAAAAGCTCGTGTCCGGCTGGAACGACCCGCGCATGCCGACCATCAGCGGGATTCGGCGTCGCGGAGTTACTCCGGAGGCCCTCAGGGCCTTCGCCTACAACATCGGCATCACCAAATACAACGGCATCACGGACGTGGCAGTGCTCGAACACGCCATCCGCGAAGACCTGAACAAACGCGCCTTGCGCCGGTTGGCCGTGCTGCATCCCATCAAAGTTGTCCTGACAAATTATCCCGAAGGCAAAACCGAGGAACTGGACGCCATCAACAATCCCGAAAACCCGGACGCCGGGACGCGCAAAATTCCGTTCAGCCGCGAATTGTACATCGAACAGGACGATTTCAAGGAGGTGCCGCCTCCAAAATTCTTTCGTTTAAAACCCGGCGGCGAAGTCCGGCTCAAATACGCCTATATCATCAAATGCGACGAAGTGGTGAAGGACGCCAGCGGAAAGATTGTGGAATTGCGGTGCACTGCCGACCTCGACAGCAAGAGTGGCGGAGCCACGGCGGCGCGCAAGGTCAAAGGGACCATTCATTGGGTCAGCGCCGCGCACGCGATTGACGCCGAATGCCGCTTGTATGACCGGCTGTTCACCGAAGCTGAACCTGAAAAAGATGGACGCGATTTCAAATCCGTGCTCAACCCGCACTCGCTGGAAGTCGTGACCGCCAAATGCGAGCCATCGCTCAAGGATGCCCGACCGGAGGTCCGTTATCAGTTCGAGCGCCTCGCCTATTTTGCTTTGGACAAAGATTCAAGCCTCGCGCCCAACGCCTCGCGCCTCATCTTCAATCGGACGATTACGCTGAGAGACACCTGGGCGAAGGAAGCGCAGAAGCATTGAGAATGGCGTTTACGGATTGCCGTGTTGAATCAATTGAAATGATTCCCCATGCACTTTCTGCTCGGCACAATCGCGAAAGAGGTTCCCGGCCCTGGTTTGGAAATTGATTGTCTTTGTTGTGGGCGGCATACGAGCGCCCGTAGCCGCAAACGCACCGAATGGCTGATGTTGTTTCACATCCTGCCGTTGTTTCCGTTTCACACTGTGTTTGTTCAATGCGATTTCTGCCACAAAGACATGGTGGCAAAATGTTCGCTGGAGGAATTGGTCCAGAGCAATCCGCTGACCTTGAAACAGCTTCTGGTCAAACGCGTGTCGTTCGTCGGAAGGGTTTGCATCGTGCTTGGCCTCTTGTTTTGCTGGACACCTTTGTGCGGATTGATCCCCGCGATCATCGGTTTCGTTTACGGACGAAAGCATGGAGGTTGGATGCAAAAATGGGGAAGCCGGGGATTGATTCTCAATCTTCTTTCGCCACTGATTTTTCTCCTACTAGTCATGGTTTTGATGTTGTTACACCACAAGTAAAGAACCATTACCGACCTTGTTCCCGACCCATTGAGCGCGTGGTGGAAGTGCTGGCCAGAATCCCAACGGGATTCCATCTCTCAGCCCAGGGTTGTGCGGAACGCACTACCCTGGGTCATCCGTTTCAAGGCAATTCCCAATCCCATCGGGGTTGCATCACCGTTAATTCGCGGATGGATACAACCCTGTCAGGGTTGATTCCGTATTTAAACCGTGGACCCAACGTAGCCCCGAAACATCCCGGGGCAACATTGGGCTGAATGACACAACCCCGTTGGGGTTGACAACTCCTTCAATGAATTCGCTCTGACCCAGCGACCACGACGTCGGCGTTGTACAGCGTGAACTTATCGCCGTTCTTGAGCCGGATACCGCAGTCATGGAACCGGATGCCACGCGCGTTATAGATGTTGAAAGGACCGGGCGCGGTGATGTCCACGTAAACGAAACTGATATTGGACACGAGCATTTCCGGACGTCCCCAGATGGCGCCGCCGGCAACGGTCGCCGTGGCGGTGATATTGCTGAAGGTGATGTCGCGCCAGACAGGCGTGGTGGCCGTAACCGGTTCGGCAGGGAAGGCGGCGGCCTGGGCCGGAGTGTAGCGGCTGATCTTTTCGGCCGAACCGGCGTTTTTGTAATAGCCGTAGATGAGAACGGGCATCTGCACATTGGTCATCGTGAGATCGTGATAGAAAAGGTTTTGCACGAGGCCGCCGCGGTCGCTGTCGGCCTTCAA
>JAJPJM010000159.1 GCA_021324235.1 Verrucomicrobiota bacterium
CAATTTGATGAGTTTATGTCAGTAAAAATTCGCATGAAACGGGTTGGGGCGAAAAACGCCCCCGTGTTCCGCATCGTGGTCGCGGACGGGCGCAGCCCTCGAGATGGCAAGTTCATCGAGGAAATCGGCACGTATCAGCCTTTGAAGAAGGGCGACAATTTTTCGCTTAAGCTCGACCGCGCCAAATACTGGCTGGGCAAGGGCGCACAACCGAGCGAGACCGTCGCCAGCTTCATCAAGAAAGCCGGCAAGGCCACGGCGACGGCCTGATTCGTTTTTTTGGCGTCATGCAGGCCTTTTTGGAATATGTCGTCAAGGGACTGGTGCAAAACCCCGAGGCGGTTTCCGTTACGCCGGTGGAGCGCGAGGGCATGACGGTTTACGAACTCCGCCTGGACCAGCAGGACGTCGGCAAAATCATCGGCCGGCACGGGGTGACGATCAACGCCATCCGGTCCCTGTTGCTGGCCGGCAGCGCCAAAAAGGGACTGCGTTGCTCGGTGGAAATTGTCGAGGACCGGCCGGCGGCTTGATTTGTAGCGCGGTCTGCGACCGCCGGGCGCCGCTACAAAATGAAAATTGACGTGCTTACTTTGTTTCCGGCGATGTTCGCCGGACCGCTTGATGAAAGCATCGTCAAGCGCGCGCGGACAGCCGGTTTGCTGGATTTGAAGATCCACAATCTCCGCGACTGGACGCATGACCGGCATAAGACCGTGGACGACCGGCCTTTCGGCGGCGGACCGGGAATGTTGCTGAAGCCCGAACCGCTCTTTGAAGCGGTGGAAAGTTTGAAGCGCGAAAAGACGCGCGTGATTTTGCTGTCGCCCGCGGGGCGGCCGTTCCGCCAGGCCATCGCCCGCGAACTGGCGCAGACGGATGATTTGCTGCTCGTCACCGGTCATTATGAAGGTTTTGACGAGCGCGTGCGGGAAGCACTGGCGGATGACGAGTTGTCCATCGGCGATTATGTGCTGACGAATGGGGCGCTGCCCGCGATGGTGGTGATTGACGCCGTGGTCCGGTTGCTGCCCGGGGTGTTGGGCGACGATGAAAGTTCGCTCGACGAATCGTTCAGCCAGGGGCAGTTGGAATATCCGCAATATACGCGGCCGGCGGAATTTCGCGGGATGCCGGTCCCCGACGTGCTGGTGTCCGGCAACCACGCCGAGATCGAAAAATGGCGGCGCGAACAGGCGAAACAGCGCACGAAAGAGCGACGACCGGATTTGATGTAACAAGTTTTGAATTTTGAGTGTTGCGGGTTGGGTTTTGAGTAAAAAATGCGGCAACTAATCATTAAGAATTAAAAACTCAAGATTGGATTTAATATGAACCAGGCATTACAGGAAAAAATCGAATCGGAGCAGTACCGCAAAGACAACGCGAAATTCGCGGTCGGCGACAACATCCGTGTGCATACCAAGGTGGTGGAAGGCGACAAGGAGCGCATCCAGATCTTCTCCGGTGTCGTGATTGGCAAGCGCGGGCATGGCTTGAATGAGACCTTTACCGTCCGCCGGATCAGCTATGGTGAAGGCGTGGAGCGCGTGTTCCCGCTGCATTCGCCGCGGGTGGACAAAATCGAAGTGGAACGCAAAGGCGAAGTCCGCCGTGCCAAGCTGACCTATCTGCGCAAGCGCCTCGGCAAGGGTGCCACCCTGGTCCGTGAAAAGGAAGAACGGGCTGCTCCGGAACCGGCCGCCCGGTAATCATCGATTGAAATTTAACAGGCGGGGCTTCGGCCCCGCCGGTTTGATTCAAAAGGCTTCAATTTTTTGAACCGCGGGCCGCGGCCGCCGCGGTTAGTTGTTTGCCAACAAATTCTCCGAACGCGGTCGGCTCATACCTCCAGTTTTTAAACATGGTCGGCCCCGCGGTGGCGCTGAAATCCCACGCCGTCCACATGGGGATGGCGTGCGTTTGGATGTAATCCATCATCCGTTGACCATAGGCGAGGCCGTTGGTTCCGCCCAGGTTTCGCCCGCCAAAACCCCATTCGCCCACGTATACCGGGTATTTCGCGCTCACCTCGCCAAAGCATTTGTCCCAATCCTTTTTGTTCGGATAGGGATGGGTTTCATAGACGTAATTGGTGCCGGTGATCGCATAGCCGTGCAGCACCCCGCTCAGGTCGTATCCCCAGTCCAGCCCGCCAACCGTCACAACATTGTCCGCACCGGCGGCGCGGACCGTGTCATATAACTTCTGCATGCCCACTGCCTCGTAGGTCATTTTGGCCTTGTCGGGATTCCATTCCGCCGGGATGTCCATGGCCGTTCCACCATTGCGCCACACTTCCCAGGACACGTCGTGAGGTTCATTATAGAGCCCGAAAATGACGTAGGGATGATTTTTGTAGCGTCCGGCCAGGTCGTGCCAGAAGATGACGGAGTTCTGGTCCGGCATGTTGTGCTGGCCGAGCCGTCCGCCGTCATTGACCCACTTGCCGCAGTCCGACCAGTGCAAATCCAGATCAATATAAACATGCGCCGCCGCGCAGGTGTCCGCGATGTGGTCCACAATGGCGCGATAGGCCGCGCCGCCGTCGGTTTGGTCTTTCATTTTGCCGAACCAGCGGTCCTGTGCCAGCGGCAGGCGGATGAAGTTTACCTTCCAATCGTTGATGGCACGGCCCACCGATTCTTCCACATGATCACCGTCGGTCCGGTATTCCAGCGATGCGATGTTGACGCCATAAAGCCGGACCGGATTGCCCTCCACATCGAGGACGTTGGTCTCCCCGGTGTGCAGAAGCATCGGGGCGAGTTTGGCATCGAACGGACGCGTCGGGCTGGCCATCAGTCCGTCTCCGGCGGCGGTGGGCTGGCCGGTTCCCAACAAATAAAATAGAACCAGCAATACCGGGACAGCCAACCTCGCTCTAAGAGAATTCATGGTATGCATCGCGAACCTTATCAGACGGTTTGAGGCGATATCAAACGCAAATTTCCCCGGGGCACGGCCGGGAGACCCTTGAATACGCCCGCCCTAAAACAAAACCCGGATCGTTTTCAGATGGGACCGTTTCGTTCCGGAATTTTTTGTTTCACGCCGGGAGATCGTTGCAAATACGGAAAGGTAAAGGCCGCCCTTTCGTCAAAGTTCCTCCGGCTTTGACATCAAGGCCGCGACGCGCTGGAGCAATCTTCCGGCCGCGCCGCCGTCGATGACCCGGTGGTCGAAGCTCAACGTCAGGTTCGCTTCCATGATGGGCACGAACTGGCCTTTCACGGAATCCCAGCTGGGCGCATGGCGCGCGGCGCCCATTCCCAGCACCAGGCTTTGTTCCGGCAGCGGGATCGGCGTTGCCCATTCGAGGCCGAAGGTGCCGAAATTGGTGACGGTGGCGATGGAGCCGCCGGTGGCGCCGGGGGGCAATTTGCGTTCGCGGGCCAGTTCCACCAGTTCGTTGTAGGGCGCGATCAGGTCTTTCAGCGACCGCTGGTCCGCGTTGCGAATGACGGGCACCAACACCCCATCCTCGGCTTCGACCGCAAAACCGATGTCGATGGCGGACGGATGGACGATTTTGTTGCCGACCAGGCGGCCGGCCGGCGCGCTGTTTTCCGCCAGCGCCACCGCCAGCGCGCGCAACGCGCAGAGTGCCGGACCGGGTTTGGGCCGCGCCACCTTGCGGTAGGCGAACAAGGGATCGAGGCAGACCGGCATGCCCACGTGGGCGAGCGGCCGGGTCCAACTGCGTCGCATCGCGTCGGCGACGGTCACGCGCATGGTCGAAGCCTGGCTCATTTTTTGTTTTTCAAGATGCGCGATGAATTTTTCAAAGTCCTCGACGGTCACGCGTCCCGCGGCGCCGCTGCCGGCCACGCCCGCCAGATCGGCGGCGCTCAAACCCAGTTCCGTCATGCGCGCCTTGAGCCGGGGCGAGAGAAAGCTGGCGCCGGCGGCGTTGGCCGGCACGGGCAGGCCGCGCACGGTCGGCTGCACGCGGCTCCGGCTGCCGTTCGCGTCCGACTTCGAAACCCGGTCGGTGTCACCCGGTTTGGGAGAAACCGAAGTCTCCAAACCCAGCCGTGCCGCTTCTTCCTTCGTGGTTTCGATGCGGCCGAGGGTGGCCCCGACGGGATAACTTTCGTTCAATTGCGCCGTGAAAGCTTCGACGCGCCCGCCGCAGGGCGCCGTGACCGTCATGGTCGCCTTGTTGGTCTCGACTTCGATCAAATCCTGTCCGGCCGCAATGGTGTCCCCGGGCTTGACCAGGAAGCTGATGATATTGGCCTCGGCGATGGATTCGCCCAGTTGCGGCATGATGATGGGAATCTGCGGCATAAGGGGTCAGAGCCTGAGAAGTTTCCGGGCGGCGGCGGCGATGGCGCGCGCGGTTGGACGATGGGCCGCCCACAAATTCGGGTGATACGGCACGGGTGTGTCCTTGGCGTTGAGCCGTTGGGGCGGCGCGTCGAGCAGGCCATAACCTTCCGTGACCACGCGCGCGATGATTTCCGCCGTGGCCCCGCCCCAGGACCAGGCTTCACCGACACACAGCAACCGTCCCGTGCGCGCCACGCTGGCCATTACCGTGTCGGTGTCGATCGGCTTCACGGAACGCAAGTCCACCACTTCAACCTCCCAGCCTTCGGGCGTCAGTTCCTTGGCCGCTTCCAGCGCCTCGTGGACCATGGCGCTGTAGGCCACGATGGTCATGTCGCGGCCTTCGCGCGCAATACGGGCCTTGCCGACCGGCAGGGCCTCGCTCGGCAATCTTTCGGCCTTGAGATGATAATAAAGAAATTTGTGCTCGCAGAAAATCACCGGGTCGTCAATCGCCACCGCTTCGAGCAGCATGCTGTAGGCGTCCTCGACCGTGGCGGGCGTCAACACGATCAATCCCGGGTAATGGGCATAGACCGTTTCCATGCACTGGCTGTGAAACGGCCCACTGCCGGAAGTGCCGCCGAACGGGAGGCGCACCGTGATGGGGCAGGGCACATTGGTGCGCCAGAACAGGGTCGCCGCCTGGTTGACGATCTGGTTGAAGCCGACGGTGGAAAAATCCGCGAACTGCATTTCCACGATGGGTCGCATGCCTTCGATGGCCGCACCGACGGCCAGGCCCATGATGGCGTCCTCGCTGATGGGCGAATCCAGCACGCGGCCCGGAAATTCACTGGCCAGATTTTTGGTGGCCTTGAATGCGCCGCCAAACGCGCCGACGTCCTGCCCATAGATGAATACGCGCGGATCATCGCGCAACGCGTGCGCCTGCGCCTCGCGGATGGCTTCGAGGTAGGTGACACTCATGCCGGGTCCACCTCATTGTCAGCGTGGGTTTCGCTCAAGTGGCGGGAGGAAATCGCCCGCCACTCCTCGGCAAACGGGTCCGGCGCGGGCTCGCGCTGCACCTGGGCGATGGCTTCCTCGATTTCGTGAGTGACCTCACTGCGCCAGGTCGCGAGGGTCGTGGCGTCCGCCCACTTTTGGCGGACCAGATGTTCCTCGGCCACTTTCAGGCAGTCGCGTCCGATGGGCGACGTCTTTAACTGGGGATCAATATAGCCGGCATCATCGTGTTCACCGTGGCCGCACAGCCGGAGCAACGTGGCGATGACCAGCCGCGGTCCACGGCCGGCGCGCGCGTGCGCGACCGCCTGCCCGATGGACTTCAGGCACGCACTCAGATCGGTGCCGTCCACCGAATCCACCTCCACGCCGTAGCCGGGCGCCTTGTCCGCCAGATCGCGGCAGGCAAACTGGCGCGCCGTGGGGGTTGAATAGGCATACTGATTGTCGGCCACAACCAGAACGAGCGGTAATTTTTCCACCGCCGCCTGGTTGAGTGCTTCATGAAACGCGCCGGTGGAGGTCGCGCCGTCGCCGATGCTGGCCACACCGACCGTGCCGGAAATCTTTTTGAACCGGTGCGCCAGCAAAATGCCGTTCACGACGGAAATCATCGCGCCGAGATGGCTGATCATGGGCAGATAACCTTCCCGGGGTTTGCCCCGGTGAACGTTGCCGTCGCGGCCACGCATCGGTCCCAGCGCCGAGCCGAGATAGGTGCGGGCGGCGTCCCGGACGGTCTCGCCGAAGGCCAGCCGCCCGGCCGCATCGCGAATCAACGGCGCGAACACGTCGCCTTTTTTCAATGAGACGCCGGTCGCCGCGCTCAGGGCTTCCTGGCCGCGCCCGAGAAAGACGCCGCCATGGATCCTGCCGGAGCGCCAAAGCGCCGCGAATTTGTCGTCCAGCAACCGCGCCAGCAACATGAAGCGGTAGGCGGCCAGATACGTTTCACGAAACAAAGCCGCGTTTTCCGCTGTGCCAGGCTCAAGCACCGTTTGCAGCATGGGCCGATTTTATCGCCAAAACTCTGCGCCAGCAACGTTTCTTTCGGCATTGGAATTGCGGTAACTAAAAAAAATCGGGTTGGCTAAACCGGCCAAACTGATGTTGAATAAGCGTTTGAACATAAGCGTCCTTAAAATAGACATCGGAATCACACTGGAATCGCCGTCATGAGACATGCCGCAGCCCAAATTTTTCTGGTTGGTAACGACCCGGAATTAGTGGCGGTGTTATCTGAATTGCTGCGGCTGGACGACATTGCCCTCCGGCTGGCGCCGCCCGGCAACGGAATTTTCGAATTACTCCGCAACCATCCGGCCGATGTGGTCCTATTGGAGGCAACCGAGATGGAATTGCTGCGGGAACTCAAGGAGGTCCCGGCCACCGAGACCATCCCCGTCATCGTGTTTACCGCCGCGGGCGCGTCGGCGGAAAAGCTGCGCGCCTTTGAACTGGGTGCGCACGATTGTGTGAGCCGGCCGTTTGACGCCGTGGAACTGCGGGCGCGCCTGCACGCCGCGCTGAAAATCAAACGGCAGTTTGCCGAACTGCTCCGCCATCAGCGCGAACTCATGGCCGCCCGGATTGCCGCCGAATCCGCCGCGCGCGCCAAATCGGATTTTCTGGCGGCCATGAGCCATGAAATCCGCACGCCCATGAACGGGGTCGTGGCGATGGTCGGCCTGCTGCTGGAAACGCCGTTGACCGTCGAACAGCGCGGTTACCTGGAAACCATCCACGCCAGCAGCGAGGCCTTGCTCACCATCATCAATGACATCCTCGATTTTTCAAAAATTGAGGCGGGCAAACTCGAGCTGGATTCGCGGCCCTTCGATTTGCGCGGGTGCGTGGAGGAGACGCTGGATTTGATGGCCGCCCGGGCGTTCGAAAAGAATCTCGAACTGGTTTATCAGATGGACGACCGGATTTCCGCGTTGGTGGAAGGCGACGCGTTGCGATTGCGCCAGGTTTTGGTGAATCTGTTGAGCAACGCCATCAAATTCACCAAAGCCGGTGAAATTCAGGTGCAAATCAAATTGCTTTCCGTCAAGGAGGAGGAAAAACAAAACCGCTCCCTGTTTCATGTTCATTTTTCCGTGCGGGACACGGGGATTGGCATTCCGCCGGACCGGCTGGCGCGCCTGTTCAAGCCGTTCACGCAGGCCGACCCTTCCACGGCACACCGTTATGGCGGCACGGGCCTGGGCCTGGCCATCAGCAAACAGCTGGTCGAATTGATGGGCGGCAAAATGTGGGCCGAGAGCGTGCCGGGCGAAGGCTCGGCGTTCCATTTTACCATCAACGTGTTGGTCCAGTCACAAACCTCGCCGTTCGCGCTGGCCGGCCGGCAGGACCCGTTGGCGGATCGGCGCGTTTTAATTGTCGAGCACAACGCGACCAGCCGGCATTTGCTGGCCGCGCAGGTGACCAGTTGGGGCATGATTGCCCAGGAGGCGGCGGACGCGCAGGAGGCAATAAATTTTCTCCGCAACGGCAGGCTCTTTGATCTGGTCATCCTTGACGTGCAACTGCCGGGCATGGACGGTTTCACCCTGGCCTCCGAAATTCATCAGTTGTCCCCGCAGGCGGCGCTGCCGCTGGTGCTGCTCGCGCCGATCGGCCTGCGCCACGAAGCTTCGTTGACGGCGCATATCCCCAGGGTGGCCTTCGTCAACAAACCCGTCAAACCCACGCAGTTTTTTGAAGTCCTGACCCGTGCCTTTTCCAAGACCAAATCGCTGCCCGAGCCGGCGCCGCCACCGGTTCAGAGCGGGGAATCCCTGGCCAGCCGCCAACCGCTGCGCGTGTTGTTGTGTGACGACAATACCATCAACCAGAAGGTGGCCGTGCGTATTTTGCAGCAACTGGGCTACGAGCCGGACCTGGCCGCCAACGGCAAGGAAGCGCTCGAGGCGCTTGACCGGAAGCCGTATGATTTGGTTTTCATGGACGTGATGATGCCGGAAATGGACGGGTTGGAAGCGACGCGCATGATCCGCAAACTCGAGGCGAGCGGCGGCAGCGTCAATTTTAACTCCCATATCATCATTATCGCGATGACCGCGCAGGCGATGCAGGGTGATCGCGAGAAATGTATTGAAGCCGGCATGGACGATTATCTGGCCAAGCCCATCCGTCCCAAGGACGTGCGGGTGGTGATCGAGCGCTGGAGTGCGCAAATGGGTTCATTCCCGTTGGCCCCGCCCGTGGCCCCGCCCGCCCCCGCCGCTCCACCGCAAGTGGAAACCGCACCGGTGGAAATGGACCGGTTGCTGGATTTAAGCGGCGGCAGTCCGGAAAGTCTGCGCGAATTGTTGGACCTTTACTTCAAGCAGACCACGGAACAAATCGCGCAATTGGAGTCGGCGATTCGCACGAATCACGCCGAGGCCGTCCGCCATGTGGCGCACAGTTGCGCCGGGGCCAGCGCCACCCTGGGCATGGTCCGGCTGGTGCCGTTGTTGCGCGAATTGGAGCGGCAGGGCAAGGCCGGCCAGCTGAATGGCGCGGAAAAATTATGCGCCGACCTTGCCTGCGAATTCAAACGCGCCCAGGACTTTTTGATGAAGCACCCTTCCTGGACGGGGACGGTCGCGACCCCGGTTCACTCATGAAAAAAGTCCTCATCATCGAAGACGACCAGGTGATTGCGAACATTTACCGGAATAAATTCGCGATTGAGGGTTATTCGGCCGAGGTGGCGTACGATGGTGAAAGCGGTTTGAAAGACATGCGGACGTTCAAGCCCGACATCATTCTGCTGGACCTCGTCCTGCCCAGGATGTCGGGTGTGGATTTCATCATCAATGTTCGCAGCGAGGCGGATTTTGCCAGGGTGCCCATCATCGTCTTTTCCAACACTTACCTGAGCAACATGATTCAGGAAGCCTGGAAGGCCGGCGCCAACAAATGCCTCTCCAAGACCAATTGCACGCCCAAGGACGTATTGGACATTGTGCGCCAGACCATCGGCGGCGGCGGGGCCGTGCCGGAGGTGGCCGCCAAGCCGGGCAAGCCGGGCAAACCGGCCGCAGCCGCCAAACCCGACTTCAGCAACATCGAGGGTGACACGAAATTCCTGTCGGAACTGCGGCAGGCCTTCATTGACAGCCAGCCCGCGAACCTGGCCGCGTTGCGCGCCGGTTTGCAAAACCTCATCAAGGCCAACAGCGAAACCATCCAGCTCAAGGATATCCACGAACTTTACCGCCGCAGCCATGCGCTCGCCGGCAACGCCGGCCTGGCCGGTTTCATGCACGTGGCGCACATGTCCTCCGCCCTGGAGGCGTTGCTCAAGGAACTCTACGAAAAACCGAAGAGCATCAACACGTCCACCCTCCGTACCGTTGCCGCCGCCGTGGATTTTCTCGGCTTTCTTTTCGATCGCGGCAAACGGCCGGACAATCCGGACCCGCCCCCCGTCAACATCCTGGTGGTGGACGACGAGCCGATCTCGCAGCGCGCCGTGGTTTATGCCCTGGAAAAGGCGCAATTGCCTTCCACCAGCACCGCCGATCCCAACGCCGCGCTGAAGTTGCTGACCGAAACCACTTACGACCTCGTGTTCCTCGACGTCGACATGCCCGGCATGACCGGCTTTGAACTGTGCACCAAGCTGCGCGCCATGCCGCAATATAAAAAGACCCCCGTCGTCTTTGTCACTGCGCTCAGCGACTTTGACAGCCGCACCAGTTCCATGATGGCCGGCGGCAACGATTTCATCGCCAAGCCGTTTCTCTTCATTGAACTCACCGTTAAGGCCCTCATCCATGTCCTGCGCGCCAAACTGCAGCCGGTGAAGTAATTTCAGCTTTTCCGCTCTTTTCACCTTCGTCGCCCGCGGTGTGATTGATCAGCTTCCGGATTCGTCGGCGCTTGACTTCCGGTGACGCGTACCCCGCACTAGGGGTTGGTTGGTTGAGCGTGAAATCTGACGATGAACAAATGCTCATATTGTGGTGCGGAATACTCCGACGATGTGCCGGAGTGTCCGATTGACCATACGCTGCTCGTCGAACCAGGTACCGCAGCGGCGCCAAATTCGCCGCCACGTTCCGGTCCGGCCCGGCCTGATTATGAGTTCCCGCCGCTATCGCCGGCCGAACGGCAGAAGGATTTGGTTACGCTGGTCACGTGTGGAACACTGGTGGCGGCGGATCTGGTCGTGAGCCGGCTCCAGGCGGCCGGAATTCAAGCGTTTATCCCGGACGAGTGTTTGATGCAGACGATCGGGTTTAACCTGAACACCTTTGGCTATGTCCGGGTTCAGGTTGCGTCCCAGGACTATGACGCGGCCAGGGATTTGCTCTCCGGGAATTAGCCACGGTGGCGGGCACCCCGTTGAGGCTGAATCCCATAAACGGAACCCGGGAACCCATTACCTCCGCCGGTCGGCCTCATCCGCCGGCGATGGACGCGCTGAACATTTCCTTCGCCATCACGCCATCGGCCACCTTGGTCACCGCGCCGGTCATGCAAATCGCATAATCGTCGCCAATCTCGATTTCAATGGTGCCGCCGGGCATGTGCACGGAGATGTCGCGGTCACACAGGCCGAGCCGGTGCGCCACCGCCGCCGCCGCGCTGCTGCTGCTGCCGCTGGCCAGCGTGTAGCCCGCGCCGCGTTCCCAGATCTCAATCTGGATGTTGTTGCGGTCGAGCACCTTCATGAATTGCACGTTGGTGCGATTCGGAAAACGCAGGTGCGTTTCCAGCAACGGGCCGATTTGTTTCGCCAGTTCCGCGCTGATTTTGGCCATGGGCAGCACGCAGTGCGGGTTGCCCACCGTCGCCGCACAAAAGTTGAATCGTTCCCCGCGCAGATGAATGGGTTCGTTGATGACTTCCCGGCGCGGGCCGGCCACGGGAATTTCATCGCTCCAGAAACTGACCTTGCCCATCTCCACGCGGACAATTTTGCCGCGCTCCGTCACCGTGGCCTTTACCAGGCCGCCGGCGGTTTCGACGGCAAACTCGTCCTTGCCGACCAGTTTCTTGTCCCACAGGTAACGCGAAAAAATCCGGAGGCCGTTGCCGCTCTTTTCCGCCTCGCTGCCGTCGGGATTGAAAATGCGGACCGCGAACTTCGCCTTTTTGGACGGGAGCGGCCCGAGCAGGACGCCGTCCGAACCGATGCCGTAATTGCGATGGCAGATCGTCTTGATCTGCGCGGACGTCAGCGGCGCCGGCAGGTTCTTCGGGTCAATGACGAGGTAGTCGTTGCCCAGCCCGTGATACTTGGTAAATGCCCACAACATGAAGCCAGCATACCCTGCCGCGCGCGAAGCGCAAAACAGAATCAAGGCTGGTCCGGCGGTTTGGCGGCGCGTTTCGCTTCCTCTACGTGAAACCGGTGCAGGAACCGGTGCACCGCCGGGGCAAAAATGATTCCGAGGATGGCGATGAACGCCAGGCCGCTGAACAGCGCGTAGCACCCCGCAAAAATCTTCCCGCCCCCGGTTTGCAGCGTCGAGACCGGTCCCATGCCGGACAAAATCATTGCCGCATTGACGAAGGCATCCACCCAGGACATGCCTTCGAAGGTCCGGTAACCCACCATCCCCACGCCAAGCGCAAACACAATCACCAGCAAGCCGGTGCCCACACTCCGGGCCAGGCGCAGGTAATACTGCCGGCGCGGCAACAACGGTTTGGAGCGATGCTCAAACATATCCGATTCAGGATTTACGATATACGATTTACGAGTGATTTGAAAACCGGTGGCGGCGCGCAAATCGTATGTCGCAAATCGTAACTTATTTTTTCAGTGTCACGCTGCCAATCATTTCTTTCACGTCTTTCAGGCCGTGCTTCTTTAAAAAATCGCAAATCCCGGCAATTACCTGTAACGGTGTCTGCGGTTCATAGAAATTGGCCGTGCCCACCGCCACCGCCGCCGCACCCGCCACCATGAATTCAATCGCGTCCGCCGCGTTCTGAATGCCGCCCATGCCGATGATGGGAATTTTTACGGCCTGCGCCGCTTCCCAGACCAGTTTGATGGCGATCGGCTTGATGCACGGCCCGGTCAGGCCACCGGTGACATTCGCCAATCTCGGCCTGCGTGTTTCGATGTCAATCGCCATGGCCGGATAGCTGTTCATGATGGACAGCGCGTCGCTGCCGGCGTCGGCGGCTGCCTTTGCGAACGGCGCGATGCTCACCACATTCGGGCTCATCTTCGTAATCAGCGGCAGCTTCGTCACTTTGCGGCATGCCGCCACGACCTGCGCAATCAATCTCAGATCCGTTCCGAATTGCGCGCCGCCTTCCTTGATATTCGGGCAGGAGACGTTGAGTTCGAGCGCGCCCACGCCGCCGAGCGCGTCGAAGCGCCGCGCCACGTCGGCGTATTCCTCGACCGTGGTGCCCCAGATGTTGATGATGGCCGGGACCTTCAACGTCTTGAGGAACGGCCAGTATTTTTTGATGAACCCGTCCACACCCGGTCCCTGCAAGCCGATGGCATTGATAAGTCCGCTGGTGACCTCAACCGTGCGCGGCGTGCGATTGCCGCGCACCGGATGCAGCCGGATGCCTTTCACAACCACCGCGCCGAGTTGGTTCAGGTCGAGCAGTTGCGCGTATTCAACGCCGTAACCGAACGTGCCCGAAGCGACCATCACCGGGTTCGGCAGCGTCAGCCTGCCAATCTGGACGGCAAGATTTACGCCCTCGGCTGCCGGTTCGACTTTGGACCCTGGACTTTGGACCCTGGACTTTAAACTTTGGACTTTGGACTTCATTTCACTGTTTCCCAAACAACCTCGCGCGCATCAAACACCGGGCCTTCGGTGCAGGTGCGTTGATATTCCCAGCCGTCGCCGGTCTTGATCGGAATCACGCACGTCAGGCATACACCCACACCGCAGCACATGTGTTCATCCATGGAAAGTTCCGCCGGCACATTGAATTCCCCGGCGATTTTGCCGACTGCCCCCAGCATCCCCGTCGGGCCGCACGCAAACACCTTCCGATAGGGCGCTTTTCGTTTTAATTCCTTAAGCAACGGCTGGGTAACCAGTCCCTTTTCGCCATGGCTGCCGTCTTCGGTGGTCGTGCGCACGTCCCAGCCGAGCGCCTCAAATTCCTTTTCGCACAGGATGTCAATCCGCCTGCGGCCGCCGACGAACACGATGCCCTTTTGCGGCGAACGTTGCGCCAGCAGATACATCGCCGCCATGCCGTAACCACCCGCGACCAGCAGGGGAGTCTCACCGCCGCGCCTGGGCACGGTAAATCCGTGGCCGAGCGGCGCGATGGCGCTCAGTTCTTCGCCGGAGCCCATCCGGGCGAGTGCCTCGGTGCCTTGGCCGACGGTTTTGTAGAGGATGGAAAAGGTGTCGCCGGTGACCTGGAAGATGCTGAACGGCCGCCGGAGCAGGGCGCCCTTCAGTGGCAACACGCGGACGTGGGCGAACTGGCCGGGCTGGATGAGCGGCGCGATTTGCGGCGCGCGCAGGACGAGACGGAAATAAGAATCGGTGTCGCGCTCGTTGGAAACAATCTGGACGGTTTGCTCAAGCATCGGCACCGCCAGCATGGTCGGCAACGGCAAACCTGTCAAGGTGGGGACGGCTCAGCGGGCCGTC
>JAJPJM010000185.1 GCA_021324235.1 Verrucomicrobiota bacterium
CATCAGCGTGCCACTTTGAGACTTGGGCGGCGGCGGCGTGAACTTCCCGGTTTTGATAATGTCCTCAACCTGTACCCGATCGAGCGTTTCGTGCTCCAGCAGGGCATTGGCAATCAATTCCAGCTTGTCGCGGTTGGTCAGGATGATGTCCTGCGCCCGTTTATATCCTTCATCAATCAAGCGCTTGATTTCCTCGTCAATTTCGCTGGCCGTGGTCTCGCTGTAAACCTTCGTACGCGCCATTTCGCGACCCAGGAAAACGTACTCGTCGTCGCTGCCGTATTGCACCATGCCGACCTTGTCGCTCATGCCGTACTGGCAAACCATCGCGCGCGCCAGGTTCGTAGCCTGCTGAATATCCATGGCCGCGCCCGTCGATATATCGCCCGAGACCACTTCCTCGGCGATGCGACCGGCCATGGTCACGGCGAGATCGTCAAACATCTCCTTGCGGCGACGGTTCAAGATGTCCTTTTCAGGCAACTGCATCGTTGAACCCAGCGATTGTCCGCGCGGAATGATCGTGACCTTGTGCAGCGGATGGGTGTGTTCCAGCACCACGTTCACCAGCGCGTGGCCCGCCTCGTGCCAGGCGGTGTATTTCTTTTCCTCGGCGGTCATCGCCAGACTGCGGCGTTCGCGGCCCCAACGGACCTTGTCGCGTGCCTCTTCCAGCTCTTCCATGCCGACGGATTTTTTGTTCGTCCGCGCAGCGAGCAAGGCGGCTTCATTCAACAAATTGGCCAGTTCCGCGCCCGAGTAACCCGGCGTGCCGCGTGCGATGATGGACAAATCCGCCTCCGGCGCGAGTTTCACGTTCTTGGCGTGGACCTTCAAAATCGCCTCGCGCCCGCGCACGTCCGGCAGATTCACCACCACCTGCCGGTCGAACCGACCCGGACGCAACAGGGCCGGGTCAAGGACGTCCGGCCGGTTGGTCGCCGCGATGATAATGATGCCTTCCTGCGTATCGAAACCGTCCATTTCAACGAGTAAAGCGTTGAGCGTTTGCTCGCGTTCGTCGTTGCCGCCGCCCAGACCGTGCCCGCGGCTGCGTCCGACGGCGTCAATTTCGTCGATAAAAACCAGGCACGGCGTATTGCGGCGCGCCTGTTCGAACATGTCGCGCACGCGGCTCGCACCGACGCCGACAAACATTTCCACAAAATCCGAACCACTGATGCTGAAGAACGCCGCGTCCGCCTCGCCGGCAATCGCCTTGGCCAGCAGGGTCTTGCCCGTGCCGGGGGCGCCCACCATCAGCACGCCCTTGGGAATGCGCCCGCCCAGCCGCTGGAACTTTTTGGGGTCCTTCAAAAATTCCACCAGTTCGGAGACCTCTTCGATGGCTTCCTCCACCCCGGCCACGTCCTTGAACGTTGTTTTGTTGCGGTCCTTCGCCAGCATCCGGGCCTTGCTCTTCCCAAAACTCAGCGCGCCCTTGCCCGCAATCTTGATTTGGCGGATGAAGAAAAACCAAAATAAAATGCCAATCAACAGGAACGGCGCAATGCTCCAGACGACGCTCATCAACATCGTGTTGGGCTCGCTCGCATCGATTTTGTCCGAGGCAAACAGCTGGTCCTGTTTGGTCTGGGTCAAATACGCATTCTTGACGACAAACGGCACCTCCGCTCTTTTGCCGTCCTTATCGGTCTGGTAATAGGAACCGGAGATTTCCGTCAGCGGCGCCGTCTGCGGATTGAAACTGACCGTCGCCTGCGAAATTTGATTGGACTGGAACTTCTGGAAAAATTCATATTGCGACAGCGTCCCCACCTGCGCCGTCATGTGATCGCGCAACAGCATCAACGCCACAATGCTGCCGATGATGGCAATCCACGCCACCCACGTCGTCGGTGGCAATTTCAAACCGCCCGGCGGCTTCTTGGGGCCACGGTCGTTCTCTTTGTTGTTTTGATCTTCGCCGAACATATTTGTACTTTGGCATGGCAAACTAGCATGCCATCCCGCCTTCTGCAATGCGCGAATTCGCTTTTCTCTCCAATGCCCGAAGGGATGTGCTATGTTCCCCGCCATGCGCATCGGCCCGCTGACGTTGCCGTCCAATCTGTTCCTTTCGCCGCTGGCAGGTTACACCAACCTGCCCTTCCGGCTGGTCGTGCGTGAAATCGGCGGCGTCGGCCTGTGCACCACCGACCTCGTCAACGCGCGCTCGCTCCTCGAAAAAAATCTCCGGGCGTTCAAACTCATCGAAACCCGGCCCGCCGATTCACCCCTGGCCGTCCAACTTTTCGGGTCCGTCCCCGAAGAAATGCGCGACGCGGCGTTGATGCTGGAAGCGCGCGGCCTTGCATCCGTGGATATCAACATGGGCTGCCCCGTTCGCAAGGTTTGCAACGTCGGCGGCGGCTCGGCCATGATGACCGAACTCAGCAAAACCGCCGCGCTCGTCCGCGGCATGGTCAACGCCGTGAAAATTCCCGTCACGGCCAAAATGCGCCTCGGCTGGGACGATCAGAACCTGACCGCACCGGACCTGGCGCGCGCGCTCGAAGACGCCGGGGCCGCCGCGATTTTTGTTCATGGCCGGACACGCGAACAGGGTTTCGGCGGCGCCGTGAACCTCGCCGGCATCCGCGCCGTCGTCCAGGCCGTGAAACGCATTCCCGTCATCGGCAACGGCGACATCATCACGCCGGCGGCAGCGAAAAAGATGTTCGACGAAACCGGGTGCGCCGGCGTGAGCATCGGCCGTGGCGCGTTTTACAATCCATGGATTTTCCAGCACACGCTGCAGTATTTGCAAACCACCCGGTGGGGCGAAAGTCTCCCGAGCCCTGACCGTAAAACTGCCGGTAAAAAACCAGGCTCGACGGAGTCTTGCCCCGCCATTTCGGCCGATGGTGAGTCTCTTCCCGAACCCGCCTTTGCCGAACGGGTGCGCGTGATGTGCCGGCATCTGGATTTGATGATTGAAGTCTTCGGCGAGCCCCTCGGCTGCCGGATGTTCCGCAAGGTCGCGCCGTGGTATTCCAAACGCTTCGGCCCGTGCCACGAATTCAACAAACGTGCCGTGCAAATCTCCACCCGCGCCGAATTCCATGATGTGCTGGAAAACTATGCCCACTGGCGACAGCAATTCCTCGACGAGCACGGGGAATTGCAATCACGGTTCCGTCCCGCGCCGATGGTCGCTTCTTTCATGCGCGCCGAACCTGACGTCGCCCGGCGCCAACAAATTCCCGTGCCCAAAGGACCGGTGGAGGTGTGGTAATGATTGCGGCCAGCAGCCCAAACATCCGATCAGCCGCTGGTCCGTTCGCCACCGCTCCGTTGATTCAACCATTTTTCCGCCGCGATGGGGTCGCGGAAGACCTCCATGGGAATGTAACCGGACAACAGGGTCGTAAACGCGCGGGCCAGGGCAAAGATGGTATCATTGGCCACCAGCACCGCCCGCGAGCCGAAGGTCTGTTCCAGGCCCAAGTTCCGCACGGCCAGCGCCGCCTTCCCGATCTCCACGAGGGAAAGGGTTGGGTCAACGATGCTGGAGGCGTCAATCATTTCGGCATAAGGCAGGAATCCCTCCCGGCGTGCCACTTCAAAGTGTCCCACAATGTCCACCGCGCTGATGGCCCCGGTGACATGGGTGAATACCCGTTGCCGGGTTGCGTCGATCCGATAGGTGATTGGCATGAATGATTTTTCAGTTATCCCGCAGCTGATGTTAACAACGGCAAAAAACGGTAAATACGGCCCCGCCAACTTGTCCGTCGGGATAATTGGCAGATTGCGTGTCATTTTCCAACACCAAACTGACTGAAGCTGGAGCCGGGCCAACCTTCCACTCCCGCTTTGGCGCCGCGTCAGCGTTTGCGCGGCTTGGGCTCTTCACCAAAAACCTTCTCAATCACCTTTCCGAATTTGGTGTCAAAAATTGTTTTTTGGGGCGGCGGGGATGGGACGATCTCCTCCTCGAGATCGAGCACGAATTTTTTCAGCCGGTCGCAGCGGGCCTGAACCTTTTTGATCGAAACTTCCAGATGCCCGACTTCTTCCCTTAATGCGGCTGCGATTTCTTGCTTGTTCATAATCAAAATCAAAATGGCAACAGTGAAGGCCGGACGGCACCGGCACCGGCACCAAGAATAGGCGTCCCGTTCCGATTACGCCAGCCTGGAACTTCATTTCCCGACGCAAAACCGGCTGAAGCTGGAAGCTCAATTTATTGAGCCTGGACATTTTCCGACGGTTTGCAGTTGAAATAAACTGGCATTCATGATTTCCAATGTTGATTCGCATGAAAACCTGGGCATGTCGTTTTTCGGGCCGTCTCCTGCTGCTGCCATGGTTTCTATCCATCGGCGTGAATGGACTGGGCGCCGCACCCTGGTTTAACGTACTGGATTACGGCGCGCACAACGACGGCTCAACCGATTCAACCGGAGCGATTCGCTCGGCCATTCAGGCGGCCAGTGCCGCCGGCGGTGGAACGGTTTACGTCCCGGCGGGAAATTATGTCACCGGCCCGATTGAACTGGCGGACAATCTGGTGCTGCACCTTGACGCCGGAGCCACGCTCCGGTTTCCGGCCATGCGGCTGCCCTTTACCCCCGGCCGTGAGCAGGGCATCGAATGCCTCACGCCGGTGCCCTTGATCGGTGGACGGAATTTGCACAACGTCACCATCACGGGCCGCGGCGTGCTCACCACCGACAACGCGGCATGGCTTAAACTCATGCCCCGGATCAATTCCTCGGAAACCGACATTGGGACCGCCTTCGGCACCAACTGGGAACATCTGCTCCAGGAGCTCGAGCTAAAGACACCCGCCCCGGCGGAGGATTACCAGCGGGCCGCACCCGAACTCCGCCCGTCATTCGTCCGTTTCATGGACAGCACCAACGTTCTCGTCGAAGGCGTTCATTTTGTCGGCTCTTCGATGTGGACAATCCACCTGCTTTACACGGACAACGCCGTGGTTCGCGACGTCATCATCGAAACCTATCCGGGCGTGCACACCGACGGCATCGCCGTTGATTCCAGCCGCAACGTGCGGATTTCCGATTGTTACATCGACACCGGCGACGACGGCATCGTTTTGAAATCCGGCAAGGACGCGGACGGGCGGCGGGTCAACCGGCCCACGGAAAACGTGTCGATTTCGAATTGCACCGTGCATCACGCCCACGGCGCGGTGACGTTGGGCAGTGAAATTTCGGGCGGCATCCGCAATGTTGTGGCGGACAACATCACCTGCGACGGGACCCAGATTGGTGTTCGTATCAAAAGCCGGCGCGGTCGCGGCGGCACGGTCGAAGATGTCCGGTTCGACAATTGGACCATGGAAAACGTCGGCATCGGAATCGACGTCACCAGCTATTATCTCATGGAAGGCGAAACCAAAACCGCCGTGGAACCGGTTTCGGCGCGAACGCCCGTCTTTCGCAACCTCGCCATCAGTCACATGACCATCAATCATGCGCAGACGGCCATTGACGTTGAAGGGCTGCCCGAAATGCCAATTTCCGGCCTGCGCCTGGGCGATGTCATCGCGTCGGCGAAAACCGGAATGCGCGGCACATTCACGGACGCGTTGGAACTCCACGACGTGCAGGTGAATGCGGACCACGGCCCGGCCTTGCTGGTAAGGGACTCAAGGCAACTGGAACTGGACGGCGTTTCTTCCTCCCGGCCACAGCCCCTTACGCCCGTGATCCGATTGGAACATTGTCCGGGCGCCATTATTCGGAACAGCCGCGCGTTTGACGGCACCGATACTTTCCTTTCGACTGCACCGGGTGAATTGAAAAGCATTGTGCTGAAAGACGACGACTTTGATGCCGCGCGGCTGCCCGCGGAGGAATCGGCCGGCGACTCCCGATAACGCACCGGCTCCTGACAGCGACTATTTCCCGATGCAAAACTGGCTGAAAATCGAGTCGAGCAAATCTTCCGTCGCGGTTTTGCCGACAATTTCGCCGACGGCGTTGACTGCAATCCGTAAATCCAGCGCGGCCAGTTCCAACGTCACTTCGCCCCGCAGCGCGTCGATGGTCCGCTGCGTCGCCGCCCGCGCGCGGTTCAACGCATCCTGATGCCGTGAATTGATCATCACCTGCAACATTTCGGCCCGGATTTCGCCCGACCAGATGAGTTCCCTGATCGCATCCTTCAACGCTTCCATCCCCTGCCCGTTCAGACAGCAAACATCCACCGTCCGGAATTCGGGATTCGAAATTCGGAATTCGGCAAGTTTCACCGGCAAATCCGTTTTGTTCCGGACCAGGATCCGTTTCTTGCCGGCAAAATCGGCCAG
>JAJPJM010000141.1 GCA_021324235.1 Verrucomicrobiota bacterium
AGAACGCTGCGCTGTCCGTGGCGGTGTAAGCCGGTTGCCAAAAGGCGATCATCGGTGAAGCGGTCGACATTGCGGTTGACCGCTCTTGTGCGGGCGCATGTCTGCGGCGGGCCGGCCTTTAGGCCCGGGCGTACATCTGCAAGGGACCGCCCAAGCTGGTCACGCCATTGAACTGCGCAGTTTTTGCAGCCTTCGGCTGGTTGCGGTTTGCGCTGGCCGCGACCGTTCCGATTTCATCAAAGTAAAAATTTTCCGAGGCCACCAGCATCTGCTTGATGCCTCGCGGCAGGGACTGGTATCCCGGATAGGTCAAAATGATCGTTCTCATTTTCCTTAATACAACTGAACTATAAGACGTATCGGTAACCAAATAGTTACAGGAATTCGATCATTGAAAATTCCGGCGTTGACGACCGCCGGGTGTGCGGCTGAATGATTTGAATGCCATCACCCGCCGATGGCGGTCATGGGGCGGCAGGGCTGATAGTTGGTGCGGAACTGATGTTCCAGCGGTTTCAATCTGAGCGCCGTTTCCAGCAATTCCTTCAACGCGCCGTCGTCCGCGCCATGCCGCAGCGCCGCGCGCAGGTCCACCTCGATGTGATTGCCGAGACAGGGACGCACCTTGCCGTCGGCCGTGAGCCGCATCTTGTTGCACTGTTCGCAGAAATGCTCGTTCGTCAACGCGCCGATGAAACCGACGAGCGCGCCGGTTTGTTTCAATAGATAATACTTTGCCGGGCCGTGGCCGAGTTTGCGGTCGGGTTGCGGAACCAGTTCGTCCCGTTGCGCCAGCGACTGCATCGCTTCGCCGCAGGGCAGGAAATTTTTTTCGGTCAGAACCTCGGTGGACGTGAGCGGCATCAGCTCGATGAACCGCAATGGCAGGCCATGTTCGGCGGCGAACAAAACCAGCGGCCAGAGTTCCGTCTCATTGACGCCGCGCATCAGCACGCAATTCAGTTTCACGCGTTCGAATTCTGCCACGATCGCCGCCTGGATGCCGGCCAGGACCTTGGCCACGTCTCCCCCGGTGATGCGCCGGTAAATTTGCGGATCCAAGGCGTCCAGGCTTACGTTCACCGTGCGCAGACCGGCTGCGCGCAGCGGTTGCGCCAGCGCGGCCAGCCGCAGACCGTTGGTGGAAAGACCGACCGATTCGACCCCGGGAATTTTGGCCATGGCGCGGGCGATGTCGGGAAGGTCGCCACGCACGAGCGGTTCGCCGCCAGTCAGCCGGAATTTGCGAAAGCCCAGCCCCGCCGCCACGCGCGCCACCCGGATGATTTCCTCCGCCGTCAGGTGGTCCGGATTGCTTTCCCAGCCCTTGTACCCTTCCGGCATGCAATAGAGGCAACGCTCGTTGCACCGGTCGGTGACCGAGATTCGCAGATAATCAATTTGTCGTCCAAACGGATCCATTTTATTTCCGCCCGTGCGGGTCTTCGCCGCACAAATGAGCCAGCCCTTCACGGATGGCCGGTGCGAGTATTTCCAGGCATTCGCGCACCGCCGAGGGTTTGCCGGGCAGGTTCACCATCAGACACGCGCCGCGCGTCCCCGCCACCGCGCGCGACAAAACCGAGGTTCGCACTTTGGCAAACGATTGGGCGCGCATGATCTCGCCAAACCCGGGCAATTCCTTTTCCAGCACCGCCCGGGTCGCCTCCGGCGTCACGTCGCGCGGTGAAATGCCCGTGCCCCCCGTCGTCACCACCATATCGCATTTCAGCTCATCTGCAAATTTTCTCAGCGCTGCGGAAATCAAGGGTTGCTCGTCCGGCACGATGAGCGATTCGAATTGCGCGCCGCCGAGAAATTCCCGCAACACGTTTTCAATCTCCGGCCCGCTGCGGTCTTCGTAGATGCCCGCCGAGGCGCGGTCGCTGACGGTGAGGCGGCCGATTTTCATTCCTTGATTTTCTCCACGACCCGGATGCCCTCGATCCGCATTTTTTTGTCCACGGCCTTGCACATGTCGTAAAGCGCCAACGCCGCCACGCTCACACCGGTCAGCGCCTCCAATTCCACGCCGGTTTGCGAACTGGTTTCCGCGGTGCAACGGACCTCGATGGCCGCGCGCCGGATTTTGAAACGGATTTCGATGTGGTTCAAGGCCAGCGGATGGCAAAGGGGAATCAACTGGGCCGTCCGTTTGGCGGCCTGGATGCCGGCAATCTGGGCCACGGTCAAAACATCGCCCTTTGGCAGCGCGTTTTTTTTGAGCGCGCGAATCGTGGCCGGGGCGCAAACCAGCTTCCCTTCCGCCACCGCGCGCCGGCGCTGAACCGGTTTGTGGCCGACGTTGACCATGCGCGCGCCGCCGCGCGCATCCAGATGCGAAAACATTTTGTTCATCTCAATCGGTTGATAAGAATTCAACTTCGCCGCCCGCTTCGATTGAACCACGATCCGCCGGAATCCGGATCAAGGCGTTCGCTTCCGTCAGACAGGTCACGTCGCCGGAACTTGCCCACGCCAGCGGATGCAGACCGGTCGGTTCCCGGCGCGCCGGCCAGAGCGTTTCGCGCGGACACGGCGCGTCGTCCAATTTTGCCCCGAGCCGGCCGCGCCGGAACTTTACCGGTTCCGCGCCGGTGAGTTTCGCCAGAGTTGCGGCGACAAACAAATGAAAACAGACAAAATGCGACAGCGGGTTGCCCGGCAAGCCAAACGCCACACGGACTTTATCGGGTGGGGCGAGGCTACCGACGAGCCGGCTCGCGGGGACGCTCGCCCCACCAGCGATTCCAAAAATAAGAGGCCGGCCGGGGCGCACGTTGACTTGTGAAAAGACGATTTCAAATCCAAGCCATTCGAGCAGCGGACGGGTGAAATCCCGGTCACCCACGCTCGCGCCGCCAGAAACCAGCAACACATCCGAATTACCGATTGCCGATTGCTGATTGCCGATTTGCTCCTTCGCAAGATCAAAATCTTCCGGCAGATGAGCTTGTTCTGTCTCACACGCAAAGCGCCGCAACAGGCTGTGAATCAAAATCGAATTACTGTCGCGAACCTGTCCCGGTCGGGGGGTATGCTCCGGTGACACAATTTCGTCGCCGGTGGTGAAATGAACGACACGCAGGCGCGGGCTGACGAGCGGCTGAGTACAGCCGGCGGACGCAAGCAGGGCCAGTCTGCCCGCATTCAGATGCGCACCGGCCGGCACCAGCGGCTGTCCGGCCTTTACGTCTTCGCCGCGTTGGCGGAGGTTCAGGGCCGACTCGTGTTTTGTGATCCGGATTCGGTCGCCGTCACGTTCTACGTGTTCCTGTATTACCACGCGCAGATTTTCGCACGGTAGCGCCGCGCCGGTGGCAACGCGCACGGTTTCGCCGGATTTGAGCTGGCACGGTTTCCAATCGGCGGCATGAAGGGTGTCCACGACCCGGAAGCTTTCAGACGCATCGTTTTGCCGAATGGCATAGCCGTCACGGGTGGAACGATCGCGATCCGGCAAATCCGACGGCGCGCAGACGGTCTCGCGCAATACGCGGCCAAACGCCTCGGCCAGGGGCGCACGGATGGCAGGCAACGGCCGGCAGCACGACTGGATTTCTGCAAGGGCTTCGTTGACCGACAAAATGTTTTGTGGCCGCCGATGTGAATCAGCGGATGCACCGGGCCCGGAAGTCCGCAAATTTGCATTTGCGGCCACCGGCGGTAACGCTCGCCGTTTCCAAATCGGCACGTCTTGTTTGAGGCGGTCCATGAATCCGGCCAACAGGGCGATGGCTTCGCCGCGGTGCGGGGACGCCACGCCGACGTAAATCGCCGTGTCACCGACCGGAATGACGCCGACGCGATGGATTACTTTCGCGGCGAGGCACGGAAATTTTGTGCCGAGCGATTCGAGGATGCGCCGGATTTCGCCCGTGGCCATCTCCGGGTAGGCCTCGTATTCGAGCGCGGAAATATTTCCGCCGTTTTCCTCGCCTCGAACGACACCGCGAAATTCCAGCCAGGCGCCGTGCGCGCCCAGTGACGGCGGCGGAGAAATGGTTTCCGCAATGGGGTCAGGTGTGAGCTGGATTTCGATTTCCATACCAAAGAGTTTCAGCCTCCGGACACGGGCGGAATGAGTGCGATTTCGTCATCCGATGCAAAAACGGTGTCAGGCCCGGCATACTCGCAATGGTTGGCGAGCCGGACACTGGAGCGATGGGCGGCAAGCTCCGGAAATTGCTTCAGTAATTCCGTCCACAACTGATGCGCAGTCAACGGCGCCGGCGACAGGATTTCGACCGAATCGCAACCGGTGACGTCTTTGAGTTGGGCGAAAAACAGGACGCGCATGGAATTTCTTTAACAGTAGTTTCAGCGTGGCACAAGGTGGACGGCGGGCGCCTTGATGAAGGCGGTGATGGCTTTACCATCATGCAACGCGAGTTCGGCGCTCGCGGCGCGGGTGACCAGCGCGAATAACGGGAATCCGGCGTCCAATTCCACGCGCACCAGAGCGCCTTCCGGATGAAGCGAGACCACGCGGGCGGGGAGACGGTTGCGGACACTGCTGGTGGTGACGGTATCATGCTGGAGGACCACGTCCTCGCCGCGGATACAGACAAACACTTCGCGCGATGCGGTTGGGGGTGCAAGCGCGGTGAGCGTGACCCGATTGACGCTCACGGTGGCGAGTCCTTCGTTTATGTTCATAATGCTGCCGGGCTGGAGGGTTTCGACGGCGACCAGCCGGGCGACCTCGGCGCTGGCCGGGCGGGTGAAAACTTCCGACACGGGACCGGTTTGCCTGACCTGCCCGTCCACCAGCACGACGATTTCGTCCGCCAGCGCGAGCGCTTCAAAGCGGTCGTGGGTCACGCACAGCATCGGAATCCGGAACTCGTCACGGACCCGGGCCAGGTAGGGGATGATTTTCGCCTTCAACGACGCGTCAAGGCTGGCCAGCGGTTCATCGAGCAACAACAGGCGCGGCGATGCCAGCAGGGCGCGCGCGAGGGCGACGCGCTGTTTTTCGCCACCGGAAAGTTCCGTCACGCCGCGCGAAATCAGCGGCTGGATTTCCAGAACTTCAGCCACGTGATCGAAGCGGAACGACGGATCGTTCGCGCCACCGGATTTACAGCCGTAAAGCAGGTTCCGGCGCACCGAGAGATGTGGAAACAGCGCGAGGTCCTGCGGCACGTAACCGATGCCACGTTGGTATGTGGGCACGAAGATTTTTTGGGTCGTGTCGGTAAGCGTGCGGTCGTCGAGTTGAATGAAGGCGGAACGCGCGGCGCGCAGTCCGGCGATGAGATCGAGCAGCGACGTTTTGCCCGAGCCGGAGGGGCCAAAAACAGCGGTCACATGCCGATGCATTTCGACATCCACTTCGAGTGTGAAATCAGCCAGCGACAGTGAAATGTTTTTCAACAGCAGGCTCATGTCATTTTTTGCGGCGCAGGAAAAATTCGCTGCACCACACGGCGGTGAAGGCAAGGACGACCGATACTCCCAGCAGGCGGTAGGCGTGCGTGTCCTCGCCGATTTGCACGTTTTCGAAAATGGCGAGCGAGAGTGTCGAGGTCTTGCCTGGAATATTGCCGGCGACCATGATCGTGGCGCCAAATTCGCCGAGTGCGCGGGCGAATGCGAGCAACATTCCGCTGATGACGCCGCGTGCGGCCAGCAGGAGAGTGATGGTAAAAAACACGCGCAGACCGCTGGCGCCGAGGGTGCGGGCGATTTGTTCCAGGCGCGGGTTGACTTCTTCGAACGCCACGCGCGCGGCGCGGACCAGCAGCGGCATCGACATGACGCTCAGTGCCAGCAGAACGGCGCGCCAGGTAAAGATGACATCCAGATTGAGCTGGTTGTGGAGGAAGCCGCCAATGACGCCACGTCGGCCAAAAAGCTTCAGCAGAATCAAACCCGTGGCCACCGGCGGCATGACCAGCGGCAGCGTAACGAAGGTTTCCACGATGGATTTGCCCGGCCAGTCGCGCCGGGCCAGCGCCCACGCCAGCGCGAGGCCGAACGGCAGAATGATCACCGTGCTCAACGCGGATACCCACGCGGTGAACCAGACAATCTGCCATTCTTCAGCGGTCATTCACGCAAGAGGAAGCCAAATCGGGTGAAGACCTGTCCAGCTTCTTCGGACGAAAGGTAATCCAGGAATTTTTTCGCGGCTTCGGGTTGCTTTGAATTTCTTACCAGCGCCATGGGATAGCTGATGTCGGGGGCATCCGCGCGCGGGACCTCGTAGGCGACTTTGACATTTTTGGAAATGGCGGCGTCGGTTTTGTAGACCACACCCAATTCGACGTTGCCGGACGCCACGGCGGCGAGGGCGGCGCGGACATTTTCCGTCGGAATCACTTTCGGCTCAATGGCCGGCCAAAGTTGCTGCCGGGTCAGCCAGCCTTTGGCATAAACCCCCGCCGGCACGGACTTGGGATCGGCCAGGGCGATTTGTTTCACACCGGCGTTGGTGAGGTCGCTGGCGGATTTGATTTGCAGTGTACTGGTGCTCGGAACCACGACGACAAGCGAGTTGCCGAGACGGCTTTTGCGCGTAGCCGGGTCGATCAACCCCTTTTTCTCCAGCCGGTTCATTTGCGTTTCATCGGCGGAAAAGAAAAGGTCGGCGGGCCCGCCTTCCTCAATCTGCCGCGCCAGGGTGCTGGAGGCGGCGAAATTAAAGACGACTTTGTCGCCGGACTGTTTTTCGTAAGCGGCGGCGATTTCCTTCAATGAATCCGTCAGACTCGCGGCGGCGAAGACGGTTACTTCCTCCGCGCAAACAGGCGACGCCAGGGCCGGCAGCAGGAGACATGCGGCGAGGAAGAGAATTTGTTTTTTCATGCTGTTTTTTCAGTGTCAGTTTTTGGTTGGGGAAATTCAACGGGAAAGCCGGTAGAACCGTTGGGAATTGGTCGCGGTGATGTCGTCAAACTGAATCATACCTACACCGTCCGCGGTCACCGTTCCAATCGTTTGCCAGTTGGTCATTGTCAAACTGGAGCTGGCCTGGACCTGGTATTGCAAATTCGTTCCGCCGATGCCGGTGAGGTGGAAAAGGCCGTTGGTGAAATAACCTGAAAGAATTTTAAGCTGCACCGCTTTGAGCGCGGCCGTGATATTAATCAGTGGTTCATTGCCGCGCCCGTAGTTTTGAGAATTGAACAGGTATCCAATCTGGTTGTCGGCCGCATGGAAAAGAAGCGTGACATCGCCGCCGTCCGCCACATCGGAAACGAGGTTGGTATTGAGTGGCAACGCATAAGTCACCGGCACATTATTGCCGGGCGGCGTGTAGGTGTTCGTGCAAAGGATTTCATGCGCGCCAGACAGCAAAACGGGAAGTGAATCGTAGGTAACTCCGTCGGTTGTGGGTAAATTGGGGGTTCCGGTTCCCTCCACCCAATCATCGTCAGACAACCATTCGATGATAAAATTCCCGCTGCTAATCATGGGGAAAATCGCATTGTTCGGCTGCACCCCGTTTGTCCCGTAGTTACTGGTCAATGCGATTGAAATGCCGGTGATTGTCCAGTTCCCCGCGCCATAGTTCGTATTGAACATGGCAACCGCGTTTGAAAGGCTGAATTTGAGCACACTCTGAAATTCTCCTTTTACCGATGCCGCCGGAGCGACAACCAGGGTGCCCGCCGCGCCAAAGTTCAATCCCGTCAAGTCACTGCCTTCCGGGTTGTTCGACGAACCCGTTGCGAGGAAGGCATCAGCGGAAGTTGTTCCGGTGTAAGTGACCTGCGCCTTGGTGATTGAACCAAGGCGCAGCAGCGCGATTACGAAAACGATTACCCGGCAGCGGTTCATTTTTTCCATTTCTGTCTGAACGAAAACAGAAAGCCGCCAAGTGATGCCGCCAGTAACGCAGCGCTGGTCGGTTCTGGAACCGGAGTCGCCGTGATAGTAAGTTCAGGGTGGTTTGATGCGAACTCCTTGGAATTGAATAGATAGCTGACCTGAGTATCCGCCGCGTAAAAATAAAGTGAGACCGCGCCGCCCGCTGCGGCATCGGACACGAGGCCGGCATCAAGCGGCAGCGAGTAACTGGCGTAAACGTTGTTGCCCGGTGGGGTGTAGAGATACGTGCCAAGCGAATCAGAGCCGGCCGAGAACAAAGTGGAAATCGAATTGAAACTCACGGCCCCATTGGCCACGCCCATGCCACCGCCATTACCTTCCACCCAACTGTCATAGGACAGCCAGTCAATGCCGAAATTGCCTCCGCTGACGGTGTTAAGCAAATTGTTGTTGGGAATGGCGCCGTTGGCGCCGAAATTACTGGCCAGTGATAACGTAAAGCCGGTGATTGCCCAATTTCCCGCACCGTAGGTCGTGTTGAATTGGCTGACCGCGCCTGCGGTATTGAACATAATCACGCTGTCAAATTCGCCTTTGGCCGAAGATGCGGGGGCAATGGCCAGCGTTCCCGCACCGCCGAAGTTCAAAGTTGGTGAAGCCCCCGATAGAAGCGCGTCGGCAGTGGTGTTGTTGATAGTGTATATCGCTGCTTTGCCGGTGGAAGGCAGGATGAAAAACATGCCGCAGGCCGCGGCGAACAATAAACTTTGTGCTGGTTTCATGGTATTTGATTTATTTCGGGATTTATTCGTGAGTAGTGGCTACCGGAAAAAAGATCGGCCCCGGCCCGTTGGTTTGGGTGCCAAATTCGAGCAGGAAATTCTGCACCTTGTCGGAAAGCAGAAAGTCGGACAATGCGCGTGCGCCGGCATGATTGGCAGTGGGAAATTTCTTTGGATTCGTCTCCATGACGATGAAGGGCCGCCGCATGACCGGGTCGCCTTTGACCAGGATTTCCATCCCTTCCGCGTACATCTTGCCCAGGTGCGCGGGGATGTAACCCACCACCACATAGGCATCGTTGGTGCGCGCAAATTGCAGGATGTTCCACCGGGAGACCGTGCCATCCTTGAGCATCCAATCGCCTCTGGGTTCGGTATCCGCCAGCCGCCACAGGGTATGCACCAGTTCGCGACTGCCGATGCCTTCAAAATCCACAAAACGGGCATGCGCTTCGGCAATTTTCCGTAATGCGGCGGCGCCGTTGGTCATGCCCCGGATGTGCGCCGGGTCGTCGGGCGGGCCGACAATGCATAACTCATTGCGTGTCCACGGACGCATATTGACGCCATATCCGTCAGCAACAAGATCGGTGGTGATGTCGCCTGAGTGCATGGTGAGCAGATCCACTTTTCCCGCGCGCATGGCGGCATCAAGGATGGGACGCGGCCCGGTCGCCACGACTTCAATCCGATAACCCGTTTGCGCCTCAAACATTTTGGAGATCTCCTGCCACAAACCCGTCATGGTCATGCCGCCAATAACGGCGCAACGGACAACGTGACGGTCCATGGGCGTTACAACGTTGCGGCGACACGACACGGCCAGCATTACCAACAGGGCAAAATAGAAGCTTCTTTTCATTGTCCCAGGCGGCGCTAATAATTATGGGCGGTGACATCGCTGGCGGTGCCGGTGAGCCAGCGTACGTCGGCAAGTTTCGGGTCCCCGACGCCGCAGCCCACATAAGAACCGGCGAAGGATTGCACCTGACCGGCCAGGAACAGCAGATTAATTCGTCCGGCATGGCGGGCCACCATGCTGTAAGGCTGGACGGATGGATAAGTTGAAGCATAAGGCCCCGGCGCATCGGCCATCGCCACGACATAATTCGGCTGAATCACCATGTCGAACTTTGTGGCCAGCGGCAGGTTCCACGGCGAAAGATTCATGTTCATGCCATACGGCAAAAAGTAGGTTCCACCCGGATTATTGGCGGTTGGGCAGATAAAGACGGATTGAGTATGGGCAATGGGCCTTGTGCTGTTGGTGACCATGGCTTGAAAAGAGGGAAGACCAAAATAAACCGGCAAGGCATTGAACCAATCATCCGGCCGGTCAATCACCGCCAGCGTTTGAACCCCCTGCCCGCGGCGCGGAAGGAAGTTGTTGTGATCGTCGGCGTACATCCGGTAAGCCAATCCCCACTGATGAAGGTTGCCTGCGCACTGGGTCGAGCGCGCCCTTTCTTTGGCTTGCGCCAGCGCTGGCAGGAGCATGGCTGCGAGGATCGCGACAATGGCGATGACGACGAGCAGTTCGATGAGCGTGAAACCCCATCTCCTCATGCGGCCTAACAAAGCCACATCCGTTATACTTTGTCAAGTATAACGGGAAAAGAACCCGGCAAAAATTTTATTTTCGGCTGTACCCGTCGGTTCAATCGCGCAAAAGCTTTCGCAACGCTTTCCAGTCCGTCCGGATAATTTTAAGACTGTTCATTTCCATGTGCCGATACAGACCCAGCACGCGCCGCCCGGTTTCCGTCAATTCCGCGCCGCCCCGCTTCCGACCGCCGCGCACCGCCTTGATGACCGGTTGTTTGAAACACGCGTTCATGGTCTGGATGAGCGACCAGGCGCGCATATAAGACATGCCCATGCGTTTGGCCGCCCTGCCAATCGAGCCGGTCTCCGCCACCAGCGCCAGTAATTCCGCTTTATCCGGGCCAAAGGCGACCGCTTTGCCGGTTACAATGCGCAGCCGGGGAACCAGGAAAGGCGTGGGTTGGGATTTCATTTTGTCATCGCCCCCGGGTAAAATTCCATCGGTGCCTACCCTGAAGCATTCCTGGGAACGGTCTGTTAATTCCGGTAAAGGCACAAGTCGCGATTTTTTTAAAAATGGATTGCCGCGTAACAAGCGGCTGCGTTATTGGTCTGGGGCTGCGAATGCAACTCGGCCAAATCATCATTTTTCCCATCAAGTCTCTGGACGGTGTCCCGGTGGAAACCGCCCGCATTACCGGCGGCGGCATCCTGGAGCACGACCGCAGCTATGCGATTTACGATGCGGACGGAAAAGTGGTCAATGGGAAACGCACGCCACGCGTTCATGAGTTGCGTTGCCAGTTCGACGCCAGGATCGCCGAGGTCCGCCTGTGGCCCAACGGCGAATCGTCGTCGGCACAGTTTCAACTGGATGATCCGGTTTGCATCGGTCAATGGTTGAGCGATTTTTTCGGTTTTGCCGTTGCCTTGCGGCATGAACCGCACAGCGGGTTCCCCGACGATCGCACGGCTTTTGGGCCAACGATTACGAGCGAGGCCAGCCTCCGCACCATTCAAGGCTGGTTTCCACAAATGACGCTCGAAAGTGTGCGCCGTCGTTTTCGGACGAATCTGGAACTGACTGGTGGCGAGCCATTTGGCGAAGATCACCTGTTCGGCGCACCGGACGAACTGAAGCCATTCCAGGTCGGTTTGGTGAAATTTTTTGGCCACAACCCCTGCCAGCGATGTGTCGTCCCCACGCGCGATCCGGACTCCGGACAAGCCACCGGTGATTTTCAGAAAAAGTTCATGGAGCTGCGGAAGCGGCTTCTTCCCGAATGGGCGAATGCACAGCGCTTCAATCATTTTTACCGGTTCACGGTGAACACTTCCATCCCGCCGACCGAAGCGGGAAAACAATTGAGCCTCGGCGACCCGTTGGTGTTTTGATTTTCGGATTTTATTTGACCGCGCTGCTCAATTCACGACAGCCATTTTCCCCGGCGGCGAACCTCACTGTCAATTTTCCTTAAGGATTTTCACTCTGTTATCATTGGCATTAGGTATGCTTTTGGATGGTTGCCTGTATGACAACAGCATTACCTGAAAGGCATCAATCCGCGGACGGCATGGATAACACGGTACAGTCCCAGCTTCATTCTTTTGGCGCGCGACTGCGCGAACTGCGCCTGCGGCGGGGTTGGACCCTTCAGGAACTGGCCTGTCGGAGCGGGCTTTCCAAGGCCTTTTTATCGCGGCTGGAGTCGGGGGACCGTCAGGCTTCCATCGCCGCCGTGCTGACGCTTTCCCGGATTTTTGACATCTCGCTGGCGTCGCTTTTCGAATCGCCACTGGCCACCGAGCCTTGTGTGATCGTGCGCGCGGCGGATGCGGCCGAAAAAACCATCAACGGGCTGAAATATGTGCCGCTGTCCAATGCGGGCCGGTTCTTTAATCTGCAACCGTTGCGCATCAAAGTGTCCCCGTCTCGCCGTGGTAATGAGCACTACCATCACGATGGTGAGGAATGGATTTATGTCTTGTCCGGCAAACTCACGCTGTCACTGGCGGGAAAAACCCATGATTTGTCGCCCGGCGACGCCGCGCATTTCGAATCCCGCCTGCCGCACCGGTTGATCGCGCCGGGGCCAAAGGACGCAGAGGTTCTGGTTGTGGCGTCGCCGGTTTCCAGTACCCCGGCGAATCCCCATCTCAACCAGCATCGCGCGATTCCCGTCGTCCGCCCGCTGCCACTGCCCAAGCCGGAACCGTTTCCAGCATCCCGGCGCGGGAGTTTGAAGTCCGCCCATCTTAAAAGAGCCAAACGTTAACCAAGGAGAAATATTATGAACAAGTTGCGTTCCAATTGTTTGAACTTCATGGAATTACTGGCGCAAAATATTGCGCTCATTTCGCCGACGATGACGGCGGCGTTGATTGTGCCGCTGATGTTTGCCACCACCGGCAACCTCAGCTGGTTGTCCTATGCCGTGGGCACGGTCATGCTGTTGTTCGTCGCATTCAGCCTGAACCAGTTCGCCAAGCGCACGACGATGGCCGGTTCGATGTACAACTATGCCTCGTCCGGCCTGGGTTTCACCGGCGGTGCACTCTGCGGCTGGTGTCTGGTATGGGCGTATCTGTTCATCGGTCTGGCGGGGACAACGGGCTTTACGATTTTCGCCGGCAAATTACTGGCGGCGATCCACATCAGCCTCCCGCCCGTGATTCTTTTTGCGGTCTGTTTGGGCACCTGTTTTTTCATGGCCTACAAGGACATCAGAATTTCAACGCTGATCATGCTGGGCTTTGAAGCGTTCTCGTGCTTCTTTATTTTGTTGCTGGTTGGCATCGTATTGGGACATCACCATTTTGCCATCGACACGACCCAGTTCAGTTTCAAGGGCGCGTCCATGTTGAGCCTGGGCATGGGTGTGGTGGTGGCCATCTTCAGTCTGGTTGGATTTGAAAGTTCCACCGCCTTTGGCGAGGAGGCGGTCAATCCACTTAAAACCATTCCGCGCTCCATCATCTGGAGTCTGCTGTTGACGGGTGCGTTCTTTATTCTGGTCAGCTATACGGAAGTGCTGGGCACGCGCGGCTATTCGACCACCCTGGACCAGATCGACGCGCCACTGAATGTTCTGGCCACCATGTATCATGTGCCCTACCTGTGGCCGCTGCTTTCGGCAGGCGCCATGTTCAGTTTTTTTGCGCTGGCTTCCTCCTGCATGAACGCCGGAGCCCGGGTGATGTTCGCCATGGGGCGTCACGAGTTCTTTCACAAATCCACAAGCACTGCGCATCAGAACCATGGGACGCCGCATGTGGCGCTGGCCACGATGGCGGTGGTTATGTTCAGTGTGGTAACGGTGAGTTATTATGTACTGGTTGATAATGGCATGGCTGTGCTCGACGAATTCAACGATGCCGGCACGATGGGCGCCTTTGGCTTTCTCGGCGCTTACATTCTCATTACGCTTGCCGCGCCCGCTTTTCTCAAGAAACGGGGCGAACTCATGGCCAGGGACATCGTTATGTGCGTGGCTGCCATGGTATTGTTGCTGGTGCCCGCGATTGGCAGTGTTTATCCGGTGCCAGCCCCGCCGGTTAATGCATTTCCCTACGTTTTTGCCGCCTACTTGTTCATCGGTTATGTGAGAATCATGGCGATGCAACATCAGAAGCCACAGCGGGTCGAGGAAATCAGCCTCGAAATCAAAAAAGTCGCCCAACCCGCATGAGCAGCCCAATCGGCGTGATCGCGGCGATTCACCGCTATCCGGTCAAATCCATGATGGGCGAGGAATTGAACGCCGCGCAGATTGGGGCCAAGGGTGTGCTGGGCGACCGGGCGTTTTCCGTGGCCGACCCGGCGACGGGGAAGATCGCCAGTGCGAAAAACCCCTCCAAATGGCCGGCGCTGTTTTCCTTCCGGGCAACATTCACGCAACCGCCGGAGGAATCCACCGCGTTGCCGCCGGCGCGAATCACGTTTCCGGACGGGAGCAGCATGTCCACGGGTGACAAAGGTATTGAGGCAAAATTATCGTCCAGCCTGGGCAAGCCGGTCCGGTTTTTGTCCGGCGCCCCACCGGCCGGCATGCTGGAGGAATACTGGCCGGATATGGATGGTCTGGCGCGACGCGACGTTGTCACCGAAGAAGCGATGCCGGCCGGGACTTTTTTCGACTGTGCCGTCATCCATTTTCTCACCACGGCAACGCTCGACAGCCTGCGCGGGTTTTATCCCGAAGGCCGGTTTGAATCGCGCCGCTTTCGCCCGAACCTCGTCATTGAAACCCCGCCCGGCGTCAAAGGGTTTCCGGAAAACGACGAATGGAATGAAAAAGTTGTGGCCATCGGGAGCGAAGTGAAGCTGAAAATCACCGGTCCCTGTGGCCGCTGTGTGATGACCACCCTGCCCCAGGGTGACGTGCCCCGGGACATTGGCATTTTGAAAACCGCGGCCAGGCACAACCAGGCGCGCGTCGGCGCTTACGCGTCGGTGGTGCAGGGCGGCATGGTCCGCCGGGGCGATTCGGCACGGATTGAACCGGCTTGAAGGTTCGGGGGTCGAACCGGCAGGAAAATTTCCAGTTCCCATTTTGGCGGAAGGGGTCCTTTTCAACCCATCGATTGCGCAACAAAATGACGGTCGACTCTTTGCTCACAATGGCGAATTGTTGTCCCCCGCCCCGAATTCAAAAAATCTCACCGCGCAAACCCTTCAAGAGTTGGGTGATCTGCGGTGCCATGCGTTGCAGTTGTTCACTGTGGATGGTGGAGAGATTTTCGAGAATGGTTTCACCCCGAAGGGTCAGCACCAGCCGAACCTGACGACGATCTTTCCGGTCCATCACCCGCTGGACGTAACGTTCCGCCACCAGCCGGTTGACCAATCCGACCGTGCTATGGTGCAGAATCTGCAGCCGCTCGGCCAGTTCACCAATCGTTATAAGGTCAGGACCGGGAAACCCCTTGATGGCCAGCATGGCCTGATGCTGTTGGGGCGTGACCCCGGCCGCTTGAGCCGCGTTTTCGCTGAAACGCAGGAACTGCCGCAGGGCGTAGCGCAATTCGGCCAGCGCCTCATAACGGGCCTTGGTGATTTTCCGCTTTTTTGCCGGCATGAACTAAGCTTTTGCCGGAGCCTATCACCTTCCGCTGATAAAATCCAGTTGAATTATATCGTATCACGATATAATTTGGGCGCATGGTGTTCAAGCTTAAAATACCCATGGTTGCTGAAGCCCAAACCGTAAAGGGGTCCAGTGATGTTCCCTCCGATTCATTGGGGGACTACCGCACGGACCGGCGGATGCTGTTGTTATCGGTCCTGGCGATTCCCATTGGGGTTATTGGCGCAGCGGTGGCGAAGGCCCTGCTCTGGTTGATCGCGGTTATCACCAACCTTTCGTTCTTTCACCGTCTTTCGGCAAATACGTTGTTACCGGAAAACAGCCGTCTTGGTTGGTGGCTGTTGCTGGTGCCGGTCGCGGGAGCGCTGATCATCGGGTTGATGGCCCGTTATGGTTCCGAAAAAATCCGCGGCCATGGGATACCGGAGGCGCTGGAAGCCATTCTCCTGGGGCGCAGCCTGATTAATCCCAAAGTGGCGATATTGAAACCGCTTTCGTCGGCCATCTCGATTGGTACCGGCGGACCATTCGGAGCAGAGGGACCGATCATCATGACGGGAGGAGCGTTTGGTTCGTTGTTCGCCCAGTTTTTTCATCTTTCCGCAGCCGAACGAAAAACCTTATTGGTTGCCGGCGCGGCCAGCGGAATGTCGGCTGTGTTTGCCACCCCGGTTGCCGCAGTGCTGTTGGCCGTGGAGCTGTTGTTGTTTGAGTGGAAGCCGCGAAGTTTCATTCCGGTGGCGGTGGCCTCCCTGGTTGCTTCCATTTTGCGGGTGCCGCTACTCGGAGCCGGACCGATGTTCCCAGTTTTTCCGCACGGGGTAATGGGAACCGGTGAACTCCTCGCCGCCCTGCTCGTGGGTATCACTGTCGGCTTCGGGTCGTGGCTGTTGACGACCCTGGTGTATGCGTTTGAGGATTTATTCCAGAAACTGCCGATTCACTGGATGTGGTGGCCGGCTCTGGGCGCGGTGGTGGTGGGCGTCGGCGGTTTGATTGAACCGCGCGTGCTGGGGGTGGGTTATGACACGATTCACGCCTTGATGCGGGGGCAATTGTTGGGTGAAGTATTGGTTGGATTGTTGATTGCCAAGGCGTTGGTCTGGTCGGTGGCATTGGGATCGGGCACTTCGGGTGGTGTCCTCGCGCCTTTGCTCATCATCGGCGGCGCTCTGGGCGCATGGCTGGGACAATGGCTGCCGACCGGCGACCCGGGCTTATGGGCCCTGATTGGCATGGGAGCGATTATGGGAGGCACCATGCGTTCGCCGTTCACCGGGACGGTGTTCACGCTGGAACTGACTCATGATTTCAATGCGCTGCCGGCATTGTTCATTGGCAGTGTGGCGGCGTTGGGGGTCACGGTGCTGGTGCTGCGCCGATCCATCTTGACGGAGAAGCTCGCCCGCCGCGGCCAGCACATAGCGCGTGAATACAGCGTGGATTTGTTTGAGATGATGCGGGTGGGCGATGTCATGGACCGCCAGGTCCCTATGGTCCCCGCGAAGATGACGGTCCGGGAACTTTCGGACCGGATTGCCAAAGGCGATTCCACCATTTCCAAGCGTCAGGGAACACTCATTGTTGACAGCGGTCAAAAACTGACGGGAATTGTTACCCGGGGAGATTTGGTGCGTGCGTTACAGGGCGCGCCTGCGGGGAATCTGTCCGTGCTCGAAGCTGGAAAGACAAAGTTAGTGGTCACCTACCCGGATGAATCATTGCATGACGCCATTGCCAAGATGCTCCGCCACGGCGTCGGACGGCTGCCGGTGGTGATGCGAAATGAACCGGATCAAGCCGTGGGCTACCTGGGGCGCGGGGATATTATTGCGGCCCGGATGCGTTATCACGAAGAGGAGGAATTTCGCAGCCAGGGGCCATTGGCTGGTGATTGGAATGGCTCAAAATTCTGGCCGGTTAGACTTTTAAACCAAAACCAATAGACAGAAAGGAACGGCATATGTCATTAAGATTAGGAGACGTGGCCCCCGATTTTTCGGTCGCAACCACCGAAGGGCCAATCAAGTTTCACCAATGGCTCGGCAATTCCTGGGGGGTGTTGTTTTCGCATCCCGCCGACTACACCCCTGTGTGCACGACCGAGTTGGGGGCGGTGGCAAGAATCAAGGCCGGATTCGAAAAACGGAACGTGAAGGTGATCGCTGTCAGCGTGGATCCGCTGGATTCCCACCTTGGCTGGATCAAGGACATCAATGAGACCCAGGCCTGCACGATGAATTTCCCAATCATTGCCGACGAAGACCGCCAGGTGGCCTCGGCCTATGACATGATTCATCCCAACGCTGACGACAAGGCGACCGTACGTTCAGTGTTTATCATTGGTCCGGACAAAAAAATCAAATTGACGCTGACCTATCCTGCCAGCACCGGCCGGAATTTTGCTGAAATTCTTCGGGTGATCGACTCGCTTCAGCTCACCGCCGGGCACAAGGTCGCCACGCCTGCCGACTGGCATGAAGGGGACGACTGCATCGTGGTTCCCTCCATTTCCGACCAGGACGCCCGGAAACTTTTTCCTAAAGGTATCCGCAAGGTGAAGCCGTATTTACGGTACACCCCGCAACCCAACCGGTAATCGCCATTATGGACAAACTTCTTCCCTTTTTATCTCCAGGGAATAATCCACCAGGAGAAAGCGGTGAGCGGGGAGCCGGGGCTGGAGCGCATCAGCGCCGTTCCCTGCGCGGCAAAATGAGCGGCAGGCGTTATTATGGGATTGAACGTTTTGTTGGTCGAACCCCGTTAATCCGGCTACGACATCTTTCGGAAATGACCGGTTGCGAAATTCTGGCCAAGGCCGAGTTTATGAATCCCGGTGGATCGGTCAAAGACCGGACGGCTTATAGCATCATCGCTGAGGCCGAGGCCGCCGGGGAACTGAAACCCGGCGACACGATTGTCGAAGGTACCGCCGGCAATACGGGCATCGGCCTGACCGTGGTGGGGCAGGCAAAAGGTTATCGGACGGTCATCGTCATAGCGGACAACCAGTCTTCCGAGAAAATCCAGTTGCTTCAAACCTTGGGGGCCAAAGTGATTACTGTGCCCGAGAAGCCTTACAGTGACCCGGGCAATTACATCCGCCAGGCGCAGCGCCTGGCGGAGGAGCATGGCTGGTTCTGGGCCAACCAATTTGACAACATCAATAATAGCCTCGCCCATTACACCACCACCGGCCCCGAAATCTGGAAACAGACTTCCGGCGAGGCAACGGCCTTTGTTTCTTCGGTTGGCAGTGGCGGGACGCTGGCCGGCACGAGCCGGTTCCTGAAGGAACGTAATCCCAAAATACTGACGGTATGTTCCGATCCTTATGGTGCCGCCATGTGGTCGTGGTTCAAGCACGGGAATCTGAACACCAAGGATGGGGATTCTTATGCGGAAGGCATCGGGCTGACCCGCGTAACGAAAAATCTGGAAGGCGTTTCCACGGATGAGGCATATCGAATTGAAGACCAGACCGCCTTGACGATCATCCACCACTTGTTGCGGGACGAGGGATTATTTGTCGGCTTGTCTTCGGGAATCAATCTTGCCGGAGCAACTTGCTTGGCTCGTGAACGGGGGCCGGGCCAAATCATCACCACCATTCTTTGTGATTCAGGCATCCGTTACCGGTCAAAGATTTTTAACCGGGAATGGCTAAAGGAGCATCATTTGAATCCTGATTTGCCGTTGGAATCCATCTTCCATGAAGACATTCATTGAATTATGAAATCCATTCGATCACAACCAGCCCGATTCCGGTGAACCTTTCAAAATTGTTGATGCACATGCCCAAGCGGACCGGCTGTTCACCGGCGTTGATGGATCATCCGGGCATCGCCCGGGTGCTGGATGCAGGCGCCACGGCAACCGGGCGGCCTTATTTCGTGATGGAACCGGTCCGCGGCATCCGCATTACTGACTATTGCAAGCAGAATCAATTCGACACCCGCCAACGACTGGCCTTGTCCGTCCGGGTTTGCCACGCCATCCAATCACCTTTCATTCCGTGAGCACTTCAACACTTCATTTCCTGTTCGGTGCCACGGCCAGCAGCGATTGCATTGGTCGAAGCCAAGGCATTCAAATAGGGTGATCGGAACAACCGTTACCGCGGGCTTATAAACTAATCTTGGCTTATGGGACTTTTGTGCGCAAAATCGGTCTGAACAATTTTCAGGTGGCGACCGGCCGGATGGTGCGCGACATTAACCGCCGCATCAATCATGGTGATCGGAACAACCGTTACCGCGGGTTTATGAACTAATCCTGGTTTAAAGGACCTTTGTGCGCAAAATTGATCTGAACAATTTTCAGGTGGCAACAAGCGGGATAGTGCGCGACATCAACTGTCGCATCATTCTCAACCTGATGCGCAAGTATCAGCCGGTCTCTCGCGCCGACCTGATGCGCCATTCGGGTCTGCAACGCAGTACCGTCTCGGTTATCACCGAACAACTCATCGCCGAGCGTTGGTTGCGGGAGGGGGAGGTCGGTCAACTGCCACGGGGACGCCGCCCGACATTTTTGCACTTAAATGAAAATCGAGTTGGTGTTTTTGGGATTAATATCCAGCCTTTTACCACGGACATAGCCTTGGCGAATTTAAACGGCCATTTCCTTGCCCAGGAGACGATATCCACACCCAAAAAATCTGAAACTTTTATCACACAATTCAGCGCCCGGATTCGTGAATTAATGGAGGAATATCCGCTGATGACTTATGAGGAAATCGGCGTCAGTTTGCCCGGTCGTGTGGATTTATCCTCGCAGAAGTTTATTTTTGCCCCAAACTTGGGCTGGCAGGCGGCGGATCTAAAAGGCCAGCTTGAAAAGGCCACCGGACTTTCTGTCAGCATGGAGAACGCGGCCAATGCTTGTGCCCTTTCGGAATTATGGTTTGGCAAGCGTACCAATGGCGAGCGTAATATTTTGGTGGTTACCGTTTCAGAAGGTATTGGCGTGGGCATGATTATGAATGGCCAGCTGGTACGGGGTACGTCGGGTCTGGCGGGAGAATTCGGCCATGTCACAATTGATGAAAATGGTCCGCAATGCGGCTGTGGCAATTACGGTTGTTGGGAGGTTTTCGCATCTAATTCGGCCGCGGTGCGATATTACAATGAGATGACGGGGAAAGATTCGCTAAAGACTTTCGCCGAAATCCTGGCATTGGCATTTCAAAAAGATCCAACCGCATGGAAAGCCTTGGATCGTATGGCGGAGTATTTGGGAAAAGGGATTGCCATGCTGGTGACGGGACTTGCGCCGGATGCCGTTGTGATTGTCGGGGATGTAATCCATGTGTGGGACAGGATGAATCCCATCGTTATGAAAGTGATTCAGCAGCGCGCATCGACTCATCCAGCAGTCAGGATCATGGCCAGCGGCTCGACATCACAACAACCACGTCTGAGTGGAATCATTGCGCTGGTTTTACAAAAGTATTTTGCGGCTCCGACAGTGGCGTAACTGGCAAGAAATATTATCGGGCTGCCAATGGCGTTCCATGGACCTCGTTGGGAACGTACAAAACCCAACACAGGACGCTAGTGTTGGTTTTCAACCTTTTGGGAAGGTGGAATCATGCTGAAGTCTGAAGTCATCGCTCTTTGCTTCGACCAAGAGTGACTCGGCTGCAAACCGTCAGAAAGGAAAATCCCGAAAAGAAGTCAGGAATGTTTAACTTTAACATCGCTATCGCATCGGGGTGGATGCTGCCGCCGTGGCAGGTCAGCCAGGGAAACCGCTGCCCAAGCCAGCTGCCTTTACGACCACTGGCAGACGATGCAGCCCGAAGATAAGCGTGAAATTATTGAAGTAATCACTGATAAAATCGTCATCGGCAAAGGCGAGATCACCATAATCCTTTCCTACGCGCCTTCTTGTAAAGACATGGCAAATAGATGGCGGAAGGGGTGGGATTCGAACCCACGGTAGCCTTGCGACTACGCCTGATTTCGAGTCAGGTGCCTTTAACCACTCAGCCACCCTTCCGTGTTGCCGCCAGGGAAACATTTTGCGCAGGTTCGGGTCGCGGGCAAGCTCATTCGTCGTCCGTTTAATCGAGGTGATTCTTTACCGCCCGGCCACGGCCTGCCGGCGGTAAAAACAGGAAGGCGCTGGCGGTCAGAATTCGCCAGCGCCGATGCTAGGCGTCGGTAGGACTTTCTCTGTCATGAGCAGTCAACCACAGTCCCACAATTTCGTCAAAGACGGTTCGGAAACAAGCGGGTGACATTTGGGAAAAGCGTCGGGAATGGGGGGCACATTTCGCGCTTTTTTCGCCTCCGGTCGTTGTTTAGAGTGGGGCATGTTTTGGGGTTGCCGTTGGTTGATGATCATTTTCGCATTGGGGTTGAGCGGCGAACAAACGTTTGCCGCCAGCGCCCGCGAGGACCGCGCATACGCCGCGGCCGCCAGCGCGTTTCAGGACGGCATGTGGAGCCGCGCGGAAGTGGAATTTGCCGCGTTCGCCGAAAAATATCCCAAGTCCGGTCGTGTCGCCGAGGCGTTATTAATGCAGGCGGAGGCGGATATCAAACAGGCAAAATTTTTGCCGGCCATTGAGCTGCTCACCGTGCAAGCGGCGCAGGCGGGCAAGCTGGCCGATCAATATGTCTATTGGCTGGGTCAGGCGCAGTTTCAAAACCAGGACTATCCGGCGGCGGCGGCAACGTTTTCCCGATTGGTGCGGGATTTTCCCGACTCAAGCCGGCGGCTGGATGCGGCGGTGGACGAAGCGGCCGCGCATGCCAGGCTCGGTCAATGGCCGCTCGTGAGCGCCGGGTTGCAGGCGCCGGACGGAGTGTTCCAGACCGAGGCGGAAAAAATCCCCGCCGACGACCGGGTGGTGCGCGGTCAATTGCTGCTGGCCGAAGCGCTGTTCCGGCAGGACAAACTCGGTGCCGCTGCCACGGTTTTGAATTTGTTGGGCGCGCAAAAACTAGCGCCGGAATTGAACTGGGAACAGGCACGCCTGCTTTGCCGGGTGCAGCTGGCGAGCGGCGACACCAACGCGGCCCTGGCCACGACGACAAATCTGCTCCGGCTGGCGGATTCGACCGGGCAGGCCGGGATGCGCGCCGAGAGCGTGGTGGAGCAAGGCGGCATCCTCGAGCAGATGGGACGAATGGAAGAGGCGTTGTCGGTGTACCAGCGGAACCTTTCCACCAACGTGCCGGTGGCATGGCAGCATCAGGCGATTTTAAAAATTGCGGAATTGGCCGCCGCGCAGAGGAAATTTTCAGACGCGGCCCAATCGCTGGAACAGTTTCTCGCGCAATTTCCGGATTCACCGGCCGCGGACATCGCGCGTTTGACGTTGGGCGAGTTGTATTTGAAGGAATATCTTGCGGACCCGGCGGTGGCGACGAACAGTTTGGCGGAGGCGCGGGCCCAGATTGCCCAGTTCCTGGCTGCGTATACCAACAGCCCGTTGATGGGCAAGGCATATCTGGACCAGGGCTGGGGTTTCTGGATCGATGGAAAGATTCCCGAAAGCCTTGCGGCCTTCAAGACCGCGGCGCAGATGTTGTCGCCCTCGGTGGACCTCGCGGTGGCCCGATTTAAAACGGGTGACGCGCTGTTCGCGCAGAAGGATTACGCGGGCGCCCGGGAAAATTACGAGGCGGTGGTGAACGATTTTACAAATTTTCCAGCCGTGACCGAAGCCATCGGCGCGCAGGCGCTGTACCAGACGTTGCGCGCCTGCCTGGAGTTGAATGACGTGACGGGGGCGAGCAATGCGCTGGCGCGGATCCTGAAGGTTTATCCCACGAGCAACCTGGCGGACAACAGCGTGTTGCTGGTGGGTGAAGGGATGGCGGATATGCAGCAGCCGGCGGCGGCACGCGCCCTGTTTGAGAAATTTGAAGAACGCTTTCCCGAGTCGCCGTTGCGATCGGAAGTGGAACTGGCGCTGGCACGCACTTACGAACAGGAAAACCAATGGCCCACCGCCATCGACATCTATGACCGCTGGGTGGACCAGTACACCAATGACACGCGGTTGCTGCCGCAAGTGGAATATGCCCGCGGCTGGGCGAATTTTCAGGCCGGACGCGAGACCAACGCCTTTCAACTGTTCACCAATTTTATTGTCCAATTTCCTCAAAACGCCCTTGCTCCCGTCGCCCAATGGTGGGTGGGCGACTATTTCTTCCGGCAGGGAGCAACCAACAACTCCTATTTCGTTGACGCGGAAAGGAATTATCAGCTGCTCTTTCAGAAATGGCCGGCGTCCAGTCTCGCCTATCCGGCCCGCATGATGGCCGGGCGCGCGGCCATGGGCCGCCTTGGCTATTCGGATGCCATCCAATATTTCATGAGCCTGACGAGTGATACCAATTGTCCGCCGGACCTCGAGGTGCAGGCGTTGTTCGCTTACGGCAGCGCGTTGATGCACATGGAATCGACGGACACCAATAATCCGCTGGCCAATTTCAAACAGGCCATCCAGGTGTTCCAGGCCATCAGCCAATCGTATCCGCAGTCCGAACAGGCCGCGCTTGCCTGGGGGGAAGTCGGCGATTGCTATTTGCAACTGGCCGGGCAACCGCAAGGCGCGCATTTTTACGACGATGCCACCAACGCCTACGCCCAGGTCATCAGTTCACCACCGGCGTCCGCCGGCGCGCGCAGCCAGGCGCAAATGGGCATCGGGCTGGTGTTGGAAAAGCGCGCCGCGCAGGCGACGGGCCCGGACCAGACCGCGTTGTTCCAGCAGGCCTTGCAGAATTATCTCGACGTGTTCTATGGAAAAAATCTGCACGATGGTGAAGTGGCGGATTCGTTTTGGGTGAAGAAAGCCGGGCTGCAGGCGGCGGGCGTGGCCGAGACGCTGGGGGAATGGACGCAGGCGGTGAATGTGTACCGGCGTCTGGAGTCATTACTGCCCCAGTTGCACGATTTGCTCGAGAAGAAAATCGATAATGCCCGGGAACACATCGCGCCGCCGCAAAATTGACGGTCGTTTGACATGCCATCGCGCCCGGCTTAGCTTAGCCAAAGACAATGAGTGAAATCATCACCGCCGAACTGGTCGTCTCGCTGACCCGCAGCGCGGCGGAAGAAACCAAGGTACTGCTCGCGAAACCTGAAAATGCCGGCAAAGCCTTGCGCATTTTTGTGGAGCAAGGCGGCTGTTCCGGCATGCAGTACAACATGATTTTCGACGAAAAGCGGGATGGCGACTCGGCCGCCGAGCAGCACGGCGTGACCGTGCTGGTGGACCCCTTCAGTGCGACCTATCTGCGGGGTACCGTGGTGGATTTCAGTGCCGCCCTGACCGGTGGCGGTTTCAAAATCACCAACCCCAACGCCAGGCAAAGTTGCGGTTGCGGAAAATCCTTTGAGGCTTGAGCGGAGCCGATCAAGCCGCGCACGCCTAAACATGCCGTTCCGTGTGATGCGGAACGGCTTTTCTTTTCCGGTGACAGGCGACAAGTGGCAGGTGACAGGAAAGTCGAGCAGACGCTCGCCAAAAAATTCTTGTCACCTGTCACTTGCCACCGGTTCACACCCATGATTTGCGGATGAGCCAGGTCTTGATGACCTGGGTCAGACCGACGTAGCAGATCAGCGTGATGGCCAGGAAAGGCCAGAACTGCCAGGGCAACGGCACGAATCCCAGGAACCGTGCCACCGGCGAAAACGGCAGATAAGCTCCAACGCCCATGATGGCGATGGTGGTCATGGTCAGTTGCCAGCTTGCCCGTGATTGGATGAACGGAATCAGGTTGGTGCGGATGACGTGGACGATGAGCGTTTGGGTCATGATGGATTCGACAAACCAGCCGGTATTAAACAACGCCGCCGCCTGAGTGTGATTTACGGCGTCGTCGTGGAATCGCGCCAGCAGATCCGGGGTCACGATGGCATGGCTGCACTTGAAGAAAAACCACATCAGACAGAAGGTCGTGTAATCAAAGATCGAACTGATGGGGCCGATGAACATGATGAACCTGGCGATTTCGCCCATGGCCCACGGGCGCGGCTTGGTGATTTGTTGTTCGCCGACATTATCGGTGGGAATCGGCACCTGGGAGAAATCGTAGAGCAGGTTGTTGGTCAGCACCTGGATGGGCTGCATGGGCAGATAGGGCAGCCAGGCGCTGGCGCCCAGCACGCTGAACATATTGCCGAAGTTCGAGCTGGCACCCATGCGGATGTATTTCAGGATGTTCACAAACACCTTGCGGCCTTCGAGCACGCCTTCCTCCAGCACCATCAGGTTCTTTTCCAGCAAAATCATGTCGGCGGATTCCTTGGCGATGTCCACCGCATTGTCCACGGAAATGCCCACGTCGGCGGCCCGCAACGCCGGGGCGTCGTTGATGCCATCGCCCATAAAACCGACGACATGCTTGTTGCGTTGCAGGGCCTGAACGACACGCTTTTTGTGCGCCGGCGAAAGGCGCGCAAACACATCCGTGGTTTCCACCTCCTGGGCAAGTTGGTCCTCGGCCATGTTTTCCACCTGGCTGCCGAGCAGGATTTTTTCGGCGTGAATGCCGACTTCACTGCAAACCTTGCGGGTGACGAGGTCATTATCGCCGGTCAACACCTTGACGGTCACGCCGTGTTGCCGGAGGGCGGTAATGGCTTTGGAGGCGGTTTCCTTGGGCGGATCCAGGAACGCCAGATAGCCGGTCAGGACCAGATTGCTTTCGTCCGCCTTGGTGAACGTGGCCTGCTGCCCCAATTTTTTGGTGGCCACGGCCAGCACCCGGAAACCGTCTTCGCTCAATTCATTGACCTGTTGCACGAGGTCGCCGACCAGGACCGGTTCCATCGGGAAAATTTCGCCGTCACTCTCGAAGTGCGTGCATTTGGCAAAGACCGCCTCCGGCGCGCCCTTGGTCAGCAATTGCCGCTCGCCGTCCGGACAGGCGATGGCCACGGACATCATCCGGCGCGAAAAATCGAACGGAATCTCATCCACCATCTTGTATTTATCGATGCCGAGTTCGCCGTGCAGTTCCTTGTAACGCAGCACGGCGCGGTCCAGCAGGTTTTTCAACCCGGTCTGGAAATGGCTGATCAGGTAGGCGTCGCGCAGCACGGCCTCGCTTTCGTTTTTGAATACGTCGCAGTGCAGTTCGAGGATGACGTGGTCAATGGTCAGCGTGCCGGTCTTGTCCGTGCAGAGCACGTCCATGGCGCCGAAGTTCTGGATGGAATTCAGCCGCTTGACGATGACCTTCTTTTTCGACATGGCCAGCGCGCCCTTGGACAGGCAGACGGAGACGATCATCGGGAGCATTTCCGGCGTGAGGCCCACCGCCACGGCCAGGGCGAAGAAAAACGCGTCCTTCCAGTTGTGCTTCAGCAGACCGTTGATAAAGAAAACCATTGGCACCATCACCAGCATGAACGTGAGCATCAGCCAGACGAAACGTTTCACGCCGCGGTCAAAGGCCGTGTCGGGCTGCTGGCCGGCGAGGCTGCTGGCCATTTTGCCGAAGTAAGTCTGGGTGCCGGTGGCGACGATGACCGCCATGGCCGTGCCGCTTTCCACGCTCGTTCCGAGAAAGCAGAGGTTCGTGTGTTCGATGGAGGAAACGTTGGTGCGCAGGTCGCGCGCGTCGGTTTTTTCCACCGGCAATGATTCGCCGGTGAGCGTGGCCTGGATGATGAACAGGTCCTTGGCCGACAACAACCGGACATCGCCGGGGATCATGTCACCGGCGGACAACTTTACCACGTCGCCGGGGACGAGTTGCTGCAGGGGAACTTCCTTCGGTTGTCCGTCGCGCACCGCCGTGGCCGTGACTTTGATCATGGCCTTCAGTTTGGCCGCCGCGTTGCCGGCACGGGTTTCCTGTACGAAACGCAGCGATACGCCCAGAAAAACCATCACCAGCATCACCACGCCGCAGGCGTAATCGCTGGAACTTTCCGCGGTGGCAAAAGTCAGGGTGGCCAGAATGGTCAGCAGGATGACCAGCGGGTTGCGGACGGCGATCCAAAGCCGGTGCAGCCATTCGTGCCTTCGTTCATGCGCAACTTCGTTGGGTCCAAACACTTCCAGCCGCTCGGCTGCTTCCGCCTCGCTCAAACCCGTCGGCGAGGTTTTCAGGCGTTCCAGGACCTCGGCGATTTCACCGGTCGCCGCGTCACGCAATAAGTCGTTCGCCCGTTGGCCGTCGGATTTTTTTTCAGCGGGCATAAACTTTTAGACGGCGTATCGCTCCAGAACCGTGAGCAGGGAACGCAGGTTGTGGCGTCCTTCGGGCCGGCTGGTGGCGCCTTCGAGGCACGTGCGCATGTGGGACTCAAGGACTTTTTCGCTGAATGATTTCAGCGCCTGGCGCGCCGAGACGACCTGCATCAGCACGTCCGAACAATCAGCGTCGGCCTCCACCATTTTTTCGATGCCCTCGATCTGGCCCTTGATTTTCCGCAGGCGGATGACCAGCGCCCGTTTTTCCAGTCCGGGACGAACAGGTTTCACTTTCATGACAAAATATTTAACAGGTTTCACCGGGTGCGCCACTCCCAAAATAAGGATTTGACCATCATGGGGGGTAGGGGTATATGGCAGCGTGTTTTTTGTCAACCGCCGTTTCAAGAAATTGTCGGCGGCTGCCCGGCCGGTGATTGCGGCGGCCAGCCTCCAGCCGCTGCGAACGTTTCGACAAGCCCACCGCGCCTGCGCGCCGGATGCCGTTGCGGTGGCGCAAATTATTCGCGAGCAGACGTTCGCGGCCAAAACCATTGCATGAAACGCGGATTTCTTTTGGGGTTGCTGCTGCCGGTGTGCCCGGCGCTGGCGGTGGTTCCGCTGGTCACGGATGACGCCGACCCGGTTGAGCTCGGCCACGTCCAAATTAATTCCGGCTGGCAATTTAGTCGCGCTGATACTGTGGACCTGAACAGCCTTGACCTCATTCCGGTGATGGGTATCACGTCACGCAGTGAGTTCGGAATGATTTTTGGCTATCAATGGCGCGACGGAACGGCAGGCGCGGATGGCATCACTGACCTGACGCTCGAAACGAAGTGGCGGCTTTGGGGAAAGGCCGGGGACAATTTCAAGTTGAGCACGCGCTTCGACATGAAACTGCCGACCGCCTCGGTGCGGCTCGGCCTCGGTACGGGCGACCCGGACGCGGACGCATTTCTTATTGCCACCTGTAGCCGCGGGAAAACGTCGTTCGACTGGAACGTTGGCTACATCAAAATGGATGCTTCGCGGGCCGTGTTCGACGCCGACCAATGGTTTCTCGGCCAGGCTTTCCGTCAACAATGGAACGACCGCTGGGCGTTAATCGGCGAAACTTACGCGATAATTCCGCAGGGCGCCGCGGGTGCTCCGCTGAATTTTGATTTCGACGGCGGTATTCAATATTCCGTGAGTGAAAATTTTCTTTTTTCATTGCTCGTCGGTTCAGCCATCGGCCGCAACAGTCCCGACCTGACCACAAATTTTGGTTTCACCTGGACTTTTTGATTTGCCACTTTTATTGAGTCACCTTTTACAGTTGTTATCATCGACGCGTGACAACGCTATTTTTGGCCACCCGCAACGCCCACAAAGCCGGCGAAATCCACGCCATCCTCGGCAGTGGCTTCAAACTATTGACGCTGACTGATTTTCCCGCCGCGCCGACCGTTGTTGAGGACGCCGCCACGTTCGCCGGCAACGCGACCAAAAAAGCGGTTGAACTGGCGCGCTGGCTGCCGCGCCAGTTCCCCGGCCCCCAGATGCCAGACACCAGACCCGATTTCGTTCTGGCCGACGATTCCGGTCTCGAGGTGGACGTGCTGAACGGCGCGCCGGGTGTGCATTCGGCGCGGTTCGCCGCCGTGGATTCCTCCAAATCCGGCAACACAGCGGATGCCGACAATAACATCAAGTTGTTGCGCCTGCTCAAAGACGTTCCCCCCGAAAAGCGTACGGCACGGTTTCATTGCGTCATCGCCCTGACGCCCATGTTGACCGAAACAACTGAGAGCGCATCGCCGGTTTGCTACGGGGATGAATTTGAGATGCAGACGAAGTTGTTCGACGGCGTGTGCGAAGGCCGGATTCTGTTCGCGCCGCGCGGACAGAACGGGTTCGGTTACGACCCGTTGTTTGTGCCGGTGGGGTTCGAACAGACCTTTGCCGAGCTGGGTAACGACGTGAAGAACAAATTGAGCCACCGCGCACAGGCCCTGGCCAAATTGAAACAGCAACTGGATGCCACGGCAGGCAAGCGCCTCGTTTAAGAAAAAATCGTTTCGATTCAATAAACGACCTGCACCCGGTAAAACCGGCTGGGCGCAGCGGCGTTGTCCACCACGGTCATTGGCGCTCCAGTACCATTGGTGGTGACCAGTGTGTTCCAGACCGGCGGGAAATTCGTCGCATACTCGACCAGGTTCGTCAATCCAGTCGCGCTGTTCCAGGAAATTTGCTTTCCACCGCCGGCGGCCGGACTGATGGCCACTTGTAGCAAGGAAATATTCACGAAGATAAAGTTGGTTTGGGCGATAACGGGATAGAGCAACGGGCACGTCGCGAAGTTCGGATAATAAACATTGCCCAAGGCCGGATCCACATTTGCCACCAGGTTGCTTTGCTGCGTGCCGGTGTAATTCTGGAAGCTGTTAAAAATATTCAGCACATTCGTACCGGCAATGACATGTCCGAACACCACGAACAAATCGTTCGTATTCGGGGCGTCGAGAAAGGCATTGTTCGTAAGGTTGAGATACCACTGCGACGTAGCGGAGTTGGTGTCGCCGCCAAGCTTGGCCATCGCGATGGTGCCGAATACGTTGCTGAATTGCCGGCCGACGTCAAATTCGTTGGTGATGGGCGGAAAGGTTGCGATGGGGCTGATCGTGTTGCTGACCAAAGTGTAACCGCCGCCTTGCAGGACGAAACCCGGCACCAGCCGGTGCGCGATCCCGTTCTGGTAGTGCCCGGTTTTGACGTAATTCAGAAAATTCTGCACCGTCACCGGTTTGTCCTGGTCGTACAACTCCACTTCCATGTCGCCAAACACAGTGCGGAATTGGACGAGGGTGCCCGCGCCGGCTGAATGGAGAACGGTGATGAAGGCGATTAAACCACAAATCGTCCGCAGGTATGACATGCCTCAAAAGATACTCATTTGGAGCCAAATTTCAACGTGATCGTACTGGCCGGCTTTGAGCTCACCTTTGGCGGGTCAGGGGCGATCTGAAAACCTGTTGACATGCTGTGTACACAGCCAGGCTCAATTTCAAAGCGTTTTTAATCTGAATCCCGTAGCCTGGCGGACGTCAGTCCGCGCATTCTTTATTTCTCAGGCGAATATCAGCGCCGACCTACGTCGGCGGCTACAGAGGTCGGGCTGATGGGAGATGGCACTACGAAACGGCGGGTGCGATTATTTCAGCAGACCGTTGATCTGAAGCTTCCGCCGCAGCTTGCCGTTGTCGGCGCACATCCGGAATTTTCCGCCGGGCGCCGGCCGGGTGTAGAATTCACCGCCCGAACACTCGACCATCAACGCGCCGGCCGCCACGTCCCACAAATTGATGGTGCGTTCAATATAGGCGTCGAGCCGGCCGGAGGCGACGTAAGCCAGTTCGAGTGCCGCCGAACCCATGATGCGGATTTTTTTGACGCGCCGGGCGAGTCGGTTCAAGTGCGGCAGGCTTTTCTCCAGGTTTTCCCGGCTCTTGGAAAATCCCATCGCGATGACAGTTTCGTCCAGGCGCGCACGCCGGCTGACGCGAACGACCTTTCCATTCAGTCGGGTGGGCCCGCCGCGAACGGCTGTCCAAAGCTCGTCGTTGAACGGATCATAAATCACGCCGAGGAGCGTTTCGTAATTTCGGCGGGGCGGGACTCCGTCGAACCCTGATTTCGATTTATTCAAGTTGGGGCTCGAGCGACTCTCGCCCCACCATTGTAAAGCAATCGAAACCGCCGCATGCGGCATTCCGAAGAAATAATTCACGGTGCCGTCAATCGGGTCCACCACCCAGCGATATTCGGCGTTCACATCGCCGGTATCGCCTTCCTCGCCCAGCAGCGGGATTGAAGGAAAAGCCGACCGCAGGATTTTTTCGATGAGTTTCTGGCAACGTACGTCCAGTTCCAGTTTGATGTCGTGGGCTTCCACAACCTTGACGCGTTTCGGCAGATGCCAGTTGGCGCGCATGACTTTCCCGGCCGCGCGCGCGGCCTTGATGGTGGTGGCCAGGGAGGATTTTTGCGAAATGGTTTTCATTAAATGTTTGCGGGAAGAGGCGGTTGCCGTTTCTCCGGAAATTTCAGCGATTCGGCCGGTTTCATAACAGCAACGCGGCCAGGCTGAAATAAAACAGCAGCGTAAAAATGTCCGTGAACGCGAGCGTCACCGGCCCGGCGGCAATCTTCGGATCGAGCCGCAACGCATGCAATACCGCCGGGACGGTCAATCCCCAAAAGCACGCCGCGCCGAGCGCCAGCAGGATGCTGGCGCCGATGACGAAACCCGCCAGCCCGTTTCCGCGCCATAGCCAGACGATGAGACCGACCACCGTGCCGCAACCGGCGCCCAGCAACAGGGCCGTGCCCGCTTCACGCCGGAACGCCCGGGCATACCAGCCGAAGCTCGGCCGCGCCGCGCGCAATGCCTGAATGGTAACGGTCATGGATTGGATGCTCACGCTTTCCCCCAGTCCCAGGACCAGCGCGAGGAAGAATGCCAGGACGATGCTTTTGGCGAGGGTGACGGCGTAAGCACTGGCGAGCAGCGCGCACAGCGTGCCACTGCCGATGGTCGCCAGCAACCAGGGAAAACGGAATCGAAATGCCCGCCACGGCGATGCATCATGCACCTGCGACACGCGAAAACCGATGGATTCAAACAGCGCGTTCGTCTGCTCGCGCTCGGCGATGTCGAACGCTTCCTCCGTCAACAAACCCACGTCCACCACCCCGACGATCCGCCGCGCCTCGTCCACCACCGGGAACGCCAGAAACCGGTGCAGGACAAATGCCTCGCAGGCTTCCAGCACCGTCGCCGTGTGTGGGATGGCCGCCACCTGCCGGATCATCAACTCCGACAACCGGCGCTCCAGCGGCGCCGTCAGCAGCTGACGCGTGGGCAGGACGCCGGCGAGCCGTTCCTCCGCGTCCACCACGTAGAAATAAACGATTTTTTCGCCGATGCCGCGCTGTCGGATCGCGTCCAGCGCCTGTTGGACGGTGAAATCTTCGCGCAGGATGGCCGCGTCCTTGCGGGCGACCGCCAAAACCGGCTGATGCAAATGGTCCTGTTTATCTGTCAGCTCCATGCAACGGCAAATTAAACCAGCCGGGGCGACGCCGTCGAGCAACGGTTTTGAGGCGGTTCCAAAAACGTCAATCACCCGACCCGGGGCCCGCGGATTGGCACTCAAGGTGCTGATTGATGTGCTTCGTCACCCCATTGGATTTATGACCATGACGGGAAGAACCGGGGATTGTGGGAATAAAATACAACCGGGTTGACGATGACATGAACGTTCAATTATTTCCAGACGAGCAACAACTGTGCGCGGCGAAAATTCTCATCGTTGACGATGAGGAAGCGGATATTCGGGTGCTCCAATGGACCTTGCGCGTGGCCAAATTCGCGAATGTCCGCAGTCTGACCGACCCCACCCGGACACTGGAAATTTTCCAACAATTTCAACCCGACCTGCTGCTGCTCGATTTGTTCATGCCCAAACTGGATGGATTCGCGATTCTGAAGCAACTCCGGGAGACAATGCGGACCGGGGATTTTCTGCCGGTGCTGGTGCTTACGGGTTTTGACACGGCCGAGACGCGCAGCCAGGCCATGGCGGCCGGTGCCAGTGATTTTCTGGGCAAACCCCTGGATTGCACCGAGGTCATGCTGCGGATTCGGAATTTGTTGCAGACCCGCTTCCTCCACCAACGCGCCCTGGAAATGCAGAAACAACTGGAGGCCCGGCCGGCCGTCCGGGAAACCAGCCCACCAACCTCAACCGGTCGCAAACCCTAGGTGAATGACCGTATCCCAGTCTGAATGATGGAAACGATCCCGACCGAACAGCTCGACCAACTGCTGGCGGCAATGATTCAAAGCGCCGGCGGCATCTCGGATTTGCTGTTTGTGGCCGGCAAACCGCCGCAGGCGGAAATCCATGGCAAGCTTCAACCGTTTGGAATGGAGCCGCCGGAATCCGTGCTGACCAGCAAACGTATCGAAGGTCTGGCCGGGGCCATCATTAATAAAAATGCCCGGCTGCTGCAGGACCTGGCGGACCGCGGTTCATGCGATTGCAGCTATTCCCTTCAGAATTTTTGCCGGTTTCGTGTCAACATCTACCGCCAGAATGGAAGTTACGCGATGGTGTTGCGCCAGCTTCAGGCCCAGGTGCCCTCCCTGAAAGTGCTCCAATTGCCGCCGGTGTTCCAGGAGGTCATCAAGGAGAAGAACGGCCTTGTTTTTGTGACCGGCGCCACCGGCAGCGGCAAAACCACCACGCTGGCGGCCCTGTTGAACGAAATCAACCAGAACAGCGAGATCCATATCGTCACGCTGGAAGATCCGATTGAATTTCTCCATCCGCATCTCAAGGCCACGTTCAGTCAGCGCGAATTGGGACGCGATTTCTATACTTTTCCCGACGGCATGCGCGCCGCCCTGCGGCAGGCGCCCAAGGTGATTCTGGTCGGCGAAATTCGCGACCGCGAGACCATGGAGATTGCGCTCACGGCCGGGGAAACCGGCCACGTGGTTTACAGCACCCTGCACACCATCAGCGCGGGGCAAACCATCCATCGCATTCTGGGCATGTTTACCAAGGACGAGGAACAACAGGTGCGGGAGCGCCTGGCCGGCAGCCTGCGCTACATCATCAGCCAGCGCCTGATTCCCCAAAAGGACGGCGGGCGGCGGCTGGTCACCGAGTTGATGGGCAGCAGCCTGCGCACCCGCGAAGCCATCGTTCTGGGAGAAAACGAAAACCGCCGGCTCGCGGACATCATTGAAGCCGGAAACACCTACGGCTGGCACAGCTTCGAACAATCCCTGATTGACGCCTACGAAAAAGATTTGATTACCGAGGAAACGGCGTTGCTTTCCAGTGTCAACAAACCTGCGATGCACCAGCGTCTGGATGCCGTCAACAAGCGCCGGGCCAATTCGCCTACACCCAGTTCCCTGAAGATGAAAGCCGATACGCGTTTCCTGAAGAAAAATGCCTCGCATGCACCCAAACCGCCGGCCCCGAAGGAGTTGAAACCGGCTGAGTCAAATGTATCCGTGCCGGGTACGACCTGACGGCAATTGGCCAACCTGCTCGCAGTCTGAATCTTGCACCGCCGCGGGTGCGATTTCATATACCTCACTTGTTTTGCCACACAGTGGACAAGTTTGGTCTTGAACCTGCCCGGAAACCGGCTAAAATGGCGCAGACCCGAGCGTATTCAGAGTGGATAAAGTTGTCCGACTGCCATGCAACAAATCCATCGCCGATCTTCGATGGTTGTCTTGCTCATAATTACGTGGGCGGGGATCCAGCCGGCTTCAGGGCAATACACCGCCAACCTTCAAACCAACACCATCAGCGGCGTGATCAGCAACTGGCCGGGCGATTACGTGGTTGGCTCAAATACTTTCGCCGATGTGCTGCTGGTCCGGAATGGCGGCGCGCTCTCCACGGCCGACGGTTACGTGGGTTACCTGCCGGCCAGCAATACCAACTTCGTGATGGTTACGGGCGCCGGCTCGGTGTGGACCAACGCCTTTATGTATTTCGGTTACTCGGGCAGCGGGAATTCCATGGTGATCAGCAATGCCGGGAGCGTCGTCGAGGCCGGTCAGGGTACTTATGTTGCCTACAACACGACGAGCAGCAGCAACCGCGTCCTGGTCACTGGCACCAATTCGCTTTGGAACTGCGCCGGCCATTTCTTCATGGGAAATTCCGGTTCCGGCAACAGTCTGGTCATCAGCAACGCCGGCCAGGTGGTCGGCGGCGTTTCCTACATCGGCGAAACGTCCGTCAGCACCAACAACAGCGTGCTCGTGACTGGCGCAAATTCACTTTGGAACAACAGTGCTTGCCTGATCGGCGACAATGGCAGTGATAACAGCCTGATCATTAATAAGGGCGGCCGCGTGGTCTGCGGCAGCGCACAGCTCGGCTATTTCGGTTCGGCCAGCGGCAATTCGGCCTGGATTTCGGACACCAATTCTGTGTGGGATGTGTCGGCGACGGCCGCAATTTTATCGGTGGGTTTGACCGGCCCGGGCAACAGTGTCGTGGTCACCAACGGCGGAAAAATATTGGGCTACTACGTCTATCTGGGAAATTATTCGTCCAGCGGCAATTCCATGCTGGTGACCGGCCCGGGTTCGGTCCTTTCGGGCAACTGCTATGTTTACACCGGCAATCAGGGCAACAACAATACCTTTACGGTTGCCCACGGCGGCGCGGTTTCGGACAAATTTTGCTACATCAGCTATGTCGCCGGCAGCAGCAGCAACACGGTGTTGATCACCGACCCCAACTCCTCCTGGCAAAACAGTTACAGCACGTTCGTCGGCTTTGACGGCGTGGCCGGAAACCTGATCATCAGCAATGGTGCGACGATGGCGGTGGCCCAGGAAGGCGTTCTCGGGTACGATCCCACCAGCAGCAATAATAACGCCCTGGTGACGGGCGGCGGGTCCACCTGGAACAATTCCGACAATATGTACGTGGGCTACAATGGCGGGGCCAGCAGCCTGGCGATCAGCAATGGCGGCTGGGTCATCGATTTGTCCGGCGCGACGGGGTTCGGTTTGGACAGCTACAGCAACAGCGTGCTGGTCACCGACGCCGGCTCGGTCTGGACCAACTATGAAGAGGTATATGTCGGATATTTCGGTTCGAGCAACAGCCTGGTCATCAGCAACGGCGGCCAGGTCCTCGACTACGATGGCTACCTCGGATATACCAACGGTTTCAACAATCAGGTGCTGGTCACCGGCGCCGGCTCGGTCTGGAGCAACGATGATGCGACGCTGATTGGCGACTTCGGCTCGAGCAACATCCTGGTGATTGGCGGTGGGGGCCTGGTGATCGATTACTGGGGGCTGGTCGGCGAGGACGACTCGGGCAGCAACAACAGTGTGTTCGTGGAACCCGGCGGCGTCTGGACCAATCAGCAACTCGCAGTTGGCGACCTGGGCTCGCAGAACGCCTTGTATGTGGAAGGCGGTTCGGTTTTCGTCACCACCAGCATGGAAGTGGGGTACAATTCGCTCTACTGCAACAATCTCGTTCAGGAGGACAGCGGACAGATGATCGTCACCAACCAGACCGGCAGCGCGGTGCTGGAAGTGTACGATGGCTCATTGGTGCTCAACGGCGGTACGCTGCGGGTGGATACGCTGATCGTAACCAATGACTGCGCTCAATTCAGGCATGTCGGCGGCACCTTGATTTACAAAACCCTCCAGCTCAACCCGAACCAGAGCGCCGTCGGCGACGGCATTCCGAACTGGTGGAAGCAGCAGTACGGCTTCGACCCGTTGGATCCCACGGTGGCCGGCGCCGATCCCGACCATGACGGCATGAACAACCTGCAGGAGTATTTGGCCGGCACCAACCCGACCAATGCAGCATCGCGACTCGCCATCACGTCGCTGGTATTCACCAACAGCAATGTCCGGGTGAACTGGTCGGCCGTCGGTGGCAGGAGCTACGTGGTGCAGACCAATGTCGTCCTGGGTAACAGCTTTGCCGACGCCAGCCCCGTCATTACCGTGCCCGGCACGAACGGAACGGTGACGAATTATCTCGATCCGGGAGTTGCGACCAATAGCCAGACTCACTTCTACCGCATCCGGCTTGGTCCGTGACCGGCGGCTTTATTTTCCATGGCAGGGGCGCGCGGCCTGCGCGTCCGGGCGGGACAGCCCGGCGAGCCTTTTCCCCTCCAGAGCAACCGGGTGGCTGCCATTCCAAGTGCCATCAGGATTATGCCCGAAGGCTCCGGTACACTTACGATCATGAAGGACGGATCAGTCTGCTGAGCGAACAATGAAATTGTCCCGTCAGGTGCGACTTTCCAGATACTGTCACGCAGATTTGAAACATAAAGGTTGTTCTGACTGTCAATGGCCAGGCCGCGCGTCGTCGTGGTTTGTGGTGAGTCAAAAGCAAAGTTGGCGAACATCAAATCGGTGCCCGTGGCGGTCAGTTCTTCAACCCCTTCCGGGCTGGATACGAACATATTTCCGTAAGTGTCGAACACGAGACCGCCGGGCAAACCGGCGTTCATCAGTTGAGCCACCTGCGTTGCGTTGCCGGAAGCATCGTACTTCATCACGGTTCCGTCGATATTCACGCAGTAGAGATTTCCATCATGGAACGCAAGCGGGCTGGGTTGCGGCCCGGCATTCGCAAAAAAGGAAACGTTACCACCGGGAGTGATCTCCTGAATGATCCCGCTAGTCCTGCTGGAAACGAACAGATTTCCGCCGGTTCCGAACGCGAGGCCATAGGGGTCGGCCAGCCCTGAATTCGCGTCTGCAAAAACCGTGGAATTGCCCGACGGACCAATCTTCAAGATCACCTGGTCCGCGTTGAAAGCGGGATGGTAGGCCACATACAAGTTCCCGCTGTTATCGAATGCCAGTCCTCGCGGGACAGTATCCTGTGGTTGCCCTGGTGTCGCGAATATTGCCGGCGCACCGCCGCCACCGGGAAGCGCATAGGAAGTAATCGGCGTGTTCACGCCTTGTTCCCCAACGAAAAGAACCTGTGCGGCAGCGCCGCTGATGCCGATCCAGAGCAAGGTTATGGTGACCGTGATAAACAGGCGAAAGTGGGTTTTCATGGCTTCATTACCCGATCATCCGAACCGTCTGCCGAGGCTCGATTTTCCCACTCTCAATCAAATCTGTCAATCGTTTTTACCCGACCGCACGGAAAACGTTATGGACGCAATCCTTGCCGATGAGATCAGCCTTCCAATGTTTTCAGTGCGGCCTGGACGTGATCTCGTTTCGCAAGCTGGTCGGCGAGTCGCACCTGCCTTTGCTCAACCCAGCGCAGCGAGCGCGGATTTCACGTGCTCGCGTTTGCCCTGCCACTCAACGAGGCGTTGTTTGTGCTCCTCAAGCACGTTCGCCGGGACTTTTTGCGCGAAGTTCGGGTTGGCGAGTTTTTGCTCGACCTTGGAAATCTCGGCCTCGATTTTCTGCAGCTCTTTCGTCAACCGGGCCTTCTCCGCTTCCACATCAATCAGTCCTTCAGTTGGCAGGTATAAATCACCCAGTTCGGTCCGCACGGTCAGCATGTTTTTGCCGGGCTGATCTTTCGTGCTCATTTCAATCGCTTCGGCATTTAGCAGCAGCCTGATTACTTCAAGGTCATGTGGTGCCAGTTCGTGGGCCGGCTGGAGGATGAATTTGACCTTTTTGTTCGCGGCAATGTTTGCCGTGCGACGCAGGTTGCGGCCCTGGGAGACCAGTTCGTTCCGCTTTTCGATCTGTTGTTCATCGCCGCTGGTCAGCTGGTAATGGGTCTTGAAATCGTCATCCAGCGGTTTGGGCCAGGGCGCCGACATGATGGTCTGGCCGCCTTGATTGTCCGGCATGTCCTCGGCGTAACCCATCCCATGCCAGAGCTCCTCCGTAATGAACGGCAGG
>JAJPJM010000101.1 GCA_021324235.1 Verrucomicrobiota bacterium
AAATCATTTGGGTTTGAGCTGCGGGAACAAAATCACGTCGCGGATGCTTTCCTGGCCGAGCAGCATCATGCACAGGCGATCAATGCCCATGCCCATGCCACCCGCCGGCGGCATGCCGTGTTCCAGCGCAACGAGAAAATCCTCATCCAGCTTTTGCTGCTCGCCGCCGGCCTGGTGTTCCAGCCGTTCACGCTGCTCGATGGGATCGTTCTGCTCGGTGTAGGCCGGCGCGATTTCCTGGCCGTTGATGCAGCATTCGAAGACTTCGACGGTCGTCGGGTCGTCGGGTGATAATTTGGCGAGCGGCACCAGTTCCTTCGGCAGATGCGTCACAAACGTGGGTTGAATCAACGTCGGCTCGATCAATTTTTCAAACACCGCGCCGGTGACTTCAAAGTCGGCGTAATCTTTGGTAATTTCCGCGCCAAGATCATGCGCGCGCTGACGGCGTTCGGCAGGAGAAACCTCAAACCAATCCGCACCGGCCTTTTCTCGAACGAGGTCCTTGTATTTGGCCCGACGCCAGTCCGGCGTGAGGTCAATCGCCTTTACAACTTTGCCTTCGGCATCTTTCGTTTCAACTTTCAATGTCCCCAGAACCTTTTCCGCAACATGGCAAATCAGGGATTGGACCAGTTCCATCATGCTCTCGTAATCGCCGAACGCCTGATACGCCTCGAGCATGGTAAATTCGGGGTTGTGTTTGCGCGAGAGGCCTTCGTTGCGGAAGTTGCGGCCGATCTCGAACACCTTGTCCACGCCGCCGACGAGCAGGCGCTTGAGATACAGTTCCAGCGCGATGCGCAGGTAAAAATCGCAGCCGAGCGCGTTGTGATGGGTCTTGAACGGTTGCGCCGCCGCGCCGCCGGGAATCGCCTGCATCATCGGGGTCTCCACTTCCACAAAGCCGCGCGCCTGCAGAAAATTCCGGATCTCGGTGATGATCCGGCTGCGCTTGAGAAAAACCTCTTTCACTTCCGGGTTCGCCATCAAATCGAGGTAACGCTGGCGATAACGGATTTCGGTGTCTTCGAGTCCGTGCCACTTGGCCGGCGGCGGGCGGAGCGCCTTGGCGAGAATGACAAACGGTGGATTGGTGGGGCGAGCGTCCTCGCGAGCCGATTCCGTGGTAGGGACGGCGCGCTGCGCCGTCCGGTCATCGCAGCGCGATGACCCTACCTGTGGCGCGCCACCTAATTTAATGGAAATCTCGCCGGTCTTGGTCGTGAACAACGTTCCCTTCACACCGATGAAATCCGCCAGATCGAGGTGGGTGAAGATGTTCCATTGCTCATCGCCGAGCGTATTTTTCTGCGCGTACACCTGGATGCGTCCGCTCTGATCGCGCACATCGATGAACATCGATTTGCCCATGTCGCGGTGCGCGGTCACACGGCCAGCCACGGCCACTTCGCGGCCTTCGGTGTAATTCTTTCGCGCGTCGGCGCACGATTCCGTGGGCGTGAATTTGTTTTTGAACGGATCAATGCCCTGCTTGCGCAGCGCGGCGAGCTTGGCCTTGCGCTGTTCGATCAATGAATTCGTGTCGTCCATCAGAATTTGCGGATTAAACCACAAACCCCTTTCCCGCGCACGGAATTTTAAGGAAAACGGCTTTGGACGGTGAACACGGTAATTATTCCATCCAAAGCCGCCCCCTGCGACCAGCATTGGGGGTTGAGTTGACCACTGGTCGCGAAATTATTCGTCGCGGCGGGCTTCGTCGGCTTCCTCCGCCAGTTCGGCCAACAGGTCAAAGAACCCGGAGTTTTGGCCATTGAACAGCCCCGAAGCCGTCAATCCGGCGACCGCCGCCATGGCGCCGGCATTCGCCGTGAGGGTCGGCCGGACGATCGAGCAAAGCGGCAGGTTCGTGCTGATAAACTTGCACGGCGCGGGCATGATCTGGTTCGTGAAATCAGGCTGGGACGGGTCGGTCCCGTCGCCGGGAAAGAAGGTGTTGCCGTCCGGCCCATTGGGAGCGACGGGAAGTTGCGGAAAAAGTCCGGGGACCGCCGGGGCATTGCCGGCCTTGTCCTCCCAGAGCAGGAAATGCATGATTTCCGTGCCGCCGATGGCTGCGACAATACGGCCGACTTCGGTGCTGGTGACCTTCGGTGCGAACGAGGCATACAGGCTCGAACCGCCCTGTTCGATCGTCGCGAAGTGGAACCCGGCGGCATTGGCGATGAACTGAATCGCGTCACTTCCCACCGGCAGATCACTGTTGGGAATCACAGGCACGTTGACCAGATCCACAATCTGCGCGAAGGAATCACCGAAATCCGGATTGCCTGGAAAACGGTAGCGATTGAACCAGCTCGTATCCACCGTCAAGTTCAGCAGGTTGGTAAGTCGTTTCCCGCCTTTGGAACCGGTCGCCTGGCTGCCCGGCAGCGTGCGGAAATGCTCGAGGTTGACCGCCTTCTGGCCTTTGGACATCAGATAATGATTGATGAAGTTCTGATGGCTGAACTCATCCCGGGTATTCTGATTCACGTAGGTGGGCATGTCGCCGTCTAGCTGCTGCAAGGCTTTCAGGTAAGGCAGGTTCCCCAGCGCGAGCTCCGTGTACTGCTGCCACAAATCGGTTTCCAGAATTTCGGCCGCGGCCAGAAACCGCAGAATGGCAACATCGCCCGACGTGAGCCGGGAACTGCCGCCGGCGGCGCGGGCGCCCATCTGGCTCATCAACAGGGTTCCGGCGGGCAACGCGGCTGCACCGGCCAGTCCCAATCGCTTCATAAAAGTGCGGCGGCCGAGGGTGCTGCCGCAGGCGTTGGGTTGAGCAGATTTCGTTGAAGAAAACGGATGCGTCTCCGAAGAGGAGCTGGTTTGATCGTTTGACATAATTCACCTTTCAGTTCTGGCGGTGCCAGTTATTTATTTCAATCAAGCGGACTTAACTCCGCTCTCTTCATCAGAGTGACTGCGGATGGAATTGTTCCCTTTTATAAATTGGCTTGTCGCGGGAACAAAACTTGAAGAACGGCCTCCACACCCGGGATGCTGAAAGGTGAAATTCCTCCCGCGGTCACGGAGGTGAAAAAGCCGCGTGGCAAATCCGGTTTTTGAAACCGTCAACGTTTCGGCGGCGGGTTCGCGGGTTGGTACAGGCCGGCCTTGATGAAGGGTTCGAGGCGGTCGCCGTAGCCTTCCGCCTGCATTTGGTCCAGGGGGATGAAGCGCAACGACGCCGAGTTGATGCAGTAACGCAGATGCGTCGGCCCCGGACCATCGTCGAACACGTGGCCGAGATGCGAATCGGCCGCGCGAGAACGGACTTCGATGCGATTCATACCGTACGAATGGTCGGCGTGTTCGGTAACTTCCTGGCTCGAAACGGGTTTCGTGAAACTCGGCCAGCCACAGCCGGAATCGAATTTGTCCAGCGAGCTGAACAACGGCTCGCCCGACACCACGTCCACGTAAATCCCCGGTTCGTGATTGTCCCAATACGCGTTGTGGAAGGCCGGCTCGGTGGCGGCTTTTTGCGTCACGGCGAATTGTTCGGCGGTCAGTTCTTTTTTCAACTGCGCCTCACTGGGCTTCTTGAAATCTTTCATATCCATGGGTTGATTGGTTGAAATGGCTGCCGGCTGCGCGTCAACGATGCTGCGCGGGAACGCCACAACGCCCACCGCCAGCAACGCGGACGCCGCAAAGAGAATGACTCCGGCTGATCGCACGCGGTTTCGACGGATTTTATCCGGTTCGTGTTCAATGTTCCTCGTATTCAGATGAATTCCCAACGGTCAAACATCGCCGCCTGGCCGCAGGGCCTGCCGTCGCCGGCCACCAGATTCCAGACCATGGCGCGGGCGATGCGAAAACGCCGGCCGGTCTTTGAAACGCGCACACCCGAATAATCGTCGATAAATCCACGTTGCGCCACCGCTGCCAGCAACCGTGCCCGCGCTTCGCGATTGGGCACCTCGGCGGTGAGGCGCGACGGCGTGCGGGTCAGTTCCGCCCACGACATTTCCCACAAGGTCAGCGCTGCGCGATTGCCGTAGTTCAAAACCGGATCGGCCTCCGTGCCATGCGACACGAGCACAAACGGCGCTTCAAAAACCTTCCGCGCCAGTTCCACCGGGCTGGAAGCGCCGGCCAGCAATTCGCGTCCGGTCCAATGTTTCAGGCTATGCGCCAGGCACGTCGTGTGCGCAACCACAAAGTCGGTTTGCCAGATGGAGTCCATAACGCCTTGGTCACAAAGCCAGTCGCAACGCGCCGGCCAGTTCTTCCGGCGTCAGCGCGACAGGGTTCGCCTTCATGCTGCTGGCGTTCGCGGCTCTGGCCACCAGATCGGTGACGTGTTCGTCGCGAATGCCGTAACGGCGGAGCGGCTTGATGGGTAGATCACCGACCAGTTCGCGGACCCATTTCACACCGTCATCACCGATGGCCCCGGCGTTGCCGGTCAACCACCGCGCCACCTGGTCATAACGCCGCAACGCCTCACCGGCCGGAGCGCGTTGCCGGAGCGCGCGGAGGTTGACGTCCATCACATGCGGCAGCAACGCGGCGCAAACCGCGCCATGCGGGGCGGGAAACCTGCCGCCGATCGGACCGGCCAATCCGTGCACCGCGCCCAGACCGGCATTGGCCAGCGCCAGGCCACCGAACAAGCTTGCCACGGCCATATCCTCGCGGGCGGATTTGTTTTGGCCGCTGCGAACGGCTTCCCGCAAAGACCGTGCGACGCGGCGGATGCCTTCAGCACATAAACCGTCCGTCATCGGGTTGGCGCGCAGGCAGACGTAAGGCTCGATGAGTTGGGTGAGCGCATCGAGGCCGGTGCTCGCGGTGAGCGCAGGGGGCAAACCGTAACTAAGTTCGGGGTCCACCACCGCCACGCGCGCCAGCATCAAGGGGCTGCGCAGGCTGACTTTCAATTGGTGTTCCGGTGACGCCAGTACCGCGTTGCGCGTGACTTCCGAGCCGGTGCCCGCCGTCGTGGGAATCGCGATGAACGTTGCGGATAATTTCGTCAATGCCTTGCCACGGCCGATGATTTCAAGGTAATCCAACAAATCGCCTTCGTTCGTCAGCATCGCGGCGATGGCCTTGGCCGCATCCAACACGCTGCCGCCACCGAAACCGATGACCAGTTCGCAACGCCCCGTTCTTGCCAATTCCGTCCCCTGCTCCACGGTTGAAAGTTCCGGTTCACCGGCCACGGAAAAAGTCGTTGCGCCCACACCGGCAGTGCGGAGCGAGGCCAGCAGTTCTTCTGCGCGCGATGAATCACGTCCCGTCACCACCAGCGCGCGCGAACCAAATCCCCGGCTGATCGCGCCCATTTCACACAACGTGCCGGCACCGAAGATAATCCTCGTGGCGGCGGCAAATTCAAAGTGCATGGTGTTGTTAATTTGGCAGGGCGCGATGTCCTCATCGCGCCGCAATATTAAACTCATCTCCCGGCGGCGGACTGGGGCCAGCCCGCCCTATCTGGTTGGCCATCGGGCATCTTCTGGAAAAACGTTATCGAACTTCACGCTGCGGCGCGGCCCGGCCATCATCGGCGCCACCGCGTCGCGCCAGACCGCATAATGCGCCGTTTCCTTGTGCGCGGCGGCGGCGGCGGCATCGCGATACACCTCCACGAATACAAACTGCGCGGGATCATCCTGCTGCTGAACAACGTCAAACCGCGCGACGCCCGGTTCCTGCAGGCTCGCGCGCGCGTTCGCCAGCGTCGCCGATTTGAAAGCTTCCACGCATTCCGGTTTAACCTGAACATGAATGTGTACCACGAGCATCGTATGCCTTTCTTTAGACCACCTCCAGGTTTTGTCTCTCGCGATGAAGGTGAGAACCGCGAACGGATTGTTCGTCAACCGATGACTGCCCACAATCCTTCGATCCTGAAATCCATTGGCCGATTAAATACCGCGATTGCTCCGGCCAGGTCAAACCCTCAGGCACCGGATTTGGCCGCGCGCTGGGTCAAACGAAACTTCCCGGAAGCCGCCGGCACCAAAACCGGCATGACTTCGGTCTTGATGGCATTGCGGAGAGCGAGCCGGTCGCCGAGTCCCGAGAGGACGCGCTCCAACTCCCCTGCCGACGGCCCGGTGCCGTCCGGCACCAATCGCAGAACGCAATCGCCGTTCTCATCCTGTCGCAATTCGTAATGGGCAATGCCGTCCGTTCCGGCGAAGCACTGGTCCACCTGCCAGGTCGTGATGCGGCGTCCGTCGCCCGCCGTCAGCGCGTCGCGGATCCGGCCGTGAACCACAAAATCGCTGGCATAGGGACGTTCGATCCGTTCGGCCAGATCACCAATGCGATAACGCAGCAACGGCATGTAATCATTGGTCAGGGTCGTGACCACCAGTTCGCCAACGCCGCGTTCGTCCGCATCCACGACCTCCAGAAACGCCGTGTCATAGCTGGGTTTCATGTCGCCGTGCTCATTTTCCATGAGCAGATGGCCGGTCTCCGTCGAGCCATACAGGTTGAAAACCGGCACCCCAAAGACGCGCGCCAGAATCCGGCGATGCACCACGCTGACAAATTCATAGCTGCACAACACAAACCGCAGGGAAGGAAAGCGGATGCCCTGCTGCTCGCAATACAGCGCGAAACGCACACCGTGCACCGGGTCCAGGTCAAGGAATTGCGGCGCCCATCCGGCAATCTCCGTCGCCATGCGCGCCAGGTCCGCATCGCCCAGCAGAAACGGAATGCGGGCGAGGTTCACGTACAGCGTGTTGCCCAGCGTCCGCTGTTCGCGCGACATCCAGACCGTCGGACACGTCAGGCCGTTGCACGCGGGCGGCACCAGGGTGGCGCGCCGGGCCTGGGGATGTTCGTCCAGCACGCGGGCGACTAAGCCGTTCAACCGCAACGCACTTTCCTCCTGCGCGTTCCACCAGCCGCGACCGAACATCACCGGCAGCCGTTCCTCGGAAGTGCCGGAGGTGTGTTCCAGTTCCACCAGATTTTTCTCCAGCAATCGTTCGAGGGACTGCCCGTCGGCAAGGAAATTTCGCGGAAAACCATTCCGCATTTCATGCTTCCTCAGCAAGGGCAGGTTCTTGAAGCAGTCAAAGGTGGGGGGTTCGCACCCGGCCCGCGCCAGCGAATCACGATAGAGCGGCACCTCCCGCCACCGGGGAAGCAGCCCCTCCAGTTGCGGTATTTGCGCGGCTTCACGAATCAGTTCCGGCGTCGCAAGCATGGGCGAAATATACACGCTTTTTACGGAATGCAAATCCGCTGAATGGGAACGGCAGCATCCGGCGGCGCCACCGCGGCCGCGCGCGCCCGGCAGATGTCACGGTAAAACTCCCCGACGCGCGTCATGGTGCGCGGCAGATTCTCGTCGTTGAAATTCACCGCCAGCAGGCCGAACCGTTTCGAGTAGCCGAATTGCCATTCAAAATTGTCGAGCAGCGACCAGTAGAAAAAGCCGCGCACATCCACCCCCACTTTCACCGCGCCATGCAACTCGCGCAAATGTTCCGTCAGGTCGAGGATGCGGAAATTCTCGTCGGCGGATGCCGCCCCGTGCTCGGTGATGTAAAGCGGCAGCCCGTACCACCGGTGAAGCTTCCGCAGGATGGTCCCCAAACCACCGGGGTGGCGCTCAAACATGTCGTCGCAGACCACCCCCAATCGTGTCAGTTGTTTCGGGCACGCGCCGCCGGCCGGAACCATGGGCTCAAAATTTTTGAACCGCGTCAGCCCGTAATAATTCACCCCCAGAAACGTGGACGCCGCCCGCCGCGGGCCGCCTAAAAATTCATTCAGCACAAAACGATTGAAGATGTGATGGGAAATACCCGCGAGCAAATGGTCCCACAGCGCGTGCTTTTGGAACGACCCGAAAAACGTCCAGTTCTTGGCGATGCCGATTTCCGGCGTCCGGCCGCCGTTGCCCGCCCGGCGGATGACTTCGCTCGCACGGATGTGCGCCGCCGCCATGTGTTTGATGGTTTTCCGATACGACCTCAGCCGCCATCTGTGAAACGGCGGAAATCCGCCCAGCAGATACGTCAACGACGCATACGTGTCCGGCTCGTTGAAGGTGTTCCACAAATAAACCCGTTCCTTCAAGGCTGACACCAGCCTGGCGACGTAATCCACAAAGGCCGGGACCGTGGCCGGATTCAACCAGCCGCCGGCCGAAGTGATCCACGGCGGATTGGAAAAGTGATGCAACACGATCATGGGTGTGATGCCCGCCGCCTTGAGCCGGTCCAGCAGATCCACATACCGCTCCAGTTCCGGCTGGTTGAGCGGCGCAAACGGCGCGGCCTGCAGCCGCGACCATTCGATGCCCATGCGATAAGCGTTCACGCCCAGTTGCGCCATCCACTCCACGTCCTCGGCGTAGCGGTGATAATGATTGCAGGCCACGCGACAGTGACCGCCGTCCGCGGCGACATAATCCGTCCATTCATTGGCGACGTGGCCTTCCACCTGGGTCGGCGAGGTGGCCGTGCCCCACAAAAACCGGTCCGGAAACTTCAAAGCGCCTGACATGCTTGCCGACAATATGAGACAGGGTTGACGAAATGAACAGTCTGGAGTCGTCGGGGAGGCGGCGAAAAAAAATCCGGTCAAACCATGGGCTTGCAAACAAGTCATGGACTTTCCCGCCTTTATCAACGATACTGACCTCGCTCCCGCCTAGCGAGCCGGATCAAGGTTTATTTCGACCCAAAAATTTTATGCCCAAGAAACCAGTAGCCAGTACGCCGTTGCCTGACCCACCCGCGGTCAGTGAAACGGCGGAGCAGCATTTTGACCGCATCCTGTCGCGCGACCAGTTCAAAACCCTGAAAGCCGTGCTCGACGAACTGCAGTCCGATGCCACGGCGATGCACGCGGCGATTGTCACCACCAATTCCTATCAGAATTTTTTGAGCAAGCTGGGCTATCGCGTCATCCTCGTGCCGCAAATCCACGAACAGGATTGTTACTCCCGGCTGGGCCCGGCCGGCGGCATCCGCGCCGTGCTGCCGGTTCACGACATCGCCACCTACAGCACCCTGGTGACGCTCGTGAACTATGATTCAACGGTGACCACCACCACCAAATCCGTCGACTTCTACGATGACCGCCTGGCCGAATTCAAGACCCAGTTGATGAAATAGCGCGGGCAACAGGTCCACCGGAAGCAGGTTCACGCCATGGCGCGACCGGCCATCCAGCCGGTGGTCCAGGCCGCCTGAAAATTGAAACCGCCGGTGATGCCGTCGAGGTCCAGCAGTTCTCCGGCAAAAAACAGTCCCGGACAAATGCGGCTCTCCATGGTTTTGAAATTCACCTCGCCCAACCGGACTCCGCCGCACGTCACGAATTCATCCTGGTTCAGGCTCTTGCCGCTCACGGAAAATTCCGCGCGCCGCAACTGTTGAACGAGCCGGTGCTGGGCGGACCGCGACAGCGCCGACCACCGTGTTTCGCGCGGGACGCCTGACGCCAGGACGAGTTGTTCCCACAGGCGCGCCGGCAACGGCGGGACGGGCGCATTCACGATCTGCCTGGCCGGTTGCGAATGGCGCCGCGCCTCCAGTTCCGCCGCCAGCTTCTCCGCGTTCAGATGGGGCAACCAGTTTACATGTAACGGAAAGGAATAATTCATCTTGTTCAATTTCCGCGCGCCCCACGCCGATAATCGGAGAATCACCGGACCGCTCAGGCCCCAGTGCGTCACCAGCAGCGAGCCGCGTTCGCTCAGTCCTGCGCCCGGCACCGATGCCTCGACGGATTCCACCGAAATCCCCGCCAACTCCCGCAACCACGGGGTCATGATGTGAAAGGTGAACAACGACGGCACCGGTGGTTCCATCGTGTGCCCGAGCGAAACCGCCAGTTGCCCCAACGCAGGCGTCCGGCAACCACCCGTGGCCAGCAGCAGATTATCGCACGCCATCGTTTCACCGTTGGCAAGCACCAGATTGAAGCCGTGGGGCACGTTCCGGGTGACGCTTTCCACGCCGCAATTCGTCCTTAGCTTCACGCCGGCCTGGCGCGCCCCGTCTAGCAGACAATCAATGATGGTTTGCGACGAATCCGTCACGGGAAACATCCGGCCGTCGTCCTCGGTTTTCAATTTCACGCCGTGGGCGGCGAACCACGCCACGGTATCGCGCGCCTGAAACTGATGGAACGGCGCAATCAACGCCCGTTCGCCCCGGGGAAAGCGGGTGGCGAACTCGCGTTCGTCGAAACAGGCGTGCGTGACATTGCACCGGCCGCCGCCGGAAATTTTGACCTTGGAAAGAAACTGCGCGGTTTTTTCGAGGATGACAATTTCCGTGCCGCCCCGCGTTTCTGCGCACGCCAGCGCGGCAAAAAATCCCGCCGCCCCGCCGCCCACGATGACTGTGCGCCGCGGGTTCATCAGCGTTCAAGCCATGGCCGATAATTTGCCGGCCTCGGCTTCCCAGACGGGGTTTAGTTCCGCCAGACGCTCCTGCGCATGCACCATCTCGCGGTTCACCTGCGCGGCGCGGCCCGGCTTTTCGTAGGTCGCAGGCAGTTCCAGCTCGGCGGTGAGTTCGGCGAGCTGCGTTTCGAGTTGCAGGATTTCCGCTTCGAGCCGGCTCACGATCTCCTGCTGCGCCTTGCGCCCGCGCGAACGGGCCTGGCGTTGCTCGGCTTCGAGGCGCTTTTGGTCCTTCCGGGTCGGGGCGCGTTCCACCGCGTCCCGGACCTTTTCATTTCGGCGGGAAGCGCCGGCGGCTGCGTTCCCGCCGGTGGACGTCAACGCCGCGCGTTCGGATGACGCCTGGGTTTTATCGAGATAATACTGGTAACCGCCGGGGTAATGGGTGAGCCGGCCGGCATTCACGTGGACCACGTGGTTCGCCAGCGCGCGGATGAAGTACACGTCGTGGCTGATGAGGACGAGCGTGCCTTGAAACTGGTCCAACGCGTAGGCCAGGGCATCGATGCTCGCCATATCAAGGTGCGTGGTGGGTTCGTCCATCAACAGCAGGTTCGGCGGGTCGAGCAGCAATTTCACGAGCGCCAGCCGGCTCTTTTCGCCACCACTCAACACACTAACCGGCTTGAAGACGTCGTCGCCCTGAAACAGGAAACAGCCCAGCAACGTGCGGATGAACTGCTCGGTGACGCGCTGCGGCGTGTTGAGCGCCTCCTCGAGCACGGTGTGGCCGGGGTTCAACATCTCGACGCGGTTTTGCGAATAATAGCCGGCCTTGACGTTGTGGCCCAGTGTCCGCGTGCCGCTTTGCGGAACGACCACCCCGGCGAGGATTTTCAACAGCGTGGACTTGCCGGCGCCGTTCGGACCGACCAGGACAATGCGTTGCCCGCGCTCGGCCTTGAACTCCATGCCGCGATAAACCGTCTTGTCGCCGTAAGCCTGATGGATGTTTTCGAGCGTGACGACCTTCTGCCCGCTGCGTTGGGGTTGCGGGAAACTGAAGCCGATTTTCCGCTCGTCATTCGTGGGTGCGGCGATTTTGTCCATGCGCTCAACCTGCTTGAGTTTGCTTTGCGCCTGCGTGGCCTTGGACGCCTTGGCGCGGAACCGGTTGACGAATTCCATGAGTTGGCCGATTTCGCGCTGCTGATTTTTGTAGGCGGCGAGGAGCTGCACCTCGTACGCGGCGCGCTGGTCGAGGAATTCATCGTAGTTGCCGTGGTAACGAAGCAATTTGCTCTGGCGAATTTCGACGATGCTGCCGACGAGCCGGTTGAGAAATTCGCGGTCGTGCGAGATGACCAGGATCGCGCCCGGATAATTTTGCAGATACCCCTGGAACCAGAGCAGCGCTTCAAGGTCGAGATGGTTGGTCGGTTCGTCCAGCATCAACAGGTCCGGTTCCTGCACGAGCAATCGCGCCAGATGCGCGCGCATCACCCAGCCGCCGCTCATTTCACGCGCGCGCCGTTCGAAGTCGGCCTCGCGAAAACCCAGGCCGGCGAGAATCTGCTTGGCCTTCGCCTCGAGCTGGTAACCGCCCAGTTCGTTGAACCGGTCGTGCACGTTGTCGTGGATTTCATCCGGATGCAGCGCCGCGACGGGGTGGTCCGCCTCCCAGGCCTTGATGATGCGGCGCAGCTTCACGAATTCAGGCGTGATGGACGTGGCCAGTTCGACGACGGTTTCATCGCCGGCCGGCGCGCTTTCCTGCGGCAGGTAACCGACCGTGACGCCGCGTTCACGGCTCAATTTGCCTTCATCCGGCGATTCCGTGCCCAGGACGATGGAAAAGAGCGTGGTCTTCCCCGCGCCGTTCGGACCGACCAACCCGATGCGGTCCTGGCGATTCACCTGCAATGCGACGTCGTCGAACAACACCCGCCCGCCGTACGCCTTGCTGATGCCGGAAAGAGTCAACATGAAGCGTTAGAAGTTAGATTGAACGGGCGGAAACTCAAGAACCGGTTGCGCGACCGGATGTGCGGGATCGAAGCGGACGTGCCGGCTAATGCACCCGTTGGATCCGCAACGCCATCCACTGCCGGCCCGGCAGCGGGATGTCCCGGCCCTGCTCGTCGGCAAAAGTGTAGTCGTCTTTTTTACGGACCGTGAAGACGCCATCCACCGGGGTTACGGTCATGTTCCACGTATCGAGCACGTCCACTTTGAATTTCATGCCGTCCGCGAGCCCGAATTTAGGCAGTTCAAACCGCCAGTGGGCCGGTGGGTCCTTGCCGAAATAGAGCAGATAATATTCACCCGGCTGGCCCCCGAGGTTCACTTCCTGCCATTTGTCAATCGGATCAATGCCGGCGGCCGGACTGTCGGCCAGTACGCGGCGCAGAAACGCCAGCCGCGCGGGACTCTGGCCGTAAAGCTGGCCTCCGTCCGAAGTCCAGAGCCGGCCCGACGCGTTGGTGAGAGTTTCGCCGTGCGTGGCGTAGGTGCCCGCGACCGTGGCGTTCCAGAAACGGAACACCAGTTCCTGCGCCGACAGGTTGCCCCACCGTTTCGAGATGTTGCCTTCGTACTTGATCTCGTCGTAAATGACCGGCTTGCGCCAGACGTCACGGTACAATTCGGCGCGCCCGGGGTCCTCCACCGCCGAGCCGTTCTGGATGCTCGCGTGCGTGACCCACGGCTGCGCGTTGTTGTAAATGAGGAATCCATTGTGGATGGAGCGCAAATGTCCATATGGGTCCGCCGCTGCCACCACCTGAAACAACCGGTCCCAATCGGCTTCGGTCTTGTTTTTGTTGAAATCATATTCGTTGGACAGTGACCACCAGACGTTGCGGTACGCCGCCAGCCGGCTCACGAGGTAACGCACATAACGGTCGTCCACGGCCGGTGGCATCCGGTCGAATCCCCACCGGCCCTTGTCGTAAGGATCAAATAGAATCACGTCGGCTTCGATGCCCAGGTCGCGCAGGTCGCCAACACGCTGTTCCAGATGTTGAAAGAAAGCCGGATTGAACCGGGAAAAATCCCAGCCTTTCGGCGGTGTTCCTTCGAACGGATACAACGCCAGTTCGTTGGTCTGGCCGGGTTCATGTTTGGGGAAGACGCACATGCGAATTTTGTTGAACGGCGAGTCCGCCAGCGTTGCCAGCGTTTCCGCTTCCAATGGCTCTGCCATGTGCCACCAGTTGTAGGCGGTCGTGCCGATCGGCCAATACGGCGTGCCGTCGGCGTAGGCAAAGTGATACGTGTAACAAACTCTTACCGGCCCGTGATGGTTCGCCGATGGCGGCGTGACGGTGAACTCGCCGGTGTGGCCATCGAGTTCCGGGACATTGCTATGCGTCGCATATTGCCAGCGGCCGGGCTGCTCCGGCATGAAGCGGACCCGATAAACGCCGGCGCCGTCGTAAAACCCATCGGCCGTGATATTGGTGTCGCCGAGCTGGAATCGGCCGGAAAACTGGACGTCCAGGAACGGGTTGCCGTTGGTCGGACCAGTCAGCGAAATTTCAAAAATACCCCATTGCTCGACGGTTGGTTCGGCGGCAATCGCCGGCCGAACCGGTGAAATCAGCAGGGCCAGGCCGGCGACGCAAATGGCAAGCTGCTGACGGAAAGGGCGCACGGTGGCATCTTAACGAAATCCGCCGTTCCGGACAATTCCTCTTTGAGGGCGAAGCTGGAGCGTCACACGAAGAAAACGGGTAATTTTTGTCGCTTGCCCCGGGAATGGGAGTGCTTCAATTTCGCGCCGACAAAACGACATTGGCATGAACGCGTATCTTTTTACCGCCGTCACCACCCGGTCCCAGGTGCGTCCAACCATGGGTCGCTATGGCATGGCCGACTCGATTCAAAACTGGGATGCCTGCGCGAGCCTGGTCGTGCTCGGCGACTCACCGGACGAGGCACAAGGCCGGTTCGAAACCTGGTTGCGCGCGACGCCGGAAGGAGAAAATCCGGTGGAAGTCACCTTCCGCAAGATCACCGCCGCCCAATTCGTCGATCAATTGTTCACGGAATCGGGCGGTGCGCCGCTGAACTGGCCGGAAATCCTGAAACAGGCGGAATCGCAACTGGAATCAACGTCGGTGGATGACTTCGAACAGGGTTATTGGGTGGACGTGGACCAGGTCGTGCGCCCGGGAAAGTTGAGCTTCAGCGCCGGCACCCTGCAATCGGACGTGCCGGAAGACGTCCGCTCCGGTTTGAATTGGTCGTCGGACAGGAAATTCCTATTCATATTAAGCGTTCTCAGCCCGCCGGCGCCCCCGGCAGAACCCGCGGACGAACCGGAAACAGACGACTCCGATTCGGTTGAATCATCGGACGAAGAAATTGAAAAAATCGAGCCGATCGGGATTGGCGAACTGTACGCGACGTTTCCACAGGCGCTGGACAAGGAAGCTGCCGGGCTGATTCAGGCCCGGAATTCGGTGGTGGCCGCCTGGCTCTGGCGCCGCTATGCCGCCGATACACCCCTGGCCGCAAACGCAATTCGCATTGATCCCTGGTGTGGCGTGATGGGAATTTCGACGTGATGCCGGTTCGGTTCAAATTCCGTCCGCATTTCGGGACGTCGCCTGCATCTGCCCGTACGATCCGTGTAAATCCAGCCGCCCGGTTCGATGTCAATCTCCTCGCCCGCCGCCAGCTTCCCTCACCAGGGGCGCGAGCGATCGGGCCGCCGTTTGGAGGTTTTCGGCACCTCCCCGGCAGGATCCGGTAAACCGTCGGGAGAGACCGTCGTTTGTCCCAACCCGGCCTGTATCGCCGTCATTTGCTCGTCAATCACCCCGAGCAACTCCTGCCGGCCGTGTTCCGTCGTGGCCGAACAGGTAAAAATCGCCGGCAGTTTCTCGAACCCGGCCGCGATGCGCGCCGTGAACGCCGCGATGTTCGCCTGCACCGTGGCGGACGTCACCTTGTCGATCTTGGTGAAGACGAGAACGAAGGGGACGGCATTGCGGGCGAGCCATTCAACGAACTCGACATCCATTTCCTGCGGTTCGAGCCCGGAATCAATCAGCGCAAAGACCAGGCACAGGTTGGTTCGTTCCTTGAGGTAATGGGACACCGCGTGATTGAACCGCGCACTGTCCTTCTTCGCGCCTTCGGCGAAACCGTAGCCTGGCAGATCCACCAGCCGCCACGTTTTGTTCATCGTGAAAATGTTGATGAGCTTGGTGAAACCCGGCGTGGTCGAGACCCGGGCCAGACCGTCTTTGCCAGCCAAGGTGTTCAACAACGACGATTTGCCGACGTTGGACCGGCCGATGAAGGCGAATTCAGGCAGCGACTCGTCCGGACACGAATCCAGGTCCGGCGCACTGCAGTCAAAAATGGCGGATGAAATGTGCATGATTGGCAACCTATCGCCATGGTCGCAGCAAATCGGTCGCACCGATACACCTATTTTCCGGTTACGACCCCGTTTAACTCCAACGGAGTTGTATCATGCAGCCCGGTGTTGGCCGATGAAATCGGGCTACGCCGGGTGGCGGATGACAATTGTGAACAACTCTGAAAGAGTTGGATCTACACGATGGCGGGCTTGATACAACTCTTTCAGAGTTGATAAATCGGGTAATGGCCTCCCAGGGTAGCGCGGTCCGTCCGGTCCGAACCACGCCAACCCTGGGCTGACGGATGGAATCCCGTTGGGATTCCCAAACGTATCACGGGAAAGTGAATGATGAGATGGGCATGGGCGTTCGAATAAAGCGGGGTTGATAACTGCCACGGTCTTTTTATCCTTTGCCCATGCCAAAAAAAGACCCGCGTGTTGACGCCTATATCGCCAGGGCTGGCGAATTCGCCCGGCCGATTCTTAATCGCATACGCAAGCTCGTCCATGCCGCGTGCCCGGACGTGCAGGAAACCATGAAATGGCGTGTGCCGTTTTTCGCGCATAAAGGGAATTTGATTACCATGCCGGCGTTCAAACGGCATTGCGCACTCATTTTTTGGAAGGGCCGGTTGTTCCTGAACGAAGACCAGAAGACGAAGCTTCGTCGTCTCACTTCCATTTCCGAATTGCCCGGCGACAAAACTCTCACCGGCTACATCAAGAAAGCCATCGAACTCAATGAAGCCGGAATCAAGATTCCGCGTCCCAAACCGAAGCCGAAAAAACCAGTCGTCGTGCCGGATTACTTTCTGACCGCGCTGAAGCAGAACAAGAAGGCGCTGGCCGCGTTCGCGGATTTCAGTCCCAGTCACAAACGGGAATACGTCGAGTGGATTACCGAAGCCAAACGCGAAGAGACGCGCGCCAAACGCATCCAGGCCGCCGTCAAACTGATGGCCAAAGGAAAATCGCGGAACTGGAAATATGAGTAAATTGGTGGGGCGAGGCTACTGACGAGCCGGCTCGCGAGGATCACCGCAGGGCGGGACAGGCGCTCCCCATCGAAAGTTGCAAAATTGACCACCCAACTCAGGAAAGCACACAAATGAAGATTGCCAGAATGATATGGAGTGCCGCGTTGCTGTGCGCGACGTTGAATTTGCCGGCCCAATCCACCACCAACCAACCGGCCCGTTCCACGCCCCCCACCCACGATCCGCACACACCCGGATATGTCACGGCCACGGAATTGCCCGACGGTTCTGTTCCGCCGGCGAATGCCGACGGCAACTTCATCATCGGCCCGACTCATAACCGCGCGCCGGAAATGATTATGCAGACAAATGTGCCACTGGGGACGGTCTATCATTTCACCATGAATTCGGCGGACAGTAAAATTTACCCCGGCATCGCGCGCGAGCGGGGCACTTTTGGCACAGTGGACCCCACCGACCCCGCCAAACTGGTGGTCACCACCAGCCACCCGGCGCCTTACACCCGTCACGTGGCGGTTTATGTCCCCAAACAATACGTTCCCGGCACGGTCGCGCCCTTCATTGTCGGGGCGGATGGACCCGACCACACGTTGTTTACCGCTTTGGACAATCTGATTGCCGAAGACAAAGTGCCGGTGATGATTGCCATCTCCATCGGCAATGGCAGCGGCGACGCCCAGGGCAGCGAACGCGGTTTGGAATACGACACCATGTCCGGCCTGTACGCGGAATTCGTCGAGCAGGAGGTGTTGCCGCTCGTGGAAAAACAATGTCACGTGATGTTGACCAAAGACCCGGACGGCCGGGCGACAATAGGCGGCAGTTCCGGTGGCTCATGCGCCTTGATCATGGCATGGTACCACCCGGAGCTTTATCATCGTGTGCTAACTTACTCTGGCACCTATGTGAACCAGCAATGGCCGCCGAATGCAGAGACCCCGCATGGCGCCTGGGAATTTCACGAACACCTTATCCCGAACAGCCCGGTCAAGCCGTTGCGAATCTGGATGGAAGTCGGCGACCGGGACCTTCTCAATCCGAACGTCCTGCGCGACAACATGCATGATTGGGTCGTGGCGAATGAAAACATGGCCCGCGTGCTGGCGGCCAAGGGCTATCATTACCAGTTTATTTTCGCCCGCAACGCCGGGCACGTGGACGGCCGGGTGAAACAACAAACGTTGCCTGAAGCCCTTGAATGGCTGTGGCAGGATTATCAGCCAGTGACAAAGTAACGCAGGGAAAACGGAAGCATGGACACAAAAGCTTGGAGACCGCAAAATAATCCAGAGGGCGCGATGAGCAGCCTGAGCGACCTGCTGTGCAGAATTGAGGTGAAGGAGAAGCATACGTTACCTGACCTTCATGAAGGGCACACCTTGCTCGTGGTTTCTGACTATAGTGGCCAACATGCGACCGCTAATTTCGAAAGCCTATCATTCCTCATTGCAGATTTAGAAAAATGCAATGAGTGGGAGCAAAAACGAAAACTATGGCGGCAGAAATGCCTGCCAAATGGCGGAATAATGGCATTCAAATCTTTGAAAGACGGGAACAAAGCACGCGCCTTGGAACAATTCCTTGACGCTGCTGATAATATTGTCGGCCTTTCAATTACAATTTTAGTTCGTAAAAACGTCAGAACTCTTTTTGGAAATAGCGAACGCATCAATTGGCAGAATCCAGAACTAGCGCCATACCGTCATTGGCCGGAACACACTTTTGAGAAAATGTTGAGAGTCGTTCACTTCGTGAGTTTTTTTACTGCTGGCTTCTCTCAGCCTGGCCAAAATATTTTGTGGATTACGGATGAGGATGACATCGCTGCCAATGAATCTCGCCTGCGGGAATTAACCAAAATTCTGGGAAATGTTTCAAGCCATTACGTAAACCACAACTTGGGGCATCTTCGATGTGGAACTACCAAATCCGATAACGGCTCATATCAACTTGAGGACTTGGCCTCAATCCCCGATTTAGCGGCGGGCATGTTGGCTGAAGTAGTCAGCGAGCAGTACAGTCAAGGTCTGTTAGCCAGTGGTGGAATCGTAACTCCGCCGCCGAATCGACTACGGCCGAAGGTTAGCACGCTGACAAACTGGTTTGCAACAAATCGAAAGAAACTCAAAAGACTTGTTTTCTTGATTGAACAAGTCCCGAATTCAACGCAATTGGAAATCAAGCGGCTGAAATTCCACGGTTCAAACGATTTACCAGACTGATTCTAATCCAACTCAATTCTTCGCCGCTGCTAGCCCTTCTTCAAAATCCACAACCATTCTAATGCGGAATTCGGATTGCGGAGTGCGGAATGAAGTTGGCTGCGGTTCAGCGCCTTCTGGCCTTGGGTTTGTCCTCGTCACATTTCACATGGAACCCGATTTCCCGTCGTTTGGGTTCCGGCGGTGACATTAGCTGCCGGATGGCATCGAAGACAACTTTGAACTGCCGGTCGTATTTCTTTTCCATGGCATCCAGTTTGCGGGCCAGTTCGGCATTGGAGGCCAGCATTTGCCGCAGCCGCACGAACGCGCGCACCACCATGACGCTGGTCTGGGTAGCCCGTTCGCTGTTCAACACGTTAGCCAGCATCAACGCACCGTGCTCGGTGAAAGCGTAGGGCAAATACTTCCGATGCTCCCCGCGCTTTAAGGTCACAAATTGTGACCTTAAAGATTCCCACTCCCCAGCGATGAGTTGGAACATGAAATCAGGCGGAAAACGGTTCAGATTGCGTTTGACCGCTTGATTGAGAACTTTGGTGGGAACACCGTAAAGCTCGGCCAAATCGCTATCGAGCATCACCTTCTCGCCGCGAATGGAAAGGATTGCCCGCTCAATTCGTTCCACCGGAACCAAACTCATTTGCCCGTCCATTTCAGGCCTTTCACCCAGAGGTGGTCACAGTCTGTGACCACCTTCAAGATCACAAATTGTGACCTTAACCCGAACCGGTCACAAATTGTGACCGGTTCTTTGAAATGCCAAATTGGCATTTCAAGACGGCTCGCGAGGACGCTCGCCCCACCGGCGCGTGACGCGCCCTACCTGGCTATTTTTTTACCTTAGCCAACTCTTCCTCGAAATCGACAATCTCTTTGATCTGCACCAGGAACCAGCGGTCGATTTTGGTGAGGTTGAAAATTTCGTCGATGGTGAAGCCGGCGCGGAGGGCGTGCCGGATGAAGAAAATACGTTCGGCGTTGGGCACGCTCAATTTGCGGCTAATGACGTCCTTGGGCAGGATGTCGCGGTCGCCATAGACTTCCGTGCCGATGCGCCAGGGTTTGCCGTCGCCACCCAGACCACTCCGGCCAATCTCCAGCGAGCGCAGGCATTTTTGCAGGCTTTCCTTGAATGTCCGGCCTATGGCCATCGCTTCGCCCACGCTCTTCATCTGCGTCGTCAGCGTCGGGTCGGCTTGCGCGAATTTCTCGAATGCGAACCGCGGGATCTTGGTGACGACGTAATCGATGCTCGGCTCGAAGCTCGCCGGGGTTTCGCGCGTGATGTCGTTCCTGAGTTCGTCGAGCAGGTAGCCGACGGCGAGTTTGGCGGCGATTTTGGCGATGGGAAAGCCGGTGGCCTTGGACGCCAGCGCCGAGCTGCGGCTGACGCGCGGGTTCATTTCGATAATGACCATGCGGCCGGTGTCCGGGTTGACGCCGAACTGGATGTTCGAGCCGCCGGTTTCCACGCCCACCGCGCGGATCACGGCAAAACTCTGGTCGCGCATGATCTGAAATTCCTTGTCCGTCAGCGTCTGGATGGGCGCGACGGTGATGGAATCGCCGGTGTGCACGCCCATCGGGTCGAAATTTTCGATGGAGCAGATGATGACGCAATTGTCGGCCTTGTCGCGCATGACCTCCATTTCGTATTCCTTCCAGCCGAGCAGGGATTCCTCGATGAGAATTTCCGAGACCGGCGAGAGGTCCATGCCGCGTTTGGCGAGTTCCTCGAATTCGTCGCGGTTGTAGGCGATGCCGCCGCCGGTGCCACCGAGCGTGAACGCGGGGCGGATGATCAAAGGAAGCCGGCCAATCCTGTCCGCGATGGCGCGGGCTTCGGTCATGTCATGGGCCACGCCGGAAATCGGCACGTCGAGCCCGATGGAGAGCATCAATTCCTTGAAGGCGAGGCGGTCTTCGCCCTTGTGGATGGCCTCAGCCTTGGCGCCGATCATTTCGATGCCGTGTTTTTCCAGCACGCCGGAGCGGTGCAAGGCCATGGCGGTGTTGAGCGCCGTCTGGCCGCCGAGCGTCGGCAACAAGACAAGCTTGTGCGGGGTCTCGGTTCCGGCATCCGGGTTCTGGGGAACGCCCATTTTGCGTATCTCTTCTTTCTCGCGCACGATGATTTTTTCGACGCATTCCGGGGTGATGGGCTCGATATAGGTGCGGTCGGCGAACTCCGGGTCGGTCATGATGGTGGCCGGGTTGGAGTTGATGAGGATGACGCGGTAGCCTTCCTCGCGAAGCGCCTTGCAGGCCTGGGTGCCGGAATAATCGAACTCGCACGCCTGGCCGATGATGATCGGGCCGGCGCCGATGATGAGGACGGAATGAATGTCAGTACGTTTGGGCATCGTTCAAACGGCCACAGATGAAACACGAATCCGGCGCGGAGTGAAAGCAAATTGCAGCGCGAACACCAACCTTTGCCGCTCAACGCCCCCGGCGCCTGCCGGTTGCGGCAATTATTGCAAGGGCGTTCGCACGTCCTTGGTAAAATCGATATGGCTGTCCATGAACAGGCGGTTGCGACCGCCGGCGTGTATGGTGCGGCCCGACATCCCGGGGGGCACGGTCGGAACGGTCTTGGGAAAATAAGGGTCCACCGTCAGCTCAACGGCACTGGGGCCAATGATGAAGCCGACGGTCGGATCGTTGGTGGACCGCAGATCGGAGACCGCCTGGGCGGTGGTCTTGCCCCAAAAATCCTCGAGCCCCACCGGATCGTCCGGCCGGTCAAAACGCCAGAGCCAATAGCGCGCCAGGGGCTCATTGGCATTGGTGGAATACGCCTGCATGGATTGCACAATGTTTCCGGCCCGGGCATTGATCGACGCCGGACAGGACCAGATGGAATCGGCCGTGCCGAAGGGCTCCAGCACCACCGCCGCCCAGCCGCCGCGCGGATCGGAGGGAGGCCAGGTGGCCCAGGGATGATAACCGCCCGGCAGGCTGGACTTCAGATCGCGCCGGTCAGGAAAACGGTCATTGTTATTGCCGAGGCACAGGGCAAACGCGACGCCGATTTGCCGGAGATTGGAAACGCAGGCAATCCGCTGCGCGCGCTGTTTCGCGGCCGCCAGGGCGGGAAGCAGGATGGCCGCGAGGATGGCAATGACGGCGATGACGACCAGCAATTCGATCAACGTAAAGCTGGGGCGATTCCGGGACCCGCTGGACGGCGCACGGGTCATGGCGGTGGAACCCGATAACCCAGGTTGCCCGAGACGGCGGGGTTGATGATATTTTGACAGGCCATTTCGATTGGAAACCTTCCAACGGCAGGAGATTCAACACGGACTCAACGCAGAGCGGAAGGAAAAACCGGAACCACACGAAGGAAGCCAGACACTTCTACCCGCAAATCAATTTTAGAAATGATTATGACAGGTGTGTGTCAGGCACCACCGCAAACCGAATTGTTGGAAAACCGGTTGGATAATCCGGAACAAATGGTAAAATTACTTAGCGACAAGAATTGAGAAGATTGAGAAGATTATGAAAAAACTCATTCTGTTCTGCCTGCTGGTGTCTGGCTTCTGCCTCCCGGCATGGGCGCAGCAATATTCGATCGACTGGCATAAAGTTGCCGGTGGTGGCGGCACCAGCACTGGCGGGACTTATACCGTCAGCGGCACCATTGGCCAGCACGACGCCGGCGGGCCGATGACCGGCGGCAATTATTCGCTCACGGGGGGATTCTGGGCGCTGATTTCGGTCGTCCAAACCCCCGGCGCGCCGACACTTCATATCAGTCATTCGGGCAACACCGTGACGATTTATTGGCAGAACGTGTCGGGCTGGAGCTTGCAACAGAACGGCAACCTGGCCACACCTCTCGGCTGGTCCGTCAATAGCCGTTGGACCACCTCCAACGGCACAAATTCCCTGAGCCTTACCTCGCCAACCGGGAATCTGTTCTTCCGGCTGAGCAATCCGTGATCTGTTAATCGTAATCGGGTATCGCAGCCAACGGCGCGGCGAATCGGATGATGCCGTGCTGATGGCTGCCGGCGGGAACCGGTCAGATGCCAAACTGGCGCAAGAGGGCAGCGGCAGCGGTGCGGTTCTCCACGCCCAGCTTGGTGAGAATCCGTTCCACGTGAATCTTCGCTGTGCCCGTCGTCACGCCGAGGATGGCACCAATTTCGGCGTTGGATTTGCCAGCGGCAATCCAGCGCAGCACTTCCGTTTCGCGCGGGGTGAGCTGGTAGCGGGCCAGCCGTTCGGCGGCGGCGGCGCTGTTCTCCTCGCTTAATAACAGCAGCAACCGGTTGCTTTGCCGCACGCGACGGATGATGAGCCGGGCTGGTTCACGGTTGACCACGAACGGTTCGCCGTTCTGATCGCCGTTTTCGCCGAACGCCCAGCGGGAGAGTGTTTCGGGCAACTTCTGTTGGCCGTCAGGTATCGGGAGGTAACCGGTCAGTTTTTCAAAGGCACCAGGCGTGGCGTGGACCACGGAGCGCGCATTGTTCAAGATGATGACGCCCAGGCCGTTCTCGCGCAGGGCGGTCTGGAGGTCGCGCTGGAGCTGTTCGTGGCCGGCGAGTTCTTCAAGATGCAGGTAAGCCTGGATGACGTGCGGACGGACGAGGTTGAGCAAAGTCCGGTTCCGTTCCGTGAACGAACGTTCTCCGCGGGAAAAGCAGAATCCGAGCACGAAATGGTTGTCCACCTGCACGCCGAAGCCGAGTTGATCCTCCACTCCGACGTCTTGAAAAATCTTCCGATAAACCTCGAGTTGATGATATTCCCGCAGATCCACGAAATCGGAAATTTTTAGTGCCTGTCCGTCGCCGGAGGATTTGAAGTAATTCAACACCGGATGATCCGCGGCAAATTGGAGCCATTCTTTCGGCGGATCGAAAGGCAGTGGTGGATCGAAGACGTTCAGGAGGCGTTGCCGCGCAAAATCCGCTTCAGCGTAGCAGGCCATTTCGCATTCTACCAGCTTTCGCAACTCCGACAATGCGTGCTTGGGAAACTCTGCGAGCCGGCGGCATCGGTAAATACCCTCGATGCACGCCAGCAATCGTGCGTAGTCCTCGTGCGTCAGCGGATGGGTCATGGGCGCCTCTTCTACAGCTTCCTGACTGCGGATGGTATATGCCGAACGGCATACAGACAGGCAAGACCAAATTTATCATGATAGCTACAGTTAAAAATTAGCAAGGATGACACCCAGTGTTTCCACAGGTCGTGGCGGCGGGATCAGACTCCGCTGCAGAACTTGAAGGAACAAGATCATGAATGTGCAACATGCAAGATGGCATGCCGGCCGGAAGTGGGCGGGCATGTTGACGATGGGGCTGGCGATCATGCTGGCGGCTGGCCGGGCCGGCGCAGACGGGAACTGGTTGACCCTGGCCAACAAGGCGACGGCCGCGGTGGGGAACATGATTCTGCTGCCGGATGGAACCGTCTTGTGCGCCAATAATCCGGATGGGGACTCAAGCAATTTTGGATTTGTCTGGTATCGCCTGACCCCGGATGCCAACGGCCATTATGTCAATGGTACCTGGAGCAGCATTGCCCCGATGCACGATACGCGGCGTTTCTATTCGTCACAAATTGTTCGTGACGGGCGACTTTTTGTAGCCGGGGGCGAATATGGTTCCGGCTTTGCCAGCGCGGAGATCTATAATCCTCAGACTGACACCTGGACACCGGTCAATCCTCCCGCCGCATTGTTGAACCCTGCGAACCTCTCACCCGAGATCCTGTCGAGTTTAAACGGCGGACTTCAGGGTTTTTACGACTCGGAATCCATGATGCTCCCGGATGGCAATGTGTTGATCTTCCCGGTCGGTGGCAATGCCAGCGGACAAATGCTGATTTATAATCCCTCCGCCAATTTGTGGACGAATGGTCCGACGGTTCCCGGCCCCAACAGCCTGGACGAAGCCACCTGGCTCAAGCTGCCCGACGGCAGCATTCTGACTGTCATTCCGAACAGTACCATTGCATTGCGTTACATCCCGTCGATGACCAATTGGGTCGTCGACGCACCGGTCCCGGTTGCGCTCTACAGCGCAACCGGCACGGAAACGGGGCCGGCCTTCATGTTGCCCAATGGAAAAGGATTCTTTCTGGGCGGCAGCGGACACACTGTCCTCTACACCCCTTCGGGCGGTTTGGGCAATGGCAGTTGGACGCCCGGACCGGACATGAGCAACAATCTGGTGTCGGCCGATGTTCCGGCGGCGATGATGCCGAACGGCAAAATTCTTTGTGCGTTGACCGCGGCGCCTACGGGGCCCAATACCAATGTCAGCTATTCCAGTTTTGTCAGTTTTTGGGAGTATGACTACACCAATGGCCCGGTCGGCAGTTTCACACAGGTCAACGGCCCGACCGGACTGACTGACGGTGTTCAACCGTATCAAACGAGCATGCTCGCGCTGCCTGACGGCAGCGTGCTCTACTGCGATTCGGTCGAGAACAACGGTCTTTCGTCCGGGGCCAACCTGTACGTCTACGTCCCCTTGGATGGCACCCAACAAACGTTGGGCAAGCAACCGGTTATTAACAACATCGCTTCGAATCCGGATGGAACCTACACGCTCACCGGCACGGGATTAAACGGTCTTTCCGCCGGCGCCGCCTATGGCGATGACGAGCAAATGGACAGCGACTTTCCACTGGTGGAGTTTATTGATACCGACAACGGACATATCGACTACGGCCGCACCTTTAATTGGAGCAGTACGGGTGTGCAGACCGGCGGAGCGATTGAAACGACCGAATTCGCATTGCCGGCGGGCCTTCTGCCAAAAACTTACGAGTTTAAAGTGATTGCGTCCGGTGTGACTTCTGCGCCGGTGGCCTTTTCGTTTGTGACCCCCAACCCGCTGGCAATGTGTCCGGGGGAGAGCAATGCGCTCAGCGTCATCCCGTCTCCCCTTCCGGCAACCTATCAATGGTTGTTCAACGGAAATCCCATCGCAGGCCAAACCAATTCGACCCTGATTTTTCCTTACGCCACAACGAACCAATCCGGGCTTTACAGCCTGAAACTGACGATCGGAGGCAGCTCGACCATCAGTCAATCCGTGCCGGTTTCGGTGGGGGTGTGGGAGTATGCGCCGCCCTCGCCCACGAATACCGCCATCCTCTGCCAATCGAATACCTTGTCAGCCACGGCCCAGGGCAAAGGGGAACTGACCGGACAATGGTATCGCAACGGCCTTCCCGTGGACCTGAGCGCCGGTTCCGGGATCACCACCAACATCACTTCGCAATTCGGTGGCGGAACGACGCTGTCGCTGCACTTCAGCGACGTGAAATATCAGGATGACGGAACTTACACGCTGGTAATCTCCGACGATTGCGGGCCGGTGACCAATTCCCCGTTTACCATGCGGGTAAAGCCCAATCCGCCGTGGGTGTTGGTGGCAACGAATGGGCCCTCGTCCCGCTATCAAGCGGCCATGGCCAATGATCCGTTCCGGGGTGTCACGGTGTTGTTCGGCGGACAGATAAATGCCCAGAGCGGCTCGCCGGTGCTGAATGACACGTGGGAATTCGACGGAACGAATTGGACGCAGAGATTTCCAGCCACATCGCCACCGGCGCGTTCACAGGCGCAGATGGTGTATGACTGGTCACTGCGCAAAGCGGTCCTTTTTGGCGGCCAGATCTACACGAACCTGCAAATGCATATCACCCTCGATACGTGGACGTGGGATGGGACAAACTGGCAACCGATCATTACTCCGAACACTCCGGATTGGACGCAGCCGGGTCCATTTGGCGCCTGTTACGATATTGGCAACAACGAGATGTTGATCTTCGGGGGCATCAGCAGCACCGGCCGGGTCAGTGAATTGTGGGCCTTCAAGGGCACGAATTGGGTGCAAAAGACACCGGCCCCGCCGACACCCGTCGCGACCACACCCACGGTCATGGCGTATGATGGTTACCGGAATGTGTCGGTGTTGCTGGGCGCCAATTCGCAGGCCTATCCTTTGCCGTATACCGCGGCAGCGGTATGGGAGTGGGACGGTACGGCCTGGCATGAAAAGCCCCAGTCGGGCCAGGTGATGGCCGGCGCCAGCGCGATTGATGGGGCGGTCTACGACTCTTTCCGCCATGAAACGGTGCTCTATGGTGAAGTGTTCGGGATTATCGATGGGATACTTTCATCCAGTTATACGCCTTACCCGTACGGCTACCGGTTCGTGTGGCGCTGGGATGGCGCTGATTGGCAGGCCGATCCGCCCACACCCACCCTTGGGGTCACTTTACAATTATATCCTTCCATGGTTTTCGATGTCGATCGGAACGCGATTGTACTGTTTGGCGGACAAGACAACAGCAGCCTGCCCGCAACCAACTATACCTATGAAATCCTCTACCAGGATGACCCTGTTGTACTGGAGCAACCGACCATCCAAGCTTCATTGATCGGGCAAAAAGTGCAATTATCTGTCCTGGCCGCCGGCGCACCACCCATCGCTTACCAATGGTCCAAGGATGGCGTCAATCTGGCGGACGGCGGACGCATCTCGGGGTCGGGCACGAACATTCTCACCATCAATCCGGCCAGTGTCGCCGATTCGGGGCAATACCAGGTCACGATGAACAATCTTTGCGGCTTGGGCGTCAGCCAGCCCATTGTAGTCAACGTGGCTGCCGGTTCAGACATACTCGCCATCGCTCTTTCCGGCGGCGGTGGGAGTGGTTCCGGTCAAAAGATTGTCATAACCTGGGGCGACAGCGCCGCAACGCTGCAAAGCTCCACTAATGTTGCCGGTCCGTGGACGACCATCACCGGTGCCACAAGCCCCTACACTTACACCATCAATCCAGCTTTCCCTGCGCAATTTTTCCGATTGCTGGCGCCTTGAACGTCGAACACCAATCTGGCCACGCCTGCCGGCGGTTCCGTCAATAGCCGTTGGACCACCTCCAACGGCACAAATTATCTGAACCTTACCTCGCCAACCGGGAATCTGTTCTTCCGGCTAAGCAATCCGTGATCAAACGGAATTAATGCCGGTGGACCTGGACGCCTGTTGATTTTCGAATTGCGACTCGGTGCGCGCGGAAGGCAAGGCAGGCGCCCATCTCCCTGCTTGCGAACTACCACAAGATTACCGGACACTGAGGCATGGAACCGTGCTTCTGGGGAAAAGTCACCGGATAAAAACTTGTCGGATTTCTTCTCGGGCTGGCGGCCTTCCTGGGGTTTTTGTTCGCCAGCGAACCTGGTTTCATCTTTGGCCTGGACCATGCCAATCTGCTGTTTCATGAGGCGGGACATCCGATCGTCGGGCTGTTCAGCAACCGGCTGGAAACCTACGGCGGCACCATGGGGCAGCTGACGTTTCCCGCGGTGCTGGCGGTTTCCTTCTGGCGCCAGCGGCAGGCGATATCGTTTGCCGCCTCGGTGATCTGGTTTTTTGAGAACTGGCTGAACATCGCCCGCTACATGGCAGACGCACGGGCGCTAGAGCTGCCGCTGGTCGGCGGCGGCGATCACGATTGGAATACGATTTTCACCCGCTGGAATGTGTTGTCATACGACACGGAAATCGCCGGGATGGTGAGATTCATCGGCTGGACGGGCATGATACTGGCCGCGTTGTGGGTTGGCTGGCGCTGGTGGCGCGACCGGAGCCGCACGGATTCAATTGAACAATTTTGACTGCCCGCCGGTGGCCGGTTTCAACCCCAGCTTTTTGTAACTCGACTCGGTCGCCACGCGGCCCTGCGGCGTGCGGTTCAAGTAGCCTTCCATGATGAGATACGGTTCGTAAACCTCCTCAATCGTGTCCGGCTCCTCACCCACGGCCACGGCGAGCGAATTAACACCCACCGGCCCGCCGCCGAATTTCACGATGACGGCTTCCAGGATGCGCTTGTCCATTTCGTCGAGACCACTCTGGTCGATTTCCAGCATGGCCAGCGCCTTGTCGGCGACGTCGGCGGTGATACGCCCGTCGTGCCGGACCTCCGCGTAATCGCGGACGCGCCGGAGCAGGTTGTTGGCAATGCGCGGCGTACCGCGGCTGCGCCGGGCGATTTCATGCGCGCCGGCCGGTTCAATTTCCACCTTCAACAGGCGCGCCGAACGGACGATGATTTTGTCCAGATCTTCGGCGACGTAATAATCCAGCCGTTCACGCACAGCAAAGCGCGTGAGCAAGGGCGCGGTGAGCAGGCCGCTGCGCGTGGTCGCACCGATGAGCGTGAACTTCGGCAGATTCAACCGCACGCTGCGCGCGTTCGGCCCCTGGTCGATGATGATGTCCAGCTTGAAATCCTCCATCGCCGGGTAAAGGTATTCCTCGATGGTTTTTTGCAGGCGATGGATTTCGTCAATGAACAGCACGTCGCCTTCCTCGAGGTTCGTCAGCAACCCGGCCAGGTCACCCGCCTTTTCAATCGTCGGGCCGCTGGTGCTTTTCAAATTGGCGCCCATGGCTTTGGCCAGGATATTGGCCAGCGTGGTTTTGCCAAGCCCGGGCGGGCCATTCAGCAAAATGTGATCCAGCGGTTCCTTGCGTTTCTTCGCGGCGGCCACGGCGATTTCCAGCCGTTCCTTCACCTTGGGCTGGCCGGTGAATTCGGAAAAGAGCGATGGACGCAACGTCAGCTCCAACGCCGCGTCGGGCTTGTTCAAAGTGGAAACCGGCCGGTCAGACATTGGGTTGAGCATGGAAAATGCGCCGCCCCGCGGCAAGCGCGAAGCGAGTGTGAAAAAAATCTTCGCGTAGCGGCTTTCGGCAGAAAGCCGGGCAGATTGCAGCAAAATTTGCGGCGCGCTCCCGAAACGCCGCTACGTCATTGCCGGAGATCCAGCGTGCCACCGGCATTCAAGATGCATTGGGTTTCGATCTTTTTCCGGGGATCGAACAGAACCACGTGCAGGCTTTGAAAAACATCCCTGCCGGCGTATGGTCCTTCGCTTTGCCAGCTCAACCGGCCAGTTTTGTCCCGCCAGGTAAACGTGGTGCGGCGAACCTGTCCTTTCAGGTAATCCGTAGTTTCGCCGTCGTCTTCAAACAGGGTGAATGTGGCGTCCCGGCCCGGATAAATTTGCAGTTCCAGCGGGCCACCGGGAAGCTGACCGGTGTGCTGGATGACCGGACCCAACGGCAAAATGGAACCGGCCCGGACATAAAGCGGAATCTCATCAAGCCCGGCCGTGACTTCGAAGGCGCGTTTTCCTTTCAGGGGCAGGTTGGAACCGAAGGCAAACCAGCGACCGGCGGGAAGATAGACCGAACGTTTGCCGCCGGGCTGAAGAATCGGCGCGGCCATGAGCGACCCGCCCATCATCCATTGATCGGACAAATCGGCGGTTTTGGGGTCATCGGGAAACTCCATGAGCAACGGTCGCATCAGAGGAACGCCCGTTTGAAAAGTTTCATGCGCCAGGCTGTAATAGAATGGTATCAGACGGTAGCGAAGTTCAATCGCCTGGCGAATGGCCGCCAAAGCGTCGGGGCCATAAAGCCAGGGAAAACGCGGTGTCGCGCTGATTTCGGAATGGGAGCGCATGATCGGGAAAAAGACCCCGGCCTCCATCCAGCGGGACAACAGTTCCGGTGAAGGATTTCCGCTAAAACCGCCAATGTCGCAGGTTTCATAGGGCATGCCGGCCAGACTCCAGTTCAACAAACTGGTGGGCGTTTCAGCCAGCGCCTTCCAGGAACTGTGAATGTCACCCGTCCAGGCCGCCGCACCCAACCGCTGCAGCCCGGGGGAAAAGGCGCGATTGAGCGTCCACAAACGTTGACCGGGCCGGTACCGCGCCAGGGCCCCGGCCTCCGCCAGGTTCCAATAATAATACGTGGTGAAGGTCGACTCGCCCTCATCATTCCACCAGCCGTCAATCCCGGCCGAGAGCAGACCGGCGGATTGTCCGATGTACCACTCGCGAAATTCGGGATTGCCGAAATTGACATCACGCAGATGGTATTTCTCGTCATTCTCGATTTGCAGATTCCAACCCTTCGCCCGGATCATGGCCAGGGTATCGCGATTGCCCAGGCGCGGCTTGCGGATGCCGACAAAATGTACTCCCTGGTTTTTGTACGCCTGTATCTGGCCGGCCGGATCAGGGAAGAGATTGGTGTTCCAGCCGAAATCCGCAAACCCGGCCACTCCATCCGCTGGCAATTTGTAGTCGGGATTGGTGGTGTACCATTCGAAGTCGTAAATGAACGCGTCCACGGGAATCTTCAAATCCCGGAATTGCTGAAGCGTGTCTTCAATATAAGCCCGGTTCTTCCAACCCCACCGGCTTTGGAGATAGCCAAACGTCCAACGCGGTGGGACGGGAGCAAGTCCGGTTAAACGGGCATCCGCTTCGGCGGCGTCCTTTAACGAAGCGGCCGGCATGAGGTAGAGTTCCGCCTCCCGGCCCGGAAATGTCCAGGTAAGGTATTCTCCATTGGCCGCCGCCTGCCAGCAGGCGGGCTGGTTGTCATTCGCCGTCACGGCCAAAACCGCATAACCGGCCGCCGACCAATAATAGGGAAGGACCGCCCGGCCGTTGGAAAGCCCGGTCGCGGTATTGGATTGTTGCAGGGCGCCGACCCCATTGCCGCACCCGTAAACACTGATGGGTTGATGCCGGTCCCAACCGACCCTGATCAGGATGTTGGTATTTTCAGGGGAAGTTGCCTGATTCAGCCCGCCGATCTCATGCCGGGGAATCAACACCTCACCGGCAGCATTCCGCAACGTCCATTCACCGGTTCGGGGATTGATCAATAACTCACCGGCTTGTGTCCGGATACCGATCATTCCGTGTTTTTTGATCACTTGCCAGGCAACCGAATCGGCATCATGGAGATCGGCCAGAAAAGAGGTCGGGATGAAGCGGGGGGGTTCATCATACGCCACGCTCAAACGCAAGGCGTCCGGTGTAGCCGCCGCCAGTTCCACCCGGGCCTGACCGAACCTGACCAGCAGGCCGTGCCGGTTGGTTTCGACATTTTCCTGCGCGTGGACGGGATTGAGACCGGGCAGGCAGACCAGTCCCAACAGCAGCAGGCACACGGATGATGAAAAAAAACCAACCACAGGTTTGGGCACTTTCATGATGAAATTCTTGTTCAACAAATTTTAACCGCCGGCGCTGATCCCGGTAATTTCAACCTGCCGGCGACAGGTTCCCGGCGAAAATCGACCGTCAGACGTTGCGTCGAGCATGGAAAACGTGCCGCCCGGCGGCAAGTGCGATCCCATCGCCCTCCATCCGGCGCGGGCAGGACTATACACTTTTTGACAACTTTTTGGCAAAAAATGCTGGATAGTGAGAGTTGACTGCGGCAACCTGCCGGGCCTTATGGGAAGTTACAAATTACCCTTCCGCATCACCATGCTGCTGGCGGCGTTGTCGGGCGCGACCAACGCCGTGGCCGGGGACGCGGACATCAATCTGCCGTCGTTGCAGGACGTATCGTTTCATGGCGGCGCGGTGAGTGGTCATGCCATTCTGTTCTTCGGCCTGGCCGTCTGTGTGGTCGGCGCGTTGTTCGGACTTTTCCAGTACCACCAGACGCGCGCGTTGCCGGTGCACCCGTCGATGGGCAACGTTTCCCACATCATTTGGGAGACGTGTAAAACCTACCTGCTGCAACAGGGCAAATTTCTGGCGGCCCTCTGGATTTTGATCGCACTGTGCATGATTTATTACTTTATCGGGCTGCCCTGGAACGATCCCGCCAAGACCCATGTAGAATTGATTGGCAACGGCGTGATCATCCTTGCCTGTTCGGTGCTGGGCATCCTCGGCAGCTACGGTGTGGCGTGGTTCGGCATTCGCATCAACACCACCGCCAACAGCCGCGCCGCCTTCGCCGCGCTCAAAGGCAGCGGGCTCAAGACGCTTTCCATTCCGTTGCAATCCGGCATGAGCATCGGCCTGCTGCTCGTGTGCGTCGAATTGTTCTGCATGATTGGCATCCTCGTGTTCCTGCCGCGGGAACTGGCCGGCCCGTGCTTCATCGGCTTTGCCATCGGCGAATCCCTCGGCGCCGCGGCGCTGCGCATTGGCGGCGGCATCTTCACCAAAATCGCCGATATCGGTGCGGACCTGATGAAAATCGTCTTTAATCTGCCGGAAGACGACCCCAAAAATCCCGGTGTCATCGCCGATTGCACCGGCGACAATGCGGGAGATTCCGTCGGCCCGACCGCCGACGGGTTTGAAACCTACGGCGTGACCAGTGTGGCGTTGATTGCGTTTCTGGCCCTGGCCCTGGCGACGGCGCCCGCGCTGTGCGGCAAGCTCATCATCTGGATTTTTGGGATCCAAAGCCTGATGGTGCTGACATCACTGGCATCGTTTTACGTGAACCGGTTCACCAACGGCGTGCGTTACGCCGGCAAAAAGGATTTCAACTGGGAATCGCCGCTTACGGACCTGGTCTGGCTCACGTCCATTCTGTCCATCATCGTCACGTTCATTGCCAGCAAACTGTTGCTCGGTGATTTCACCGACGCCACCGGCGCGCCGCTGCCAAACCTCTGGTGGACGCTAGCCGGCATCATGTCCTGCGGCATCCTCGCCGGCGCGTTGATCATGGAATTCACCAAGATTTTTGTCAGCACCAACTCCCGGCATGTCCGCGAGGTGGTCAATGCCTCCGGCCACGGCGGCGCGTCATTGAACATCCTGTCCGGCTTCGTCGCCGGCAATTTCTGCGCGTTCTGGATGGGGCTGGTCATCCTGACATTGATGTTTATTGCCTATTTATTTTCGCAAAACGCCGATCTGCTCGCGCTCATGCCGGCGCAATTCCAGTTTGCCGCGCCGATTTTCGCGTTCGGCCTCGTGGCCTTCGGTTTCCTGGCCATGGCGCCGGTCATCATTGCCGTGGACAGCTTCGGTCCGGTCACTGACAACGCACAGTCGGTTTATGAACTCAGCCGGATTGAAGCCGTGCCGAACGTCGGCGCGGAAATCGAGAAGGAATTTGGATTCAAACCCGACTTTGCCAACGCCAAGCTCGAACTGGAAAAGGGGGACGGCGCGGGCAACACGTTCAAGGCCACCGCCAAGCCGGTGCTCATCGGCACGGCTGTCGTCGGCGCGACCACGATGGTTTTTGGCATCATCCTGTTGCTGAACAACACCGTCGCCCACGGCAAGGTGATTGAGATGTTGAGCCTCGTGCGGCCTGAAATCATTCTCGGCCTGTTGATGGGCGGAGCGGTGATTTACTGGTTTACCGGCGCGAGCACGCAGGCCGTCGTCACGGGCGCGTATCGTGCGGTCGTGTTCATCAAGGAGCATCTCAACCTTAACAAGGCCGAAGCCTCCATTGCCGACAGCAAAAAAGTTGTCGAGATTTGCACCATCTACGCGCAGAAAGGAATGATCAACATCTTCATTGTGGTCTTTTCCTTCGCGCTTGCCCTGCCCTTCTTCAATCCCTATTTCTTCATCGGCTATCTCGTGGGCATCGCGTTCTTCGGTTTGTTCCAGGCCATCTTCATGGCCAACGCCGGTGGCGCCTGGGACAACGCCAAGAAAATTGTCGAAGTGGATTTGAAACAAAAGGGCACCGCGCTGCACGCCGCGACCGTCGTCGGCGACACCGTGGGCGATCCGTTCAAGGACACCAGCTCGGTCGCGATGAATCCCATCATCAAATTCACCACGCTCTTCGGCCTGCTCGCCACGGAAATCGCGGTAACGATGACCAACCAGGGTTTGAAAACCGGCTTCGGCGCATTCTTCTTCCTGGTCGCGCTGGTCTTTGTTTATCGCTCGTTCTATTGCATGCGCATTCCCGAAGACAAACAGATCGGGAAATAACCGTGGCGGGAGGAATGCCGCCGTAGGGCCTTTGGACGGCCTAACGCAATGGCCCGCCATTTTGCTTCAAATAAAACTCGAAAATTGTTGTCCAAGATTTCAGATTGGCGGTCATGTCTGTCATTCAGCGCTCCATTCAGGTCGGCTGGCAACTACGCGTCTTTTTTACCGAAGACGTTTTTGCCCCGGCCAATCTTGTCCTGAAAACCGCGCTGGCCGACGGCACTGCCAACGCACTCCGGAAGGCGCTCGTTGTCCTCGACGAATCGCTCGCGCAAGCGCAACCCGATCTCTCCCGCCGGATTGAGGGTTATTTTACCGCCCATGCCGGCCGCGTGAAGCTGGTTGGTCCGCCACTGGTCATCGAAGGCGGCGAACGCGCCAAAAATTCCCCCATTCACGTTGCCGAAATCCATTCGCACATTGACCGGCATCACCTCGACCGCCATTCATATTTGATTGCCGTGGGCGGCGGCGCCCTGCTGGACGTCGCCGGTTTTGCCGCCGCCACGGCGCATCGCGGCGTCCGCCACGTGCGCATCCCCACGACGACCTTGAGCCAGGCCGATTCCGGCATCGGCGTGAAGAACGGCATCAACGCCTTCGGCAAAAAGAATTTCATCGGCACGTTCGCACCGCCGCACGCCGTCATCAATGATTTCAACCTGCTGGCCACGCTCGACCTGCGTGATAAACGCGCCGGCTATGTCGAGGCCGTGAAGGTCGCGTGCATCCGTGACCATACGTTCTTTGAGGAAATCGAGCGGGACGCGGAAAAACTCGCGGCGTTTGAGCCGGCGGCGATGAAACGGCTGATCCAGCGTTGTGCCGAATTGCATCTGGACCACATCGCCATGGGCGGGGACCCGTTTGAACTGGGCTCGGCGCGTCCACTGGATTTTGGGCATTGGTCGGCGCACAAGCTGGAACAACTTTCCAACTTCCAAATCTCTCATGGCGAAGCGGTCGCCATCGGCATTGCGCTCGATGTGATTTACTCGCGCCGGACCGGTTTGCTCGACCCCAAAGCCACCGAACGCATCCTTACGCTGCTCGAACAGCTCGGGTTCGACCTGTTTGCCAACGAATTGCTGAACGTCGCCTCGGACGGCAATTTGCAGGTGCTCGGCGGCCTGAACGAATTCCGCGAACATCTCGGTGGCGGCCTGACCATTACTTTGCTCCGCGAAATCGGCCGGGGCGTGGAAGTCCATGAAATGAACCTGCCCAAGGTGGTTGAAGCGATTCATGAACTGCGCGAACGCCGCGCGGCGTGGGCGCAAAAAATCATTCGCGCCGGCGCCTGATGAACCGGCTCGCCGTCATCAACGTTGTCGGGCTCACGGAATCGCTCATTGGCGAACACACACCGCGCATCGCGGAATTCCGGAAGCGCGGCACGCTGGCGCAAATCGCGCCGGCATTTCCGGCGGTCACCTGCACCGCACAGTCCAATTACCTCACCGGCAAATTGCCGGCGCAGCACGGCATCGTCGGCAACGGCTGGTACCATCGCGAACTGTCCGAAATCCAGTTCTGGAAACAATCAAACCGCATCGTTCAATCCCCCAAAATCTGGGACGCGCTCCACGCCTCAACCCCAGACGCCGGACGCCGGACGCCAGCCCCGTTTGCGGCAGCAAATCTGTTCTGGTGGTTCAACATGTATTCCAGCGTGGATTATTCCCTCACGCCGCGCCCGATGTATCCCGCTGATGGCCGGAAGCTCTTTGATGTTTATTCCTGGCCGTATTCGATTCGCACGGAAATCAAACGTGACCTTGGCGAATTTCCATTCTTCGGTTTCTGGGGGCCGGCCGCAGGCATCAAAACGCCGCAAGGTTCCGTCGATTGCGCGACGCGCTGGATTGCCGAATCCGCCAAATGGATTGAAAATAAATATTCGCCGACGTTGAACCTGATTTATCTGCCGCATCTGGATTACAACCTGCAGCGGCATGGACCATACGGTTTAACCCCCCTCACCCGGTCCGGCTTTGCTCGGACCACCCTCTCCCCGCTGACGCGGGGCGAGGGAAAACAATCGTCCGATGCTGCATCTTCCTCCCTCTCACCGCCCAGCGGGGAGAGGAGCGGGGCGAGGGGCACGTCTCAAATCAATCCTGTCATCATTCCTGACCTGCATGCGATCGACACCATCGTCGGCGACTTGATTGATTTCTTCAGCAAACACGGGGTATTGGTGGTTTTGCTTTCCGAATACGGCATCACCAACGTAGATACACCAATCCATCTCAACCGGGTTTTCCGGCAACAAGGCTGGCTGGCGGTGAAGGACGAGCTCGGCCGGGAAATTCTCGACGCGGGCGCCAGCCAGGTTTTCGCCGTGGCGGACCATCAGGTCGCACACATTTACCTCAACGAGGTGTCATTGGAAAAACCCGTGCGCGAGTTGCTGGAGAAGACTGAGGGCGTGGAAAGTGTTTTGGGCAAGGCCGGGAAAATCGTGGCGGGTATTGATCATCCGCGCGCCGGTGATTTGATGGCTGTGGCAAAAGGAAACGCGTGGTTCACCTATTATTACTGGCTCGATGACGCGCGCGCACCGGATTTCGCGCGGACGGTGGACATCCACCGCAAGCCGGGCTACGACCCGGTGGAGTTGTTTCTCGATCCGGCGATTTCACTGCCGAAACTGAAAATCGCCGGGCGGCTGCTGCAAAAGAAATTGGGTTTCCGGATGTTGATGGACGTGGTCCCACTCGACGCGACGCTGGTGAAAGGCTCGCATGGCCGGCGGCCGGCGGATAAAAATGACTGGCCGGTATTCATTACCAGTCAGCCGGACATTTTAGGCGCGAACCAGATTGAATCAACGGATGTTAATAGCACACTCCTGCAGCATCTAAAATAAATCAGCCCTCGATTTTTCCGTTTACAGAAACAATGAAAGATGAGCCGCGCCGAGCAGTTTTGGCTTTCTCGATAATTTGCGGAAAGCATTTGGTGAATTTGTGCGCCTGCTCCCAAAAAGAAAGATTAAGCCAACCCCGTTTGAGAAAGAAAATCGTGTGGCCAGCTTCCTTCCACGCTGCAATTTCATGGGGATTTTTCCCAATGTTCAAGTCGGCCGTCACAATAATCCAATCCTCCTCCTTGGCCAAGCCTCTCATCCATTCAATATCATCAGCACCCGCTTCGAAACGCTCTCTTAAATGAGTTACTTTATGGTCTGGAGCAACGAAACCATTCAACCCTTTGGCAATTTTTAACGCCAAATTATTATCAAAGAAAAATTTCAAGCAGCGAGCGACTGCTCGTAATCAACAGCCTCTTGGACAGATTTAGGATTAATTTCATACCACCTTGCAACTTCTTCCACCGAACCGTTGGCACGATAACTTCTAGCCAATGCCTGCGTAGGGATTCCATTTGTTGCGATTGTGGGTTGTCCAAAATTTTTCCGCGGGTCAACCACGACACAATGATCTCTTCCCAATGGCCACCAGCGCTCAAGAATCGTCCCATCTTTAAATTCGAGTTGTTTTAAAAACGGTTTCGTAATTTCGGTGAAAACACGTTGATCGGTTGCAATTTCTTCAAGGCAAGTTTCGCCGGTTTCTTCATGCACTTCTCGGAGCATTTGCTGACCATCCGTAAAAAATTTCTGCGTGCAAAATGGATGATTCGTCTCTGGATAAAGCTTCTGCGCCTTTTCACGAACCTTGTGAATCATAGACCAGGAAACACCTTGATTTAAAAAGGCGTCAACGAATTTGATTTCAATTAAATCTAAAAAACCAAGCGCAACTTTGTTTTCGAGCGACGGCAATTGGCTTTTCCAAAGAGGAGGGTAATCCTTTTTGCGCAAGTCAGAATGATAACCGCGCAACCAACGACGAATGCGTTCCTTAGAAACACCGGTGAGTCGCCAAGCTTCACTCACAGTGTAGATTCCTGTGTTAAGGTATGTTGTTTTTCTGTCCGTCATAATTATTCACAGGTTACTCACAAGTAATTAACAGCGAAAAACAAAAGCTTTCAACTAAAATGCTACTTATTTTTGTCAGCTTTTCTGACAAAATGGGTGGTAATTACCTTCTCCGTCTGGACATGCCGAAGTGGTAGCCGCCGTGGACACGTGCGCCGCGGGCCTTGCCCGGGAAACCACCCTTGGGCTGGCCGGGTTTGCCTTCCTCGAACAGCATGGTGTATTTGTAGTCGAAATTCTCCAGCTTCACGCGCGGGATTTTCTGGCTGATGAAGCGTTCGATGGCAAACACGTGGCTGGCGTCCTCGGCGGTCATGATGGTAAAGGCGTCGCCGCTCGCCTCGGCGCGGCCCGTACGCCCGATGCGATGGATGTAATCCTCCGGATGCTGCGGCACATCGTAGTTGATGACATGGCTCACGTCCGCGATGTCGAGTCCGCGCGCAGCAATATCCGTGGCCACGAGCGCTTCAAATCGTCCGTCGCGGAAACCCTTGAGCGCCTGTTCGCGTTCGCGCTGGGTGCGGTTGGAGTGCAGCACCGCCACGGCGTGATTGTTGCGCTTGAGCAATCCCGCAATGCGATCGGCACCATACTTCGTCCGGCAGAAGACCAGCACCGAGTTGTAATTCACGCGCTTCAACAGTTCCAGCAGCAGGTCGGATTTTTGCGAATCGGCCACGGGATAGATGACGTGTTTGACCGTTTCGGCCGGCGTCCGGCGCGCGCCGATCTCAATCGTTTCCGGATTGCGCATCGCCCATTGAATGAGCGTTTCAATCTGGGGCGGAATGGTGGCGGAAAACAGCGCGGTATGGCGCTGGCGCGGGCAGCGTTCGACGATGCGGCGCACGTCGGGCAGAAAGCCCATGTCGAGCATCCGGTCGGCCTCGTCGAGCACCAGGAACTGGACCTTGTCCAGCCGCATCGTGCCCTGCTCCAGATGATCCAGCAACCGGCCCGGCGTAGCGACAATGATGTCCGTGCCCGCCCGTAGAGCATCGTTCTGGCGTCCGTAACCGACACCGCCAAACACGACGGTGATTTTCAGGTCGGTAAAGCGGGCGTAATCACGGAAGGCCGTCTCCACTTGTGCGGCGAGTTCGCGCGTTGGTTCGAGGATGAGCGCGCGCGGGCCGCCGCCAGCGTGCTGGCCAAGTTTCGTGAGAATGGGCAGGGCGAACGCCGCGGTCTTGCCGGTGCCGGTCTGGGCACTGCCGATGACGTCGCGTCCGGCAATGACGAGCGGGATGGCGCGAAGCTGGATGGGGGTCGGCTCGACGTATCCCGCGGCGCGTACGCCATCGAGGGTTGTCGGAGCCAGGCCTAATTTACTGAAAGGCATAAGTTATAAATAAGTTAGCAGGACGGCACCTTAAGGGAAGCAATGAATTTGCAGCCGTCGATGTGACCGGCTCGTTGGTATGGAAAAGCAAAGCGGCCTTACATCCGATGCCGCGATTATGACGGTGATTCAACCGCCTCCTCAGTCGTTGCATCGGGCGGCGTAATGACAGGTTCCACCGCAGCGCCCGATTCAGCGGTTGAAGGCGGGACGTCGGCCGGGGCGGGAATTTCCACCGCCGGCACCACAACGGCCTCCGCCGGTGATACGGGTTCGATCGCTGAAATGGCTTCGCCTTCCGCCGTTGGTTTTTCTTCAGCCGGTTTCTTCTCCGGTTTGGGCGGCCGGGGCGCGGGTTTTTTGGCGGTTTCCAGCCGTCCATCGGCAAACTCAATCACGTGACCTTGATGCACGAGCCAGTGCAAATCGGCAATAATGGCATTCTGCTCCGGGGTCGGTTCGGCCGTTACGGCAGGAGCTTTGGGCGTTCCGCCTTCAGCCGGTGCGGCGGACGGCGGCGTTTCGGTTTCCGGTTTGATTTCAATCACCGTCGGCGCCGGCGCGGGCGCGAGCGTTTCGACCAACTGCCGCCGGCTGCATTTCGGGTGCGCGTTGATGTGGGCGATGATGCGCTTGATGCTTTCCGACACCGGCGTGGTTTCCAGGTCGAGGAACTGCGGGCGCGCCACGGAAACATGCGTCACGGTCTTGTTAACCTTGAAAAACTGCAGGCCGTGCGTGGCGAATTGCCGGCTGAGTTCCGTGGCCAGTTGCAATGGAAAATATCGCTGCTGCTCCCACTCCGCGCGCACGAGCCGCTGCAAATCGCGGTTGCGCAAATTCCGGCTGGGCACGCCGGCGATCAGTTGCGTCTCCACCGGTTTGATGATGGTTTCCCGGTGCGTCGCCCGGAAATGCTTTTCCACCTCGTCCAGATCCGGCAGTTTGAGCGGTTCCGGCACATTCAGGACCACGTATTCGGTCTTGAAACTTTGTTCCTCCACCCACTTTTTGACGACCGCCTCGTCCTTCACGATTTTCACGCGCGCCTTGAACATATCGAACGGCATCCGGGCAAACCGTTCGGCGTGCAATTTGCGCAGCCGGTTCTGGTAATCGTGATGGTTGGGCGGGCCGAGAATCACACCGCTCATGCCGCACTGCGCGACAAACGTATAGGTGCCCTTGGGCGGCTCGGTGGCAATGCGTTCAGCCTGATAAAACGTGGCAAAATGATTTTTCAGAACGTGCGCCACCGCCTCGTCCTCGCTCAACCACGGCGTCTCGTCGAGCGCGCAGACAAAGAGCGGCTGGGCCACGGCGCCGTCGGGCTTTTTCTTCACCGCCAGGCGGACCGCATAACGTTCCGCCTTTTGCAAAACGAGCTGCGCAATCTGGAACAGTGGATACGCCCGCCCGGTCATCTTGATCTGGCGCGCCAGCGATTCGACACCCTTTTCGTCCGGCAGAAAAACCACCGTAATTTCCGGCGGCGGCGCGGCCGGTTCGCGAGGTTCGTCGCGCGGACCGGGACGCCGGTCATCGCGCCGGTCGAAACCCCTTTTACGGTCGCCAAACTTCGGCCCGGAACGCGGTGGACGGGGACCGCGCCGTTCACCGAATGAATCGTTACGCGGTCCGCCGCGCCGGCCTTCGCGCCGGCGTTCGGGCTGGCTGCCCTCATCGCCGGTGAATTTCTCATAGCGGACGGCGGCCGGTTTTTCCTGCGCCCACGCGGGCTGGAACAAATTTTCCAGATCCAAATCCATGTCGGGAGTACGGCTCATGCGAAAATGGTCTGGTGGTCGTCAGGCGGCCGCGCGTTGGGCCAGGATGGCACCCACAATTTTCTGGGCCAGCGCGGGGTTTTCCAGGAGCGCCTTTTGCGCGGCTTCCTTGCCCTGGCCGATCAATTCGCCATCGAATTGCAGCCACGCACCTTTCCGGCCCACGACATTGGCCTCGACGCCCACGTCGAGGATGCTGCCTTCCTTGTTGATGCCGTGATTGTAAATAATGTCGAACTCGGCCTCGGCGAACGGCGGCGCGACCTTGTTTTTGACGACCTTGACGCGGACATGATTGCCGATGGCGTTGCCGGCGTCGTCCTTGAGCGTGTCCTTGCGGCGGATATCGAGGCGGACGCTCGCGTAAAATTTCAATGCCTTGCCGCCCGGTGTCGTTTCGGGATTGCCAAACATGACGCCGACCTTTTCGCGAAGCTGATTGGTGAAAATACACGTCGTCTTCGACTTGGCCAGAATCGCGGTGAGTTTGCGGAGCGCCTGGCTCATCAGCCGTGCCTGCATGCCCATCGTGGCCATGCCCATCTCGCCTTCGAGTTCGGCCTTGGGCACCAGCGCGGCAACGGAATCAATAACGATGACGTCCAGCGCATTGGAGCGGGCGAGGGTTTCGCAAATGGTCAGCGCCTCCTCGCCGGAATCCGGCTGCGATACGAGCAGGTCGTCGAGGTTCACCCCGAGTTTTTTCGCGTAACCGGGATCCAGCGCGTGTTCGGCGTCAATGAACGCCGCCAGTCCGCCGGCTTTCTGCGCATAGGCGATGACGTGCAGCATGAGCGTGGTTTTGCCGGACGATTCCGGCCCGAAAATTTCCACGACGCGTCCGCGCGGGATGCCACCGACACCCAGGGCGAGATCCAACGCCAGCGCGCCGGTCGGGATGACCTCAATCTTCACCTGCGCCCGCGCGTCACCGAGGCGCATGATGCTGCCTTCGCCGTAACTTTTGGTGATGCTGGCGATGGCGGCGTCCAGTTCGCGTGCGTGTGACGCGACAGTCTTGGTTTCGGCGGCGGATTTGTCGGCGGCTTTCGGCGGCATAAATTCGGGGTGATTTCGTTGTTGGTCGTCCGGACTAGGATATTAGTAAATCGGCCGGTAATAGTCAAACCCCGGATAAAAGAAACGGTGCGCAGTTTGGTTGAAAACCTCCCCGATCTTCGGCAGCTTGTCGGCATGAAAGCGATGAAATGGCTTCCCATGGTGCTGGCCGCCGTCCTGCTGGCCGGTTGCAAAAAGGCTGAAACCGCCGCCGCGCCGACGTCCCCGGACAGTCAACTGCCCACGCAAGCGCAGCCCAAATTACCCACGCTGAAGATATATCTGGGCGCCGAAACATTGGACGCCGAACTAGCCATCACCCCGCGCGAGGAGCAAACCGGAATGATGTTTCGCACCAACGTCACCGACGAAAGCGCGATGTTGTTTGTGCTTCATGAGCCGCTTCGCGCGCCGGATGGATTTTGGATGACCAATTGTCCCGTGTCGCTGTCCGCCGCTTATATTGGTCCGGACGGCGTCATTGAGGAGATTCACCATCTGGAGAAAAACGACAATACACCAGTGATTGCTGCACACGATAACGTCGTGTTTGTCCTGGAAGTCAATGACGGCTGGTTCCAGCGGCACAATGTCAGCACCGGCATGTTGATTCGCACAGAAACCGGTTCCCTGCAGAAAACGTTCTTCCGAAATTAAACGTGCGAGGTTACGCCAGGTTCACCGTTTTGCCGGTGCGGGCCGCCTCGTAAATGGCCATCATGATTTTTACGTCGCGCAGGCCTTCCTCGCCCGGCACCCGGGTTGGTTCATGGTTCAAGATGCATTGCGCGAAGTCGTCCATTTCCGCCGCGAACTGGTCAATCGCCGGCAGGTGGATTTCCTGCTTGTCGCTGCGCAGCCCGCGGATGCCGCCGTAATTGAAGGCGGGGTCCAATTTGAACCAGCCTTTTTGCGCGTGGGCCGTGAATTGGGCGAGTCCCTGCGCCCCATACGTCGCACTGCAAAAGGCAATGGCGCCGCCGGGAAATTTGGCCTGCCAGACAATCGATTCCTCGACTTCCCTGAACTTTACCGGATCGGTGACGGTAGTCAGGGCCGAAACCTGCACCGGTTCTTCGCCGGTCAGGTAACGTGTCGCCTGCAAGGCGTAAATGCCGACGTCCATGAGCGGCCCGCCGCCGGCCAGATCACGTTTCAACCGCCATTGAGTCGGGTCGCCGATGGGAAAGCCGAAGCCCGCTTCGATGATTTTAACGTCGCCGAAGACCTTCTCCCGGGCCAGGCGGATGCATTCCAGGTTGTTCGGCTCAAAGTGCAACCGGTAACCGATGGCGAGCTGGCGGCCGGCTTGTTGGCAGGCATCAATGATTTGCCGGCATTTTTCGGCCGACACCTCCATCGGTTTTTCACAAAGAACGTGCTTGCCCGCTTTTGCCGCCTTGATGCTGTGTTCGGCATGCAACGCATTGGGCGTGACGACATAAACCACGTCAATGTCCGGATTGTCCGCCATTTGTTCCATGTTGTCGTAGTTATAAATGTTCCGGTCGGGAATCTGGTATTGCGCCTTCCATTGTTCAGCCTTGGCGGGGTGGCCGGTGACGATGCCGGTGAGGCGGCAATACTTCGTTTTTTGCAGCGCGGGGGCAAGTTGGCGGGTGCTCAAGTTGCCCAGTCCGGCGAGGGCAAAGCCGATTTTCCGATCCGTGCCCGCGGCGCGGGCACGCGAGGCAAAAGAACCGGCCAGCGATACGCTCGCCGCAGCCAGGGCGGTGGTCTTGAGGAATTCCCGACGGGTGTGAATTTTCATTATCATGATTCGAAATGGTTGGCGTTTACTTTTACAGCGCAATCCGGAAAATTGCTCGCTGCTTTGGCGGTTCGTGAATTAAACTGCGCAGGATGAAACAGAGTCAATCGGAAAAACTGTTTGCCGAGGCGTTGAGATTCATCCCCGGGGGTGTCAACTCACCGGTGCGCGCGTTCCGCGCCGTCGGCGGCCAGCCGTTTTTCGTCAACCGGGCCCAGGGCGCACATCTGTGGGACGTGGACGGCAACGAGTTCATTGATTACGTCTGTACCTGGGGGCCGGCGATTCTCGGCCATGCGCATCCGAAAATCATTTCCGCCGTCAAGGCCGCGGCCGATCACGGCACCAGTTTCGGCGTCCCCAATCCACAGGAAGTGACCATGGCGAAGCTGATTTGCTCGCTCGTGCCCGGTGTGCAGAAGGTGCGGATGACCAATTCCGGCACCGAGGCGTGCATGAGCGCCATCCGTCTGGCGCGCGGATTCACCGGGCGAGATAAAATCGTCAAGTTCGACGGCTGTTATCATGGTCATGCGGATTCTCTGCTGGTCAAGGCGGGCAGCGGCGCGCTCACGTTCGGCCATCCGGACAGCGCGGGTGTGCCGGCGGCGTTCACACAACACACCATCGTCTTGCCATTCAATGATGTTGACGCCGTAACGGCCGCGGTCGAAGCGAATAAAAATCAAATCGCCGGCATCATCGTCGAGCCCGTGCCGGGCAATGCCGGGCTTTATCTGCCCCAACCGGGTTATCTGGAATTTCTTCGGGAAATCACGCAGGCGAACGGGGCGTTGTTGATTTTCGACGAGGTGATGACGGGGTTCCGCCTGGCCCCCGGCGGGGCGCAGGAACGGTTTGGCATCACGCCGGATTTGATGTGTTTCGGCAAAATCATTGGCGGCGGCCTGCCGGTGGGTGCGTTCGGCGGGCGGGCGGACATCATGGATTTGCTGGCGCCGCTGGGACCGGTTTACCAAGCCGGCACGTTGAGCGGCAATCCGCTGGCGATGGCAGCGGGCATCGCCGCGCTGGAGGAATTGAACATCGGTAAGGACGCGCGGACCGCGCGTCCGACGGACGGCCCGGCGGGCCGTCCCTACCAACATCTGGAACAACTCGGCGCGCAACTGGAAGCGGGGATGAAGGACGCCGCGAAATCCGCCGGTATTCCGGTCACGTTCAACCGTTGCGGCTCGATGTTTTGCGCCTACTTCACAAGCGGACCGGTTCATCATCTGGCCGACGCGATGAAGAGCGACCGCGCGCGGTTCGCCAAATTTTTCCACGGGATGCTGGCCAGGGGCGTTTACCTCGCGCCCTCACAATTCGAGGCGGGCTTCCTTTCCACCGCGCACACGGCCGCGGACATTGATTCAACGGTAAAGGCCGCCGCAAGCGTGATGCGCGGGTGGTAGCCATTCTTGGGAGCCGTTTCTCTTCGTTTTGGCTGTAACATTTGCGGGGCCATTTTCGTATTAAAATCAGTATGAAAACGAACAAATGGATTACCCTTACCCTGGCCGCCGCGCTGAATCTCGGCGGCTGGTTGACGACCCCATCACTGGCCGCCGACACCGCCATGCCCGCGCACAGGGGATTTTTTCAGCGCATCGCCCAAAGATTGAACCTGACCGACGACCAAAAGGCACAGATTAAAACCATTTTGCGGTCGGAAAAGGACACCCTGAAACCAATGCTCGGCCAATTACACACCGCGCGGGAAAATCTGCGCGCGGCCATTCAAGCCGGCGACGCCAACGAGACCTCCGTGCGCACCGCATCGGCCCAGGTGGCCGCCGTGGAGGCCGATTTGGCAGTTGAACGGATGAAAATTTACGGCAAAATCGCGCCCATTCTGACCGATGAACAGCGTCAGCAAATCAGCGATTTTCAGCAGCGCGCGGACGATTTTACGGACCAGGCCATTGCCCACACCGGCGACGGGCTGGCCAAATGATTTCAGGGCTGGAGTTCGGGTTCCAGCCTGCCGGGAGTGGCGGAGAACCGCAACCGTGAATTCGCACAACCGGCAGGCCAAAACTTGAACTCCACCGAAACCGCGAGTAACGATGCCGAATTGCTGGAGCGCATCCGTGGCGGCGCCACCGACGATTTTGCCGAACTCATCCGGCGGCATCAATCGCGCGTTTTTGCCATTTTGCACCGATATGAACGTGACGCCCACAAAGTCGAAGACCTCGCGCAGGAAACCTTTCTCAAGGCCTGGCGCGCGCTGGGGCAATTTGACGGCCGGGCGCCTTTTGAACACTGGCTTTCCCGCATCGCCGCGCGGGTGGCGCTGGACCACTTGAGAAAGGAAAAACGCCGGCAGAATGAAATCGGCCTGCCCGAACTTGGCGACGACGCGCTGGACTGGCTGCGCAGCGACGATGAGAAGAGCGAGCTGGACGCGCGCAGCGCGGCGGAACTGCTTGAGCTGGCGATGCGGGAATTATCGCCCGCCGACCGGGTGGTCATCACGATGCAGGAACTGGAAGGCCGGAGCGTGAAGGAAATTGCCGCGGTGATGGGCGCCTCCGGCGTGGCGGTGCGCGTGCGGGCGATGCGGGCACGATCGAAACTGCGGCAGGCTTTGGAAAAAATTGCGAAGGAAAAATTATGAACGACCGGAAACTGAAACGATTGTTTGCGTCGGCACGCCTGGAAACCCCACCCGCGCCTCCCGGGGATTTTGCCGCAGACGTGCTGCGGGCTGTTCGCCGCGGGCCACCCGCGGCCGCACCGGAAAGCCTCTCCGTTTTTGACCAGTTGAATCTGTGGTTTCCACGCCTGGCACTGGCGGCGTCAACGGTCATCGTCTTGTGCTGCGCACTGGATTACGGACTGACCGCGGCGGGTGTTCCGAGTTTGAGCGACGGCGTGTCGCAGCTTTCCGCACAGTGGCTTTTGACGCCGGCCGGACTTTGATTTATGAAGACCTTGAAATTGTTGGCATTGATAACGCTGGTGTTTATGGCCGGGGTGGCGGCCGGCGTGGTCGGCACGCGTCTCGTCATCCGTCACTGGGTGAACACGGCCATTCAACGCCCGGAAAACTTTCAGTTGCTCCTGGAACGCAACCTGCGTTGGCGGCTCCAACTCGACCCGCGCCAGCGGGTGAAGGTGCATCGGATTCTGACCGATGCGCGCGTCCAGTTGCGGGATTTGCGGCAGGAATATCGTCCGCAGGTCGTCGCCGTTCTTACCAATACCGAGGCGCAAATTTCCGCCGTCCTGACGCCCGAACAGCAGGCGCGTTTTGAACGGATGCAACAGGAAAACCAGCACTTCCTTCAGCCAGCACCGCCCGAACGGTAAACGGGACCGGGTCCGGACCGGTCGCGTCGGAAATCCACGCAGATTCCATTTGAGCAAAGCTGCCCGCGCCGGTATTTTGGACGTTGCCTTGCGCGCGTAGCTCAATTGGATAGAGCGTCGGCCTCCGGAGCCGAAGGTTGTGGGTTCGACCCCCGCCGCGCGCACCAGTTTTCACTCGAAGTGAATTATTAGTTCTTCACAATGATTGCAAAACGGATCCGATAATTCGCAAAACAATCCGTGAAAAGGAGCAGGTTGTTGTCTCAACTTGAGCAAAGTGCCGACCGTCATCACCCCGCAAGGGACGACGTCATTTTATTGGTCAGGTGGCGAAGCCACTCCGCCATTCGTGAAGTGGACATCGTCCAACTCGAGATTGGAGATCGGCGCCGACTGGCTCAAAATCTCGAAGAACTGGCTGACCGCGGACAGATCCACCTCCGGACCGAAGTCCGACATCGGTATGTCCACCACATGCCAGGCACCGTCGCGTAGAAATCCGTAGGGGTCGCTGCCCGGTCCCCCGAAGTTGATCCATTTCTGGCCCACGCCATCGAGGTTGCCGCTCTTCATGCCAATCATGAACGAGGTGGCGGAGGTGGTCTTCATGGCAAACTCCAAATTGCAATTCGCGTATTGGTACGCTGTCAGGTTATATTTGTTGTTTGGCGTAAACGCCATTCCCGACCAGGTCATGCCAGGCGCGGCAGCCAGACTGATATCGTTGGTGCCCTCATACGGGTGTTGCGCGGCGGGCACCATCGTGTTCGCCCAGACGAAAAAGTTTCCCTGGGTGCCCAGAGAGAATGACCCCGCGTTCAGGTGTGACGGCGTCTCGGTAAAGACACCAAAATTGCCATTCTGAGGGGTCACCCGGGTGGCGCTGGGTTCCCACCAGACATTGTCAATGGACAGGTTCAGCGCGGCCGCCGGGTTAACGACGCTCGAAATCTGGAACAACTGATTGACCGTGCGGAAATCGACATTGGCGAATCGATTCAAGGGAATTTTCAGTGAATGCCATTGCCCATCATGAGGAAACCAGAACTCCGATGTCTGGTCGATCCCCAACGGGAGCCAAAAGTTGGCGGCATCACCGGCCAACTGGCCGCTCACGCAACTTTGGATTCCCACTTGCATGGGCGTGGCGTCCCCCGCAGTGGCGCGGATGTCGAAGTGAAGATACCCGTCGGAGTAGTTCTTCATATTGCGGAAATTCGGCAAAAAGACTCCCATGCCGAACCAATTTCCCCCGGCAATATCGAATGACCAGCAAGTGGTTCCCTCGGAAGGGGCCGGCGGGTTGGCGCTCGGAGTCATGTTGTTCCAGGTGTACAGCGCGGCATTGGTTCCGTAGGCGAAATTCGGTTCCAAGCCTGTACCGTAGGTCAGGGAGTCGTTGACAGGCGTGGTTCCGGCAAAAACCCCAAAGTTTCCGTTTTCCGCGGAATTATCGCCGAAATACAGTTGCGTAAACCCATTGTCAGTAATCCGAATATAATCGACATCCATCCTCGCTGGAAAGGCAGCGGTGACGGCGCCGGGACTGTACACCCCCGTGTAGGAGGGATCATAGCCGCCGATGGCAATGTTCAGAATCAGAAACATCGGCTGCTGAAACATGGGGATGTTGGCGATGTTCCAGGAGCCGAAGGGGACATTGTCGAGTGAAAACGTGAGGTTCGTCGGGGTCCAGGACATCTGGTAGAGATGGTAATCCTGGGTGAGATCCTCCGGAGCCGTCAGCCAGGCCGCGGCATTAACAGCGTTGTTATTGGTATCCGCGTAGTGGATCGCGCTGTCGATCAGTTCCTGCTGGATGTTCGAGGCAATCCCGGCGGCGGCGCCCAACTCCATAATATCCAGCTCCCCACAGATGGGCCAGGTGATGGCACCGGCGTTATTGCCCATCATCCAAAAGGCGGGCCACAACCCATTGGCCGTGTTGGGGACTTTGATCCGGGCTTCGAGATTGCCGTACTTGAATGCAAATCGTCCCTGCGTGAGCATGCGGGCGGACGTGAAAGAATTTCCCCAATAATTCGTGCGGTCAGCCTCAAGCACAAGATTTCCGTTCGTAATGTAAGTATTCCCGTGTTGGGCGGTGTCATATTCCAATTGGCCATTGCCCCACCCGCTTCCGCCAACGTCATAAGTCCACGTGCCCGAATTGATCACGCCGCTGCTGAAGTCAGTGGACCACACCACCCCACCCAGGTTGCTGGCGGCTTGAGCCGGGATGGTGGCGGAGGGATTGCTCGGACCATTGGAACTGAGCGTAATGATCGATATGAAATAGGTTTGACCAGGCGTCAATCCGGAGATGACGGTGCTGGTCACAAGGCCGAGGTTGATTGAATTGGTCGTCATACTGTTGGTGTCAACGTAGAGAACCTCGTAACCAGTCACACCCGGCGAGGTGCTGGCGTTCCATGTCAAACCGATGGCATTGGTGGTTCCCGAAGGAACCGATTGCAGGTTTGACGGGGGCAGCACCACAACCGGCGGAATGAGCAAACGGAAGAACGTCGCGCTGTTGGTCATCGGGGTCAGGAATGACTTGGTGCTGCCATCGCCCATGACCCCGGGAAAGTTGGTATTCCAGGGCCCCGTTCCAAGGTTGGTGGTCAATTCAGGTTGATACTCAATACCGGAGGTGCTGGGCCAACTGATTTGAGCGACCGGCAGCATGGCTACGGACAGAATATTGGTTACGGTGGGGCTGCCGGGGCTGGAAGCTCCGCTCCCAAGGACGACGTCATCCATATCAATCGTGGACGTCACTCCCGGACTCGCCGCGCCCGCAAAGTGGAATAAGATTGTCGCCGACGTCGCACTGGCCGGAGCGGTAACCGAGTTGCTGATCGAAGCGTAAGCGTTATTTCCGGGAGTATATGTTTGGTAACCGGTGTCCCCTCCGCTGTTCCACAGAATTCGCCACTGTGCGCTGTATCCCACGCTGCCGTCCAGGGCATTGGCATAAAATGTGAACGGGTAGGTGGTTCCCCCCGTCACGGGTATGCCAGACTGATTAAACTGAACCACCGGTCCGGCACCGGTGCTGGCCAGATAAACTTGAAAGTCAAACGAGCCGTTGTGCGGTTGGTCGTTGGTGCGAATCCCATACACCGGGCCGCCGGCGGCCGTATCCACGGTCCAACCGGTGGCGCTGCTTCCGGTTCCATTTTCGAATCCTCCATTCGAAGGTAGCGCGGAAGACGCGGGGATGCCGGGGACGATGTCCAAAAGCTGATAGGTGCGCTTGCCGATGGGGAATGGATCAAAATAGGTATTGGTCAGGCCATTACCCGCCGCCGCCATAAGGTCGGTCCAGGTTGTAACCGGATTGGCGGACCATTGGAGGTGGTAGCTATCGTTGGTGTTCTCAAGCCAGCTCAACTGAAGACCGGGCAGAAGGTTGAGTTGCACCTGCGCCCTGCTCACACCCATATCAAAAACAAACACCAAGGCGATCGTTGCCAGATGGATGGGGAGTGCTTGCTTCGAGACGAAGTTCATCATAAAATATTATGCTGTAAAGACTTTTGTCCGGGAACAAACATGGCCGCCTTTTACTTCCGTCGGCGCTACTCACCCGACCTGCGGCCAAGTGAAAAGATTGAGGGCCGGATTACACAGGCTCTTTGCCCTGATTTAAACCTGGTCTAAAAGCGATTCAGGCCTTGCCGCTGCGACGAAGTGTCCAAACCCCAAGCAGCCCCATTGCAGCCAAACCAAGGGTCGTCGGCTCCGGTGCCGCAGTAATTATTACATTGTCAATGCCCATTTGATCCATGGCCCCGATATTGGCTCCGGTGGTCGCATCAAACTCGATATACAGATGATCGCTTCCCGCCACGCTTGTAAATGATCCGGTGTAGGTCGTCCACGAGGTGGTGGGCGGGAAGTAAGGCCCAAGAAGCCCGGGGCCTTGACTCAGTACGGCGCCATTGGCCGCTTCATCAAAGATATGAATAAAATCAACTCCGCCAGCCGCCTGATTACCGCCTAACAGATCGAATGAGTAGTTTACGAGAACTCCAGCGCCGACCACACTGCCATTCGGAGTCGACTGTGACAAAGCCAGATTATAGGCTTCCAACGAATTGTTTAACCAGACATAGTCCGTTGGATTTCCGCCAGTGGGCAGGACGCTTATGGTGGCCCCTGAACCCGCATTCAATGGCGTCCAACCAGTCAAATCTCCGGTTCCGAAACCGGGATTTACAATCAAGTTTTGCGCGAATACCGTGTTCCCGATTAAAAGTCCCGCGAGACTCGCCAGACCGGTAATGGTTTTTATTGTTATTTTCATATTTAGGCCGTTCTTTCTGTGGCTGGATCTCGCCTCTGGATCTGCTCTATTGGTTGTTTTGAATCTTATGTCATATTTTGTATCACAACAGAAAAATTGTGTCAATCGCTGTTTTACGTTTTTGCCAACCCCTTGGATCGGTTTCATCGAACCTGACTGGCGTTCGATGGCTTTGAACCACAATATATGTATGGCATTCCTTTGGTAAATTTCTGGCATTGCCTTAATTTGTAGGCGAAGAGGTGGCGAGTCGTTTGGGCCAGCACTCCTTACGTCGTGCCCTGCCACCAAATCAGGGCACTGCCGAATTTCTTAGCGCCTTTAACGTCTTCGGGATGATTTGATTCATTTCAATGGAGAAATGATTTCCCGGCCCCTACCCCGATGTGATGTCGGGAATTGAATGACATCCTCCGCGATTGCTTGCTGCTCGACCTTGAAAGTCGGGGAAAAATTATTTTCCAGTCCCAGAATCAGATTGTCAAAATGACGTGGTAGATTCGACTCCGTTGGACGTTGGACATGTCAAAACCGGGCAATTTATCAGCGAATAAACGACAGCAAAAACCCTTCGATCCGGATCCTCCAAAATCAAAAAGGGCCCGAAGCGAGAGCTTCGGACCCTTTGAATTATTCACCTGTCAACTCAACAGCTTACTGCGGCAACTTGTGCACATAATTGCCGCTGGCATCGCCGGTCGGCTGAATCTGGCACACCGGAGTCGTGCTCATGTCACCGATGGTATAGCTGCTGGCAAAGGCCTTTTTCGGATCCAGCGG
>JAJPJM010000033.1 GCA_021324235.1 Verrucomicrobiota bacterium
CCCATGCCATTGGTGCCGATGGCGAACACCGTGCCGCCGCCCAGACTGCCGCCGAGATACGTCGGTCCATACAGGGTATTGCCCGATGAAATTAATCCGCCAACCGGAACACCACCGCTGCCGGAGGAAAAATTATACTCGTTGGTAAAACCGGTGCCGTCGGTATTAACGGCGAACACGATGCCAACGTTATTGGTGCCGCCGTGCTCCGCCGTCCCATACAAGGTGTTGCCCAATAAGACCAGATCACCATTCGGTCCGGAACCAAAGTTGGTCGAGAAAGTATAAAGGGTGTGAAAGGCGGGGACCGGGTTGACGTAGATGTTGATCGCGCCAGGGCCCGTGACCGCCAGGGGCGATGACCCATGGGTGCTGTAAGCGGTCAGGCTCGGGGAGTACGAACCGATACTGCTGTAAATGTGTGATGGATTTTGCGCCGGGCTGTTCCCGCCGTCGCCAAAGTTCCAGTGCCAATTGGTCACGGTATTGCCGGCACTGTCCACGCCCGGACTGGCGAATTGGACGGTCAGGGGCGCCACACCGGACTGGGGAGTGGCGGTAACGTTGAGCGTGAGATTGGTCACGGTGACGGTTCCGGGGCCGATGACCGCCAGGGGTGGTGACCCGTAGGTGCTGTAGGCGGTCAGGCTGGGTGAAAAGGAACCCGCATTGGTATAACTGTGCAGGGGGCTTTGTGCCGTGCTGGTTCCACCGTCGCCAAAGGTCCAATTCCAATTGGTCACGGTATTGCCGAGGCTGTCCACGCCGGGACTGGTGAACTGCACATTCAGCGGCGCCAGGCCGCTTGATGGAGAGGCCGTGACCGTCAGGGTGGGAGATGACACCGCGACATAGCTGACTTGGTCGAGAAATCCTGCTTCCGTGGGATCCGTGTCGCCGTTGGCGGAGACCGTCCAAGTCAAAGTGTGCTGGCCGGGGCCGATGGAATAAGGCCCGTCCTGATACCATGCGGTGTCACCAGTAATATTGTTCGAATAGTTGCCGTCCACGTCGAATTCGCAACTAAAGCCGCCGTTGGGATCGTTGGCGATGCTCGACCAGTAAAAGACCAGTGTTCCCGGGCCGGCGACAGTCACGGAAAGCGTTGAAACTTGACTGCCGGTCACGCTGCCGCTTTGGTCGGCGGCCGGGGCGCCGTTGTCAGTGTTGGTGGTTTCAGTGAACCAGGCAGCGTCGCCCATCGTGGCCCAGGGTAAATTGGTGGTGCCGAGGTCGGCATTGAAATCGGCCGACGGGCTGCCGACCGTAAATTGCACGTTGGCATAATCCCAGACGTGCCAGGTGGAAACCCAACCGGAGATGGAATTCGAGGCGTTGTCGAGCGGCACGGAAGAGACCACACCGGTAGAGGAAAGGTAGTAAGTATCCAGCGTGATGCTGTTGAGTCCGGCGGCCAGCGTGTCTCCGGAGAAACTTTGTTGTGTCACGGGCAGGACATAGCCGGAGATGGGCGTGTAAAGATCCTGTTCGCCGTAGTTGGTCGCGCTTTGCCAGAAATAGGTTGGCTGGTTCGTGACATTTAAGGCGTTGTTGGGAGGATAGATGATACTTACCAACGGAATGAAATTACTGGTGATGTTGGCCGTGACGGTAAAATGATAAACATTGGTGGTGATGGTATTGGTGACAAAGATTGTCCACTGCCCGTTGGTGATGTTTTGAATGAGGGAGTCGCTGAAATTCGTCGAGTCGAACTGACTGAAGCTGTTGCCACTGCCGCTGACCTGATTGAAACCGTTGGTGTCGAAATGAAACAGGTTGGCTGAGGCATTGGCGTTGGTGGGCCAGCCCGGCGAAACCACGAAGTAATCTCCGAAGGTAACGTTTGGCGGCGTGCCGTTCGTTTGCAGGTAGGAATCGAACTGGTAATATTGAGAACCCTGATAATTGCCGCGGTTCACATCCAGCTCCATGGTCAGCCCGGCGCGGGCGGCGGGCGTGGCAAAAATGGCGAGGGCGAACACCAAAACAGGCAGCCGCAAAGGGTGACCGGTGAGGGAACGGGAGAAGTTTTTCATTTTAGACGTCGGCGTTCATTTTATGGTTCCACTTGATTGAAATCTGGCTTACTGGGTCGAGACGCGGATGAAGCCCTGCCGGGACGGGCTGAAGATCGAGAACGGAATCGAACTCGTCTTCGAGGTCCCATCGCCGGGAATGTTGGTGTAGATCTGCCAGCTGCCGACGGTCAAATTGGTGCGGTATTGAACGGTGTTGGTAAATCCAGTCTGGGAGAGGAAGGAGAACTGGAAATTCCCGCCGCCGGTCTTCGGGTTCAACAATGTGACGTGTGAGGCGCCGGCCGTGACCACAAAGATGGCCGCGGCGGTGGTGTTCAAATTCACCTGCGCGCTCCAAACGGCGGCGGTCTGTGAATCCACGCTGTCCACGGGCACGGAGAATGATACGCCGGGGAAATTATTGGAGGCATAGCTGATGTTGCACTGGTTTGTTCCAACGATGAGGCCCGGCATCCAACTGGTGGCGGTGACCGGCAGGGTCGTGCCCACATAGGCGCTGCCGTCAATGTTCTGCTTGGAGACGTTCAGCGACGTGTAGTTGGTCGGCCCGAGCCACTGGAGGGCGGCGGTGGACGGGAAGCCCGTGGTGCCATTGGTCGGCGTGATCATGTTGACCGCGGGCAGCAGGTTGGTGGTCAGGCCGTTGATGGCAACGCTGAACTGGAACTGGCGCTGGTCCGGCATGCCTTGGTTGATGTACAGGCTCCACAGACCGTTGGTGCATTCGTTGAGCACCGAACCAAGGGAGAACAGAATGGCCGAGCCTGAGCCGCCGCCGCCCTGATCAGCATGGCTGTTGAAATAACCGTTGGGTGACTGGATGACATTGGTGGTGGTGCCGGTGCCCGCCGGGGTAATGGCGTTGAATGAAGGGAAAGCGACGTACATATCGCCAAAGGTCGGATCCTGTTCCCGGTAGATGTTAAGGGTGATGTTCGCGGACACCGGGCTGGTGTCGGTCGGGGTGAAGACGACGTTGTCCAGGAAACCGGCCATGTTCGGGTCGGCGTCGCCATTCGCATAGACGGTCCAATACAAGGTATGCTGTCCCGCCTGGATGATGACGGGTCCGCCGCCGCTGATGCTGGCCTCGATGGACTGCCACGCATTGCCGCCACCGTAAAGATCCGCAATGTCGTTGGTATTCGGATCATCAATGTAAAATTCGTAATCCATGTTCTGGCCGGGGTCGTTGTCCTGGCTCGACCAGTAGAAGGTCAGCGTGCCGGGACCGGTGACGGTGGTGGAAAGGGTGGTTGTCTGGTAGTTATTTATGCTGCCGCTCTGCGCCGCGGCTGGCGAGCCGTTGTAGGTGTTGGTGGTTTCGACGAACCAACTGCCACTACCGCTGGTGGCCCAATTCAGATTGGTGGTGCCCAGGGCGGTGTTCAATTCCGGGCTGTTGGTGGCGATGTCCGCCACGTTCGTTCCCGGATTGTTGTATAAATAAGCCACTTCACTCGCGGAAAGGACCCCGGAATAAATTTGCACGTCGTCCACCACGCCGCGGTAGGCGGAACCGGATTCCCCGCCAATGGAAACATATTGGGCCCCGGTCAGGGAATTTGTGCCGGCGAAATCGGAGCTGTCGAGCGTGCCGTTGATGTAAAGCTTCTTCTCGCCGGTGGCTTGATCGCGGGTGGCGACGATATGAACATAGCTGCCCGTGGTGATGCTTTGCAAGGAATGCAGTGTGTCATCATGGCCACCGGGATCAGTCGTGCGAAAGGCGGCTTTGGTGCCGGTGAGGGCCACCGGAGTCGCGCCCAGGTCATTGTTGTCGGCATAAACGACGGATTGGCCGGTGCCATCATTTAAATTGTCTCCGTCGTTGCCCACCACGTTGGTCGTGTTGATCCAGGCCGAAACGGTGAAGCTGCCGGCGAGCGTGTTCGTCCAACTGGTGAAGGCTTGCCCGCAGGGGGTCATGCTACTGCCGCCAAAAAATTGAACGGCTCCGCCACCGGCAACCGCGTTTGTGGTGAACACATGTCCCGGTCCCCAGGAGCTGCCGCAATTGATATCATTCCCCTGACCGGTCGAATCCAGGCCAAGATTCCCGCTGTTGTCGAAGGCGTAGTGTGCGATCAGGGTATGGCCGACAGTCACGGTGGGCGAATTTGTGCTCGTCACGAATCCCGACTGGGCGTAATCAACCAGTTTGGCCCCGCCGACCCAGTTGGTGAACGGATGTGACAGATTATCCAGCGGGGTTGAGATGGTTATCCAGGCAGCCGCATTCGTTTTATAGGTGACTTCAAATAGATTAGTGCCCAGCGGCAAAGGCGCAGCACTCCAATTGGTCGTGGCCGGTGACGGCGAGTCAGCCGCGTAGAAGGAATAATCTGGAGAATGATCGTCCAGATCGAGTTCGTTCCAGGTTGCCGGGCCGGTCCAGGCAAAGGCGGAATTGCTTGAAACGGCAGGATTGCCGTCAACGGGCGTGGTAATTTGAACCGCCGGGAAATTGGTGTTATTCAGCGGGAGTCCGGTGGTAGAGACCGTGAAAGTGTATTGTTTCTGCGATATGTCTCCCTTGTTGACCGTGAGCGTCCAGGCGCCGTTGGTGGCCGCGTTTACAGCGGACCCAATGTCACCATAATAACCGTAGCCATATCCGTTTTCTGAACCGCCGAACGCTGAATTGTTGGTGGAAGAATCCACCTCGTCATATGTGACCGGCGGGACGTCGGATGAAACCAAGGTTTTGACGGTATAAAATGTTTGCCCGGGGTTATACGGGTCAAACACGGAGAATTGGATGCGGGTAAATTCGAGACTCAAGGTGATGGTTCGGGCGTGAGCAGTCGGCGCGGCAAACATGCCGAGGACGAGGGCCAAAGCGACCGGTCGCAACCGGCGGCAGGTGCGGAAACTGGATGAGGCTTTCATTTGCTGGGTTGGTTTTTAAATAATGGTGGTTGATTCTGATTTGGCTCGCTGCGTCAAGACACAGAAAAATCCCTGTCAGAGGCATCGCGGACGAGTGGTTTAAACCAGTGCTGGATCAGCCTGTCGATTCCTGCGGTCGCATTTTTTGAGTTATGGTCCGGCGTTGGAAGATGCTGCCCCGGCTCCCTCCAATGACGGAAACTTCCGATTAATATCACTTTTACCAAAAGTGACGGGAAAACATTCTCAAAAAAGTTTAATCAAGTCAAGGAATTTGACTCATGACGGCCGCGGTTGGCGTGCAAGGATTTCCGCCGATGGCAAAGCCGGTGAGGTTCGGAACCGGATGACGTTGTGTTGCTGCGGTACGTCGAACAACAAGTCCCTCGGCCACAGCTCACAACGGCCTGAACCTCTGCGGTTAAAATTCATTTCTCCAAAAATTCTTTCAGCGGCTGCCAGTAGTGCATCCGCCAGCCCTGGCTTTTCCGGGCGTAATCATTGGCCGGAACGCCGATTTGCGTGAAGCGCAGTTGCGTGCCGCCGGATTTTTTGGAAAGCGCAAAGGTCACAATGGAATAGTGCCCCTCCGGCCAGTTTTGCGAGCGCCACGCCTGCACGATGTGTTGGCCCGGCTTGAGGTCGAGCGTGATGCCGGTGATGTAACCGTTGTAACAGCTGAACGGCGCACCCACCCTGGCCCGAACTTTTGCCCGTTCGCCGGTAAACTTCGAATGTTTCTTCCCATCCATCAATGCGTCGTAAATTGCCTTCGGTGTCGCGCGAATGAGCACCGTCTGTTCGATCGTTTTCATTTTCTAGGCATCGTATTTCAACGTTGGATGGCGGCAATCAAAAACAATTCCCGGTGCTTTGGCAGTTGCATTTCATTTTTCCGAAACCAGTTTAAGTTCGGCAAATTCAACCTTGAAGGGTTGTTTCGAGGTGTTGATGGCGGCAACGCCGACCTTGATGGTGCGCGGGAATTGAACGGTGACGGGATGGGTTGCCACCCAGTCCACGCCGTTGTTGCTGACGGCGGCGCGGTCCTGATTGCCCTGCCGGGTCAGTCGCAGATAGGCGGATCGCCCCTTGAAAAAGGGTTTGGTGGAGGGCGTACCTTGTGTCAGGTCCTTGTCGTCTTTCCAATACTCGAACAGCGGCAGGTAGCTGGAACGTTCGCCGTGGGAGGTGATCCAGACGTTGCGTTCGAGCCGCAGATAATTTTCATCGTTGGCCCACAACAATAGGCCGGCACCGTTAAACGGATAGGCGCCGGGGAGGGTCCCGGCTTTGCCGGGCTCGAAACTCCCTGAAACCTTGACCTGGACCGTGAAGTCGCCGTCCACTTCCCGTAGAACACGCGGCGCGTTCCGCTTTTTGTAGATGCTGCGATAACTGCTCAGGTCATGCGTGGTGCCGGGAACGGCGACCGTGAGCGTACCATCCCCAGCCGTGACGATGCAGTCGCCGTCCGGCTCAATCACCTGACCCCAACCCGGGATGGTGTGACCGGAGTTATCTCCGGCCTGCGCGGTCAGCCCGATCAGCAGGGCAGGGAGAAGCAGCCACAGGCATGGTGTCGGCGATGTCATGCGCATGAGGTTAGGCAAGTTGGATGCCGGGTCGAGGGTTCGTCGGCAACGATCGTGTGTCATTCCGGTGACGGAATTCAACCGGCGCGAGGTTCCGTCGGGCGCTCTTCAAATGACAAACGGCACGAGCGCTTTGACCTGTTTTTTATAAGCCGGGTATTGGCCGGGGAAATGCCGCAACATGAGTCGTTCCTCCTGTTTGAGCTTGATCCAGAAACCAATGCCCACCACGACGATGCTCAGCCAGCAACGTAATTGGCCTGCATTTAGGGCCGTTCCAAGGGCCATCACCAGCAAACCGGTGTAGATGGGGTGCCGCACAAACCGGTATGGCCCGGTTCGCACCAGTTCGTGGTTTTGCTTGAACGTGACGTCGCTGCTCCAATTGCCGGCCAGCGTCCGGCGCGCCCAAATCGTTACGAACAATCCGAATCCGCAGATGGCCGTGCCAATTGCCAGCGCCCAGTTTGTGTGAGGCACCAATACGCGGTTCATGGGCGGCGGCAGTCTTGGGAAAATCAGCAGAAACCAACCCAGTCCCACGGGAATGCGATGAGCGAGAGCAGAGGCTACGCTTTGCCCTTCCGCCATCGGCTTCTGCCGAAAGGCACTGATCATCCAATAGAGGATGAAGATTATCCAGCAACCAAGGATGATTAAACCGGTAATCGCGGTCATGATGACTCAACCCAGTCGTTTCAGAACTTCCTCGCACACGGCCCCGGCTGATTGTGGACGGCCCAGCAATCTGGCCGCCCTGGCCATTTCCAGCAGCTTTTTCGAGCCGAGCAATTTTTCGATCCGGAATGGCAAATCCTCGACGCGGTTGACTTTAACAGCTGCGCCGCGTTCGAGCAGGAAATCGCTGTTGGCCGCCTCCTGGCCGGGAATCGGGTTCAGGATGAACAACGGTTTGCCCAGTGCCAGCGCCTCGGACGTGGTCAGTCCGCCGGGTTTGGTGATGATCAGATCGGCCACCGCCATCAGTTCGTGCATGTTGGTCGAAAAGCCCAGCACGTGCGTCGGATGTTTGCGGGTTGACGTGGCGAGCTGGCGGCGTAATTCCTCGTTGCGTCCGGTGACGACAACAGTCTGAAACGATTTTGGGACCTTGTCGAGTTCAGCCAGGATTTCAGCGACCGGTCCCATGCCAAAACCGCCACTCAGGACAAGCAACACCGGCTGGTCATCGCGCAGGCCCAGGACCTGGCGGACGGCCCGCGGGTAAGGCATTGCCGAGAATTTTGCCGCGATGGGGATGCCGGTCGGCACGACCCTGTCCGCCGCCGCACCGCGGGCGACGAGCCGTGCCTTGGTTTCCTCGGCGGCGACACAGTACAAATCCACGCACGGGTCCATCCACAAGGCGTGCGCCTCGAAATCCGTCACGACGCTGACGACGAGGGGAGGTTTCCAATGTTCGGAAGGAGGAGTGGCCCGGGTTTCGGGCTTTTTAAGGAGGCCCAGCGCTTCCAGCGGCGTGAAATGAGTGCAGAGGACGGCATCCGGTTTAAATTGTTTCAAATGGCCGGTGAATTTCTTGCGCGAGTGGCTGGGAAAGGCGCGACTCAATTTTCCCAGACGCCGGACGACCTTCGGATTATCGGTTTTGCTGAACAGCATGCCCCAGAGTTCCGGCGCGCGTTCAACCAGTTGCACGTAGCCTTCCGTATAAATTTTTTTATGCAGGGGCGAAAAATATTTGATGAGATCGACCCGCTCGACGGTGTCCGCCGGGCGCGAGGCGCGCCATGCCTCTTCCAGCGCGGCGGCGGCGGCGACGTGCCCGCCGCCCGCTGTGACTGTCGCAATCAGGATGCGCATGGAACAGCTTGAGATTGCCGGAGCCGGCCGGGGTTGAGAAGCAGAAACGGGGGTCCGCACGGCCGGCCGGCCTTCCAACGGTTATATTCTCCGCGTTTGACTTCCATTTCAACGTCCCGCTAACTCTGGTCCGTGAGTCTGTCCGAATACATCCTGCTGGCGCTCGGGTCGCTGTTTGTGATTGTGGATCCGCTGGCCACCATGCCGGCATTTCTGGCCATGACGCCAAACGACACGCCGGAACAGCGTATTCGCACGGCGCGCCTGGCTTGTTGCGTGACGGCGGGTGTCCTGCTGGCTTTTTCCGTGGCGGGCCAGCTGGTTTTCAAGGTCATGGGCATCACCATGCCGGCCTTCGAGATTGCCGCGAGCATCGTGCTGCTGCTCGTGGCGCTGGACATGTTGCGCGCCCAGCGCTCGCGCGTCCAGGAAACCCATGAAGAAACCAAGGCCGGCACGGAAAAGACGGATATCGCCATCACGCCGCTGGCCATTCCGATGCTGGCAGGACCGGGCGCCATCTCCACGACGATTCTGCTCCAAAACGAGGCACACGATGTCCCGCAACACATCGCGCTTTACGGCTGCATCCTGACGGTCTCGCTGGCGAGTTATCTGGTTTTACGAATTGCGGCCCGCGGCACCCGATGGTTGAACCCGATTGCGATGAGCATTGCCACCCGCATCATGGGCCTGTTGCTGGCCTCGGTTGCCGTTCAATTCATGCTCAATGCCATCAAAGCCTTTCACACGGATTTGATCTCACCACCGATCATGTAAATGCCGGCCCGGGAACAAAATCAGAGACGGCGCCGATGATGGGAGATTGGATTTAACGAAAAAGCTGAGTGCCCTTTGAGGCCAGGCTGACGTCGGATCTGTCATCAAATATCCGCCTCAACAACCAGCAAGCGGTTGAGACCTCCTCGCTTTAACCGGCACCCGACCGACGGCACAATTCTACGTCGTCGAGGTTGGAATTGGCGCGGACTGTAAATCGCGCCCGGGGTTCACCGTGCGGTGGTGAGTGACGCGCCCTGTCAGCAAGCTGACCAGGCCTGATAACGGCCCGGGCAGTACGGCGGCGGGTGAATTTTCATGGGAACGACATTTTAAAGTAAAGCAGGATTCAGTGACAATGGCTTTCCCTGCATTCGGGGCCGGGTTTTATTTCTTCGAGCTGTCGGATTGAACTTTCTCCGGTGCGAACTGTCAGATGATGCAGCGTTAGTGGAGCGGCTTCATGGTGGGCGGGGGCTTTGAGTCTGGCAAACGGCGGGAAAAAACCGGCGGCACAATTTATGCGGTTCCATCTGGCGGTTCGACAATCTGGCGGTGGTAGTGGCCGAGGCGATAAAGTAAAGGGAACACAAAGTCTTTGAGGAAATGACTGCCGGCCATCCGCGAGTTGTGCTGATGATGTTGTAGCTATGGTAAAAAATTCACACTTGGCAAGGATCGTAGTCTATCAAAATGTTGGTTTTCTGGCGGTCATCATACTTTGTTATCTCAATGAATTGCTGCAACTGCCTTCGTTGATATTCTCAGATCATCCCTTTAACTTCCTTTACCGCCGGCCTACGCTGGAGATGCTGCTTTTTCTGGCCGTCTGGCTGTTGGTAAGCAACTCGACCCGCCGGCTGTTGAAGCAGGTCCGGCAACTGGAGGACTTCCTGCGGGTCTGCTCCTGGTGCCGGCGCATCGATTACAAGGGCGAATGGATGCCCCTGGAGGAGTTCATGGAGCAGGGCTTTGACACACCAACGACGCACGGTATCTGCCCGGAATGCCTGCGCCAGAAAAAAGAGGCAATTGAAAGGGAAAGGCGCGCACGGCAGAGCGAGCCGGCCACCGGCTGAACCGGACGGTTTCCACCCGGTTTTTCAATGAATTTTCTCGACCTGAATTCTGGCGGGGTCGTTCACGCCCAGTTGGAGCAGGGCGGCGTTGGCGTAAAGATCCGGGTTGGGGGTGAACCCCGGCGCGCCAATGAGCAGGCGTTCCCGGTCCAGCTCCTTGATGGCCAGTGTGTCGAGTGCGACGGGATCGCGGCTGAACCAAAGCTGATTCAGGACCGTCGAATATTGTAATAATCCCTTTGAACCGCCGGCATACTGGCCAATGAGTGCATCGGTGATGTTCAAGACGACACGGTCGCCAAGTACCGGCAGTGCATAAATTTCCGGCACGGCAACGGCCAGCCGCCCGGGGTCGCCCTGAAAGCGCAGGGTGTTGTCCACGCTGCCCATGGCCAGGCCGTAAAGATGGCCACAGACGCCGGCGGAATCCTGGTTCAACAGCGGCGCGATGCTGATGATTTTGGTGATATGGCGGGTGACCAGCTTCGAAACAAACGATTTTTTGCCGACGTCCGGTCCCTTTTTCCCAAATTCAAAATCGCCCCAGACCAGCTGGCCGATGATGGGGGCATCGGGCAGGTAGAAGTTGGTCGGGTCGTAACCCGCTTCCGCGCTGCCGACGGCACGGATGCCAAGCCGGGCGGCGAGTTTAAAAAATCCGGCGGCCCGCAAATCACCGCTGTTCCGGTCCCAAATAATGACGTGTTCCGGCGGCAGGCCCGCCTCCAGCAACCCGTGAATCACCGCTGCGACGACCGCGGGGCGGGTGCCATTGATCGGCCCGGCGGTGGAATAGACTTTGATGCCGACAACATCCTGTGTCGAAAGCAGGCTGCGCCAGGCCGCGGCAACGGTCGGTTTGCCCGTGAAATTGGTGATGCCACGATCGACCATGGCCTGGACGGACGCGTCATCCGGCTGGTACTGATAAGTGGCGTCCGGGTTTTCGACGATGGATACCCGCGCGCGGGCGCTGTCGGCCGGCCGCAACGACAAATCGGCGGCTTGAACATGCCGGCAGGCAAACCCAAGGACGCCTGCCGTCATCAACCGGCAAAACACATGAATGAACTGGCCCAGTGCGTTTCTTGACACTTCAAGGCGCGGATGCTACCACCAACACCGATGCTGGCCACAAAAAATATGATCCGGTGCGGCATAACCGTTTTTCTGGCGCTCGCCGTTTTTCTCACCGGCTGCGGTCCGCCGGGGCCGCGCGCATTGCTAAAAGGTGAAAAGCTCCTCGTCCAGGGCGATTATTCCGACGCGGTGGAAAAGCTGAAATTGGCGACGTCGCTGATGTCCACAAACGCCCAGGCCTGGAATTATCTCGGGGTGGCCTGCCAGCACGCCGGTCAACCCGCCGATGCCGCGCTCGCCTATCAACGCGCCCTGACCCTGGATCGCGATCTGGTGGAGGCGCATTACAATCTCGGCTGTTTGTGGCTGGAACAAAACAAGCCGGATGTGGCGAAGATCGAGTTTACCGCCTATGTGCTCCGCCGCAGCCGGGCCCCGGAGGGGTGGACCAAACTGGGCGTTGCCCAACTGCGCCTCCGCGACCTGGCGTCGGCGGAGAAAAGTTTCAGCACCGCGCTGGCCATTGATACCAACAATGCTGAAGCGCTGAATGGTCTGGGCCTTGCCCAGGTGCAGCGGGGCCGTCCACGTGAAGCGGTGCAATATTTCGCCGCCGCCAACCGGGCGCAGCCGGATTATGCGCCGGCGCTGTTGAACCTGGCGACGATGGCCCGGCAGTATTTGCGCAACAACGCGCTGGCCCTGCAAAATTACCGCGCGTATCTGGCGTTGACCCCGCATCGGACGGATTGGGACCAGGTGAATACCATCGCCAATGATTTGGAACAGCAAATGAATGGCACCGCTGCTGCCCCACCATCGAACGCGCAACATACACAGCGGACGGTGACCAGTGCGTGGACTCCATCCAGTGCCGGTTCGCCGTCGCCAAACGAGGAGTCCCAACCATCGTCCACGGCTGCCGACACGCAGAATTCGTCCACGGCGGAAGAGAATTCGTACGCGACGGCGGAGACGCCGTCAAAGCCCGGCAATGGGCAGCCGCGCGCGTTGAGCCCGCTCAATCCAATGAACTGGTTTCGCGGCGCGCCGCCGGAGCCGAAGGCGGCGCCATTGCCGTCGCCCAACTTGAACAGTAATCCGGTGAAGCCGGCGCCGAAACCCGAAGCCAGCAACCTGACGGCGTTCGGCACGCCCATGCACACCCCGTCAAAGCCGTTTCGCATGGTCCAGCCCGCGCCACCGGCATTTCCACAATATCTGTATCTTTCGCCGGCCCGGCCCGGGTCGGGCGACCGGCCGGCGGCCGGACACGCGTTTGCGCAAGCGCAGCAATTTGAGCGGAACCGGCAGTATGTTGATGCGCTGAATTCGTATCGCGCGGCGGCGAACCTGGATCCGGGCTGGTTTGAGGCGCAGTATAATTCCGGCGTGATGGCCTACCGTTTGGGAAATTTCGACCAGGCGCTGCCCGCCTACGAAATGGCCCTGGCCATCCAGCCGGATTCGACCGACGCGCGTTACAATTTCGCCCTGGCCTTGAAGGCGGCCGGTTATGTGCCCGACGCCGCGAATGAGTTGAAGAAACTGCTCGCTGTAAATCCGGGGGATGTCCGCGCCCATCTGGCGCTCGGCAATCTTTACGCGCAGCAACTCTATGACGTGCCGCGGGCCCGGGCGCAGTATGTGCGAGTGTTGCAATTGGACCCGCGCAATTCGCAGGCGGCGGACATACAGTTCTGGCTTTCCTCGAATCCGCCCTGAGCATGGAACGGATTTTGCTGGACAGGGGGTCGAACACTCTAATTTCAGTCTATGTTTGCCAATGTCATTCAATCGCTGACGTCCGACAATTTGCCGTTGAACTGGTTCGACGCGGTGGTCGTGCTGGTGCTCGGATTTGGTATCTTTCGCGGCCGTAAAAACGGCATGTCGAAGGAAATCCTGCCGTTGTTTCAATGGCTCGCCGTGGTCCTGGTCAGCGGTTTGTTCTACGCCATGGTGACCCAGTTGATCGCCAAAATGGTGAAGTTGGACCCGCTCCTCAGCAATCTGCTGGCGTACACGGCACTGGCCGCGGCCGTGTTTCTGTTCTTTTCGCTGATCAAACGCACGGTGGGTTTGAAATTGTTCGGGAGCAATCTGTTCGGCGGCGCCGAATACTATTTCGGCATGCTTGCCGGCATGGTCCGGTTTGTCTGCATTCTGATGTTTGCGCTGGCCTTTTTGAACGCGCGCCATTACACTGCGGCGCAGATTGAGGACAGCAACAAGTACCAGGAACGCTGGTATGGGGCGCACTTTTTCCCCGATTTATATACCGTCCAGAGCCAGGTTTTTGAAAAGTCCTTTACGGGACCTTATATTCGGAAATATCTTGGCGTGTTGCTGATCGAACCCACCGCGACGGGCGGTGCCCAACCCGAACCGGATGCGCCGGTCCAATGACCGGGCGCGGCCGGCGGGTGGAGACAGAGGCTGAACCCGCATGGCTGGCACGATACCTCCTGCAATCCTTGAGCGCATTCGCGCGGCCAGTGACATCGTGGATGTCATTGGCTCGTATCTGCCGTTGAAAAAGGCCGGGGCGAACTTCGTCGCGCTCTGCCCCTTTCACAAGGAGAAATCTGCGAGCTTTAACGTCAATCCGCACCGGCAGATTTTTCACTGTTTCGGCTGCCACAAGGGCGGCGACGTGTTCACGTTCGTCAAGGAATACGAAAACATCGGTTTTGTGGACGCGGTGCGCCGCCTGGCCGACCGCTCGAAAATTCCGCTCGAGTTTGACCAGAATCCCCACGAACAGCAGTCCCGTCATCTCAAGGATCAATTGCTCCAGATTCACGAACAAATCGCACAGCGCTGGCAGAATTGTCTGCTCAACGAAGCCGCCGGTCAGCTCGCCCGCGATTATCTCGCCAGGCGCGGTGTGTCACCGGAGGCCGTGAAACTCTTCCGCCTGGGCGCCGCGCCCGATGCCTGGGACGACACGGTCAATTGGGCCAAAAGCAAGGACCACGATCCGGCGCTGGTCGAAAAAGCCGGGTTGATTCTGCGCAAGGAAGGCAGCGAGCATTATTATGACCGCTTCCGCGGGCGGCTCATCTTTCCCATTTGCGATGAGCAGGGCCGGGTGATTGGTTTCAGCGGCCGGGTTTTGGCCGGTGACGAGAAAACGGCGAAATATGTCAACTCGCCGGAAACACCCATTTTCACCAAGAGCCGCGTTTTCTTCGGTCTTGATAAATCCAAGCGCGCCATCCTCGACGCCGGGTTTGCCATCGTCTGTGAAGGCCAGCTTGACCTCATTGCCTGCTTCATGGCCGGCGTGCAAAACGTCGTCGCGCCGCAAGGCACCGCTTTTACTGACCAGCATGCTCGCATTCTCAAGCGTTACGTAAACGAGGTCGTGCTTTGTTTCGATTCCGATGAAGCCGGCCAGAGCGCCGCCGTGCGGTCGCTCGACCATTTGCTCGCGTCCGGTCTGGCCGTGCGGGTGGCCGTGGTGCCCGCGCCGCACGAC
>JAJPJM010000031.1 GCA_021324235.1 Verrucomicrobiota bacterium
CGCTACGCCACCCGGCTGCGCATGCCGCGCGTCCGGCTCGAAGCACCAAACCCCAAGGAGAATCACTGACCGTGGAAAACGTTTCGGCCCTTTGCGGGCACGTTCGCACAGAGCTTTCGAAAGTGCTGGTCGGCCAGCGCGAAGTCGCCGACCAGCTGCTCCAGGTCCTGCTCTGCGGCGGACACGCGGTGATCGAAGGCGTGCCCGGCCTGGCCAAAACCCTCTCGGTCAAATCACTCGCCGCGTGCATCAGCGTGAAATTTTCGCGGTTGCAATTCACGCCCGACATGCTGCCGGCCGATGTCATCGGCACGCAGATTTACAACCCGCAATCCGGCGGCTTCAGCACGCGCAAAGGGCCGATCTTTGCGAATCTGATTTTGGCGGATGAAATCAACCGCGCCCCCGCCAAGGTACAGAGCGCGCTGCTCGAGGCGATGCAGGAAAAACAGGTCACCATCGGCGAACAGACGTTCAAGCTGGAGGAACCGTTCCTCGTGCTGGCGACGCAAAATCCCATCGAGCAGGAAGGCACGTATCCGCTGCCGGAGGCACAGGTGGACCGGTTCATGTTGAAACTGAAAATCGGCTATCCGTCGCGCGACGAGGAGCGGAAGATTCTGGACACGATGGCCAAAACCTCCGGCACTCCGGTGACGCACGCGGTGGTGGATCCCAAGGACATTCTCAAGGCGCGCGAAGTCATCAACGACATTTACGTGGACGACAAGGTGAAAGATTACATCGTGGACCTCGTCTGCGCCACGCGGGAGCCGGAGAAATACAAAATTCAGGTCCGCGATTTCATCCAGCTCGGCGCGTCACCGCGCGCGACCATCAACCTGACGCTGGCGGCCAAGGCGTATGCTTTTCTAAAGGGCCGTGGTTACGTGACGCCGCAGGACGTGAAAAGCATCGGCATGGACGTGTTGCGCCACCGCGTGGCCATCACCTACGAGGCTGAGGCCGAGGAGAAAACCAGCGAAACGGTCGTCCAGAAAATTTTTGATGAACTGCCGGTGCCGTGAGCAAATTTTGAACGACGAATGTCGAATTGCGATTTTGTCTGGCGTTGATTCGGCATTCGTAATTTGCAATTCGTTATTCCCATGATTCCCCGCGAAATCCTCAAAAAAATCCGGCAGATCGAGATTCGCACGAACCGGCTCGTGACCGAGACGCTCGCGGGCCAGTACCACAGCGTCTTCAAGGGCCAGGGCATGAACTTCGACGAGGTGCGCGAATACCAGCCCGGCGACGACGTGCGCGCCATCGACTGGAACGTCACGGCGCGAATGAACCATCCGTTCATCAAGAAATTCGTCGAGGAACGCGAATTGACGGTGATGCTGATCGTGGACGTGAGTGGTTCCGGCCTGTTCGGCTCGCGCGAACAATCCAAGCGCGAACTGGCCGCCGAAATCGCGTCCGTGCTCGCCTTCTCTGCCATCCGCAACAACGACAAGGTCGGCCTGCTGTTGTTCACGGATGAAGTCGAGCAGTTCATTCCGCCGCGGAAAGGCCGCAGCCACGTGCTGCGCGTCATCCGCGAGGTTTTGTATTTCGAGCCCAAACGGCGCGGGACGGACCTGGCGCACGCGCTGGAATTCATGGGGCGCGTTTTGCCGCACAAGGCCATCGTGGTGGTGGTTTCGGATTTCATTTCCCCGGCCGGCAGCGGGGCGTTGCCGCCGCCGATTCAAACCGCCTTGCGCCAGGCAAACCGCCGTCATGACGTCGTGGCCGTACATGTGGCGGACCGTTACGAGATGGAGTTGCCTGCGCTGGGCCGGCTGGTTTTGGAGGACGCCGAGACGGGCGAAGTTGTGGAAGTCAACACCGCCCAGGCCGCGAGCCGTGACGCATTCGCGCTGCGGCAGGAAAAACAATACGCCGAGGTCGCGCGGCAATTCCGGTCGTCGGGCATCGACACCATTCAACTGCGCACGGATGAACCTTACTCGGCGGCGCTCGGAAGGTTTTTTGAGAATCGCGAAAAGCGCCGTCTACGCGGCTGAAGGATTTACGATGATGGTTGCCACCAATAACGCGGCCGCCGCGGCGAACGACATCCGCGACATCAAGCCGCCGGTGGCCATTCCGAACGGTTGGGAATGGCTCTGGCTGGCGCTGGGCCTGCTGGCGGGCGCCGCGCTTCTGTTGGCGTTCTGGAAGTGGTGGCAATACCGGCGGGCCCATGTTCCCGTCGCGCCGCCGGTCCCGGCCCATGTGCGCGCGAAACAAAAGCTCCAGGAGGCGCTCGCGTTCCTTGCGCAGCCGAAACCGTTTTGCATCCTGGTCTCCGACACCGTTCGCGCCTACCTCGAGGAGCAATTTGATTTTCGCGCACCGGAACGCACCACCGAGGAATTCCTGCACGAACTGCAGGCGACGGATTTGTTGTCGCCGGAACAAAAGGAAAGCCTGGGCCAGTTTCTGGAAAGTTGCGATCTCGTGAAGTTCGCCCGGTACGAGCCGGGCGAACCCGAGTTGCGCGGGTTGCATGGCTCAGCAGTTCGGCTGATTGAAGAAACCGAACCGCATCAAGCGGAAGTGGAAGGCGAAAATCAGGAAAGTGTAAACGAACAACGCAGGGAACTCGTAAATCGTGAATCATAAATCGTAAATCCGAAATGACTTTCGCCCACCCCTATCTCCTGTTGCTGTTGCTGCTGCTGCCGCTGCTGGCGTGGCTGAAGGGACGGCGCGGTTCACCGCCGGCGTTTCTCTATTCATCCGTGCGACTGGTGGAGGGGTTGACCCGGTCGCGCCGGTCGCGGGCGGGCGCGTTTTTAATGTCGCTGCGCTGGCTGGTGCTGGCGCTGTTCATCCTCGCGCTGGCGCAACCGCGTTTGACCAGAAGCCAGACGACGGTCAAGGCCAGCGGCATCGATATCATGGCGGCGCTCGACATGTCCGGCAGCATGGTCTCGGAGGATTTCGTCGTGGACGGCAAACGCGTGAATCGTTTTAACATGGCACGGTCGGTTTTGGAAAAGTTCATTGACGAGCGTCCGGACGACCGGATCGGGCTGGTCGTTTTTGCGACGCAGGCGTTCATTGCCACACCGTTGACGCTGGACCACGATTTTCTGAGGGCGGATCTGGATCGTCTGGAAATCGGCGCCATCAACCCGAATGCCACGGCCATCGGGGATGGTTTGAGCACGGCGCTGAATCAACTGCGCGCCGTGACGGCGAAAAGCAAAATCGTCGTGCTGATGACCGACGGCCAGAACAATTCCGGCAAGGTGGACCCGCTCACGGCCGCGCAGGCGGCGCAGGCACTGGGAGTGAAGGTTTATACCATCGGCGTCAGCAAAAACGGCATGGCGCCGATGCCGGTCGGCAAAAATCCGTTCACGGGCGAGACCGTTTACCAGATGGAACCGGTGGACGTGGATGAGACGACGTTGCAACAAATCGCCCGGATTACCGGCGGGCAGTACTACCGCGCCGACAACGCGGAGCGGTTCCGGCAAATTTACGCCGAAATCAACCGTCTTGAAAAGACGGAGGCGGTCATCAACAAATTCACGCAGTACACGGAACTGTTCCCGTGGTTCGTGTCCGTGGGGCTGGCGCTGTTATTGGCCGAACTGGTTTTGGGCCAAACTTTGTTGCGGAGGCTGCCGTGAAATTTACGATTTACGATTTACGATTTACGATTTGATGATGCAATTCGGAAGCAAAGATTTCCTCTGGTTGCTGCTGGTGATGCCGCCGGCGTTGGGGCTGTTTTTTTGGTGGACATCGCGCCAGCGGCGACGGTTGCTGGCGCAATTCATTCAAACGCGGTTGTTGTCGGCGCTGACCGTCGGCGTTTCGCCCGCGCGCCAGAAGCTCCGGTTGGGTTGCCTGGTTTTGGCCGTGGCGTTGCTGGTCCTCGCGCTGGCGCGGCCGCAATACGGGTTTGACCTGCAAAAGATCGAACAACGCGGCCTGGATATCATGGTGGCCGTTGACACCTCCAAAAGCATGCTGGCCGAGGATATCGCGCCGAACCGGCTCGAACGCGCCAAATTGGCGGCGCTGGATCTGATGCAACAGGCGAAGCCGGACCGGCTTGGCCTGGTGGCATTTGCCGGCGACGCGTTTTTGGAATGTCCGCTGACCTTTGACAATACGGCCTTTCAGCAATGCGTTCGGGACTTGAATGTGAACACGCTGCCGCAAGGCGGCACCGCCATTGCCACCGCCATCCAAACCGCACAAGCGGCCTTCAAGGAGGGCGACCATTTCAAGGTGCTGGTGTTGTTCACCGACGGCGAGGACAACGTCAATCCCGGCGACGCGCTCGTCGCCGCGCAGGCGGCGGGAAAGGCGGGTCTGAAAATTTTTACCATTGGCATCGGGACGGCTCAGGGCGATTTGCTGCGCATCACGGACGCCAATGGCAACAGCGATTACATCCGCGACCGGGCCGGCGACGTGGTGAAATCCCATCTGAACGAGACGCTGCTCCGGCAGATCGCCACCACCACCGGAGGTTTTTATCTCCCGTTGCGCGGGGCGAACACCATGGCAACGCTTTATGAACAGGGCCTCGCCCCACTGCCCAAATCGGAGGGCGAGGAACGGCTGGTCCGCCGCTACCACGAGCAATTTCAGTGGCCGCTGGCGGCGGCGATCCTGTTGTTGCTTGCGGAAATTTTTTTACCGGAGCGAAAAAAGTCCGCCGTCCAAAGCCCGCCGTCCAAAACCGAAACGCCGGCGGTTGCGGTGCTGCTCGTGGGAATTCTGTTGCTGCCGATGGCCACCCAAGCCTCGCCCGCGTCCGCGTTGCGCGCCTATAAGGCCGGCAATTACACCAACGCCTTGCAGGAATTTGAACGGCTGGCACAGGTGAACACGAACGATTTGCGGCTGGTCTTTAACGCCGGCACGGCGGCGTATCGCGCGACCAATTTCGATGCGGCACTGGCCGATTTTCGGATGGTGACCCTGTCACCGGATTTGAACCTGCAACAGCAGGCCTATTACAATCTGGGAAATACGTTGTACCGTCAGGGCGAACTCCGGTTCGAGCCCGACACGGAGAGCCTGGACGCGATGACGGAAACCTGGCAGCAAGCGGTCCAGTGTTATGAGCACGCGGCGGAATTGAACACCAACGATACGGATGCCGCCTACAATCTGGCCTGGGTGAAGAAACAGATTGGCTTGATCGCCCAACTTCGCGAGGCGATGCGCCGGGCCAAGCTGGCGGCGGATGAGGCGGTCCGGCGCAATGAATATCATCGCGCGCTGGAAATCATGGAAAGCCTGAACAGTCCGATTGCCGCCAAAAAATTCCAGGATTACATCAAAAAATTGAAGGATATCGATGCGATTGTTACTCCTCCTCAGCGTTAGCGTGTTGTGGCTGTCCGGGCCTGCGGCCCGTGCCCAATCCGCCGATGATTATTTTAACGGCGGCGCGCAGGCCTACATTTCCAACAATATCCCCCAGGCATTGAAGTCGGTGGAAACCGGGCTGAAACAATATCCCGATGACGTGAAGCTGAAAAAACTCTACGAACTGTTAAAACAACAAAGCCAGCAATCATCACAAAATAATCAGTCCCAGCAAAACCAGAAGCAGCAGTCACAGTCGAATCAATCACAGCCACAGAAATCAAACAGCCGGCAGAATCAGCAGTCTTCCCCACAGAATTCACCGCCACAAAACCAGAATCAGCCGAACCCGTCCGACCAGAAAGGCGCGGAGCCGCAACCGCCGCAAAAATCGGATGAAAAACAGAGCAGCGAAAAACCCGAAAATCAAGACACACCGAGCCAGCCGGTGACAGCCGGTCAAATGACACCGGAAGACGCAAAGCGTTTGCTCGATGCGCAGAAGGGCGATGAACAATTTCTGCAGTTGAAACCGCAGGGAAAACCACAGGACAATCAGCAACCCGTCAAAGATTGGTAGCCGGCCGCGCAGGCAGGAACGGGCGAATCGTTAAAACTTGCCCTGCTATTATTTTCCAGGCTACTAAACAGGCCGGGACCGGTCGGAAACCTATGAACCATCAAGAGACTTACCGTCATAACGAAGCTTACGCGGAGTTCCTCGCGAATGAGTCCCCTCATTTTCACGCCAAGTACACTGATTCACTTTGCGTCCCCCGGGCCGGGGCGCGGACTCTGGACGTTGGTTGTGGCGTCGGGCAGGTCGTCGGCAGTTTAACCGAAAGAGGCTATGAAGCATACGGGGTGGATGTGTCGGAACCGAACATTGCCCGGGCACAAAAGGCCAGCCCCCGCTGTCAAATGTATGACGGCAAACGCCTGCCGTTTCCGAACGCACATTTCGCCGCCGCCGGCGCATTTAATGTGCTGGAACATGTTGAAGCGCCGGAAGAATTCATCAGGGAACTGGTCCGGGTGGCGGAAACCGGCGGGCGGATTGTCATATCCAGCCCCAATTTTTTCCGGGCCATCGGCTTTCGGGATTATCATCCCAAAATGCGCGGCCTGACGAACAAGTTCCTGAATTGGAAGCGCCTTTGCGAAAAACGCCGGCAAATGAAAACGGATCCGCAGGCCGTGCGTTTTGACCGCATGACTCCGATAGTGAAAGAGCCGTTCTCGGCCGATGACGATGCCATCGTGGCGACCAATCCACTGGAAATTGAGTTTTTCCTGCGACAATTCGGGTGTGAAATGGAATCCATCTCCTGCACGGACCGTTACGTCGCCCGGCCGGTGGATTTCGTGCTTAATCTCACCCCGCTGCGCTTTTTAATGTTCAATGCGTTTGTCATCGCGCGCAAGGTTCGTTGACGCGTCACGTTCGTTCCCCTGCCCGATGCCAAAACGCAAAACCAGGCGCCCGCCGTCTCCAACGCGCGAGGCCCGGTTACACGCACGCCTGGATTGCCGTTGTCAATGGTCGCTTGAAGCGGCGACTTAAACTGCTGAATCAATGCCTTGACGAATTGCCTTGGGCTATCAGCCTTCGTCGTTGCCAGCCACAGGCCAGCAGGCAGATGGCACCGGCGGCAAACAGGGCAATACTGCCCGGCTCCGGAACCGGCGTAATCGAAATCGTCACCGAAAACGAACCGCTGTTGTCCCAGAAAACCGAGGGGTCGTCATTGAAACCCAGGAAGAGTTCACCGCTGGTGGAAATCAGCTCGTTATAGGAAGTCCCCACGAATCCCGGTCCATCTCCCGCTATTCCTTCGGGGACCGGTGTTCCGGTTCCGACATCGGTGGTGCCGCCAATCTTTCCGACAAGGCTGTGGCAAATGGTATTTGGCAGCATCATATCGGACAGGAATTGCGCTCCCGAATAATCTCCGCCGTTGGCGTCACACACCTGGTACGACGAGGTGCTGTAATGCACGGTGCCGGTCGCGGTGATGTCAAGCTGGGAACCGGCGGTCAGGTTGATACCAGTGTCCGTCCACGGCGTGGTGGCTGGCACATCCAGGGTGTAAATGATCTGGGCGGTGGCCGCCTCGGCGCCCGGCCATAACAGGAGCGCAAGCAGCAGGGTGGCGGGTCTGGACCATAGGAGGTGATTGATTGATCGAGTTGTTTTCATAGTTTTATTTGTTGATTGAATTTAACGATCCGTGTCGAAGACACGTCTTATGGTGCTATGGCGGGAGCTACTGATTGTCAACAAAAGATTCCGATGGCTAATCCGACCTTGAGGGGGAAACCGCGTGGAATCCGGGGTAATGACCTGCCATCGGCGGAGGAACGTTGAGGTGCCGACCCGGCCCGCCCGCATTTTTGGTTGACAAATGTAATCACTACGGTTACTTACTAGTCGGAATCTATGAGAACCAGTTGCCGGTTTGCCATGGCGGTTCATGTACTGGCCGTCCTTGCTTACAAGGAGGGTGACCGGGTCACATCCGCGTTTCTGGCTGGCAGCGTCAATACCAACCCGGTCATTATCCGGCGGTTGCTGTTGTCCCTGCAACGGGCCCGGCTGGTGGATACTTGCAAAGGAGCGGGATTGGGTTCGCGGCTAAACCGTTCACCCGGCCGCATTAACCTGGCTGAAGTATATCGGGCAGTTGAAGAAGTGGAGCCTTTTGCCAGCCCTTCGCGCAAGCCCAATGCCGCCTGCCCGGTGGGCCATTGTATCCGGGAGGAATTGGACCGGGTGTTTGCGTCCGCCGAGAAGGCCATGGAACACGACCTGGAGAAGACCAGCCTGGCCGATGTGATCAACGCCGTCAAGGCCTCCGGCGCCTGCGGCAAAAAAAGAGCCGTTTGACATTCTTTTTTTTTGAACAATATTGTAACAATAGTTGTTACATATAGGCGAAAGGTTGAAACATGAAACCGACGATTGAAATTACTGAAGGGAATTTTGAAGCCGAGGTTTTGAAGGCCGGCCAGCCCGTCCTCGTGGATTTTTGGGCGGAATGGTGCGGGCCGTGCAAAATGCTTGCGCCCGTGCTCGACGAAATCGCCGCGGAACAGAATGGCCGGGTGAAAGTTGCCAAGGTCAACGTGGATGACCATCCCGACCTGGCTGCCCGCTTCGGGGTGCGGTCCATTCCGACCCTGCTTTACTTCGCCGATGGCCAATTGCGCCATCAAACGGTGGGGGTGGTGAGCCGGACGACGATTTTATCCAAACTTGAAGAGCTGGCCGTCAAGGCCTGAGAACCGGGATGAACCGATGAAAACGACCTTTAAAAGTACTGACCGATCGAGGATGACAAAACTCACACCGCGTCCTGTTCGTTTAAACGCGCCACGTTTGTCGCGGCGGGCGGGCAGTTCCATGGTGTTGCCGGCGCCGGTGCTTTCCCGCAACACGCCCCCGGCCCGGGAGGTGGCGCCGGTGCAACCGGCGTCCCGGGATTTGCCGCATGGCGACGTTTTGCAACTTTACCTCCGTGAAATCGGTCAGGTGAAGCTGCTCACGCCGGCGGAAGAGATCGTGCTCGCGAAACGGATTCGGCGGGGCGATCAGCGGGCGCGCGAACAGATGATCAAGGCCAATTTGCGGCTGGTGGTGAAGATAGCCCATGACTATGAGGGCATGGGCTTGCCGCTGCTGGACCTCATCAATGAGGGCAACATCGGCCTGATGAAAGGCGTCGAACGATTCGATCCCCGGAAGGGCGCCAAGCTTTCCACCTACGCTTCCTGGTGGATCAAACAAAGCATCAAACGCGCACTGGCCAACCAGTCCAAGACCATCCGCCTACCGGTGCATGTGGTGGACAAGGTGGCTCATATCCGGCGCGCGGAGGTGAAACTGCGCGAGACCTTTGATCGCGAACCGACCGATGAAGAACTGGCGCATGAATTGGACCTGGATCCCCGGCGCATCCGACAGTACCGCCAGGCGTCCAGGGCGCCGGTGTCGCTGGATGCCCCGATTGGCGACGATGCATCGGAACGCGTCTCGGAAATCGTGGCCGACCCCAATGCCGCGGCGCCGTTCGACCGGCTCGTGCAGGAAACCGACACCGAGCTGGTGCGGGAGGTTCTCGGCACGCTCGATCAACGTGAAAGCAAGATTCTGGCCCTGCGCTTTGGGCTGAAGGACGGCGAGGAACGGACCCTGGAGGAAGTGGGCGCGGAGTTGGGAGTGACGCGTGAACGCATCCGGCAGATTCAGGAACAGGCGCTGAAGAAACTACGGGAAAAGATGGAAGAGCGGGATCGCCCGGTTGACGAGGAGAACG
>JAJPJM010000152.1 GCA_021324235.1 Verrucomicrobiota bacterium
TAGAGCCCGGAGTGGCGCACGAAATCCAGCACTTCATCGAAAACTTCCGGCGTGTCACCGTCGAGACCGAGGATGAAGCAGCCATTCACCGTGATGCCGTAAGATTGGATTTTGCTGATGGCGGATTGGTAGTGATCATACTGGCGGGCCTTCCAGTTGTTTCTGAGTTCCACGCCGTTGAGATTTGCCCGGTGCGGACTTTCCAGGCCGATGAGGATCTGTTGGCAGCCGGAATCGCGCATGAGGCCGAGCAGTTTGCTGTCTCCAGCCACACTCACGTCCGCCTCGGTGAACCAGCGCAATTTTTCCTTTACCAGTTCGCGCAGCAAATTCTTGTAATGCTCGCGGTGAACGAAGCTGTTGTCGTCGGCGAACTCGACGAACGGGCGCGGCCAGATTTTTTTGATTTCACGGATTTCCGCGATGACTTTTTCCACCGGTTTCACCTTGTAACGCGGCGTCAGCAGAATGGAACTTGCGCAAAACTCGCATTTGTGCGGACAACCGCGGCTCGTTTGCACGGTCAATCGGTTGTATTGTTCGGGGTCCAGCAAATCGAAGCGGGGCATGGGGGCGTCGGCCAGGCCAAATTCCTTCTTCGGCGTATAAAACGGTTTCAACCCGCCACGCTCGAAATCGGCGAGCACCTCCGGCCAGACGGGTTCGCCTTCGCCGATGACCACGCTGGTGCAATGCTTCTTCGTCTGCTCGCGCAACGACGAAACCGTGAGGCCACCCATCACCACGGGAATTCCGCGCGCCCGGTAAAAATCGGCGACGTCGCACGCCTCGTAAAATTGCGCGGTGAAGGTGCTGATGGCGACGAGGTCAAAGCCGGTTGGCAGATCCGGCAACTTTTTTAGGTCGGCGATTTCGTGGTAGGCGATTTCAAATTGATCCGGCGTCAGCCCGGCGAGTGTCAGCAGGCCGAGGCTCGGCAGCGAGGCGATGATTTTATTCCGGTCCACGAATCCCGGCAGCGTGAGGCCGAGCCGGGTGAGTTCGTCGTTGTGGGCGCGCACGCCGCTCATGGCGATGAAGCCGATGCGTTTCATGGTAATTGGGAGGTTAAGGGTTGATGGTCGGGAAGGGGCAACCCATGGTTTTCGAACAGCTGGACGAGCGTCAGGACGCCGCCCAAAATCAAACTGACCACCGGCACGGTGAAAACCAGGTGTGCCTTTGGAAAATGCGCCATGACCACGCAGCCAAACGGCATGGCGATGGCGCCGAGGATGAATGCCCCGGAAGCGATGCTGGCAAGCTGGCCGGCCGGTGAAATATTCTGCATCGTCAGCCAGAACAGCAGGTTGATCGCGCCGAGGCCGAAGAAGGAAATGTGCGCCAGCCGATACATCCGGCGTTTAAAGCTGCCGTAACCGCCGAGCCAGTTTTCGCGGTGAAAGAACAAACCCAGTATCATGCCGGTCACAAACCCGAGCAAAATCCAGAGCCAGGCGAGGAAAAGATTTGGATTAGATTTCATTTGATTTCGTTGAGTTGATTGCTGAAAACTTATTTCATGAAACCCGCCAAAGAAAGGTATTATCGGGGTTTGTTCACCATCGCCGCCGTTTACGACCTTCTGCTAGGTGTCACGTTCACCTTCTTCCCGGCGCGGGCCTTTGCCGCATTGGGCATCAGCGAAAAGCTGCCGCCGTTTGGTGGTTATATCACACTGCTGGGCGCCTTCGTGCTGGTGCTTGGCATCGCCTACGCCTTGATTTCGCGCGGTGACCTGCGGGGTAACGGGGATTTGATCCTCGTCGGCACGCTTTACAAACTGGCCTACGCGGCGACGGCATTTTATTACTGGGCAGCCGGCACCCTGCCGCACGTCGCCTTTGCGGCGCTGTTCGGCGTGGCCGATGCGGTCTTTTTCGTCTTGCTGGCCGAGTGCTGGCTCTGCCTGAAGCGGGAAAGCAGAACCTGAATTGAAATTGTTTTTCATTTTGAAAAGGGAGTTCAATAAATGATTTGGAACAGTCTGAACGCAAACCAGCCCAGCAACGCACCGGCCGGCAGGTCCAGGACATAATGTTGTTTGGTGAACAGGCAACTCAATGCAATCAGCACCGGGAACGCAATGACCATCGGACCGAGGGACGGATACAAATGGAGCGCGGTCAGCGTGGCCACCGAGGTGTGCATGCTCGGAAAACTGTTTGCGCGCCCGTCGAAGCTTTGAACGAAGGCGAGGAATCGTTCCGAATGCCCCCGGCCGGTCACACCGGCACGCCATTCCGCCGGGGTCGTGACGGGCAGGAAAATAAAAAAAATCATTTGAAATCCGAGGAGCAGCAGGTAGCTGATGGCCACGTAAAGAAACTGGCGCGGCGAGGTGACGGTCCAATTGATGGCGACAATGATGGGGTAGTAGAGGAAACTGTAAATCCATACCCAGCGCGGGCAATAGGGGATGCGGTCGTCAATCGGCAGCCGGAATTCGCGCGGCGACGTCACGTAGTTCCGCTGGCACCAGAAATAAAACTGGTAAACGCCCACGATGAGAAACGCGCTGACGACGAGTTGGACGAGACGGTCAATCGGTTGCATGGCTAATGGCGGTTAACGGTTTTGTCATCCGGACTTTTCATGCCGCCTTTATACCGCGGCGGGCGGGCGGGGTGTGAATTGATAAAATTTTGCACAACATCGGCTGGATCAATCGGTAACTTCATTCGGGACCGTTCGTTTGGCTTCGCGGCTAGAACTTGCCGGTCAGGGCCAGGAGAAACGAGTGGGTCATGGTACCGTCGGATTTGAATTGCGTCTCGTTGCCTTGGGAGTCGGAGCCCGGTCCGGCATCGTGGTCGGTGGTGCCGAGAAATTTGTAGGCAACGCCAAAATCCCACCGCTCATTGATTGCGTATTTGATGCCCGCCAGGCCTTGAAAAGCAAATGCCGACTCGCTGGAGGTTGTTTCACCGAATCCATTCTCATAATGGCTGAAGGCACCGCCCACCCCGCCGCCGACACAAGCCGAGAAGCGGCGGCCCAGCGGTCGCGTGTAAATCACATTTACCATGACGGGGAGCTCGACCAAATCCACTTCCATGAAATCGGTTCCCAGGAAGGCCGAATTTTTAACCGGGCTGAGGATGAGACCGACTTCCAGTTCGGCCGCCCAATTGGTGGTGAGGTTGTAGCCCAACTGGCAATCCAGCCGGGCTCCGGTATCAAATGTGACGTTGTCGCTGTCGCCGATGGTGTCGCGGAGGGTGATGTCCTGTTGCCAGGCGGCGCCAGCGTCAAAACCCAGATATACTTTACCGCTCAGAGGGGTTGCATAATCGCGACCCGGCGCAGCACCAGCCGGTGCGCCGGAGCAGGGGACATTGTAGCGGGCCGGCAGCGATGGTTGCGCCTGAAGGCTCGACGACAAGTTTGCCAGAGCCAGCGTGACGGCCGCGGTGAGGATTTTGGTCACATTCATAAGTTCAGCGGGTTGACAATTTTGGTTGTGAGTCATTGTCTTACATGACAATTGTGGTTCTGCCTTCATTTTTAACTCCGCTTGCGTTGAGGGTGTTAATTGATAAAACTGGCGGCAACATCGCTAAAACCAATGAACATCCATCACCTGGAGTTGTTCTATTACGTGGCCCGACACGGTGGCATCATGCCGGCGGTGCACAACATCCCCTACGGCATTCAACAGCCGGCGGTCAGTTCCCAGATTGCCCAGCTTGAGGAATTTCTCGGAGCAACGCTGTTTCACCGCCGGCCGTTTGCGCTGACGCCGGCGGGCCGGGAGCTTTACGACTACGTCAAGCCGTTTTTTGACAACCTGGAACCGATGGCTGAAAGAATCCGTGGCGGCACTTCCCAGCACCTGCGCATCGCCGCGTCCGAAACGGTGCTGCGCGAACATCTGCCCGCCATGTTGCAGGAATTGCGGCAACCGTTCCCGAAATTGAAAGTGACGTTGCGCGAGGGTTATCAGCCGGAGGTTGTCAGCTGGCTGCAACAACGGGAAATTGACGTGTCCCTGGGATTGATCGGCGGCAAGCCGCCGGTCGGGGTGAACGCACTGCCCTTGTTCAAGCTGCCGCTGGTGCTGCTCGTTCCGAAAACGAGCAAACTGAAATCCGTGCAGGAACTCTGGGAGCATGACCCCATCGAGGAATCGCTCATCACGGTGCCGAGCAACGAGTTCATCAGTCGCGCGTTTCAGGCCGGGCTGGCGAAACTTGAGGTGGATTGGTTCAGCCGGATAGAAGTCAGCTCCGTTGAGCTGGTGCAGACGTATGTTGCCAACGGTTATGGCATCGGTGTGACCGTGGGCGTGCCCCACATGAAACTTCATCCGCAGGTGCGCGTGCTGCCCCTCGACGGATTCGAGCCGGTCAAATTCGGCGCGCTCTGGCAGGGCGGAAAAAACCCTCTGCTCGATGCCTTCCTCAAGATTGTCCAGGCCACCGCGAAACGCATGATGGCAGGAAGAAATCTGGACCTGTGACTCTTTCAACACGGGACATTGCCGTGTTGCCGGGGCGGCGTTTCTGATGAATCAAAATCATGGCGAAAAAGCCCGCGTGAATGGGCGTGCACTGGTTCAAGGACATGCGCTTCTTTAAGTGCGCAGAAATCCTTTCCCGACCATTGCCCGTTTGAATGATTTTTAGCGCGGCACCCGCCAGGGATGCCTCCGTTCCGCCGAAAGATAGTTATTCCAACCACGGCTCCGTTTGACGGCCGTCAAAATCATAAAGTGTGTGAACATTTTCCGTCTGCGATTTCTACACCAAAGCGGCTGACGGCGCACGATTTACGGCCATTTCCAAGACAGCGCGCCTTGGGTCAGGACAAACCGGCACGAGTTTGGCTTAATTTTTCCGCGCCACCGAATCTGGCGCGGCGATTGCTGAACCAGCGAAGCATCTGTTTGAAAGCTGCACGCAACTAAAACTAGACGACTAAAAAATGCAAATCGGCTTGCCATTTCTGAACGGCATCGCGGGAAAAAAGCGGAACCAGATGATCTCCGTTGATTTGGGGAGCCGCACGACCAAGGCTGTCCTGATGGAACGGCGCGGCGAGATTTTCGCCTTGCTCCGGTATGTGCTGCTGGATGCGCCGATTTTCGAAAAAACACTTTCACCGGAATTGCTCGCGGAACATCTAAAGGCCGTCCACGAAGCCCTGGGGGCCAAAACCAAATTTGTCACGTTGTCCATCGGGGTCAATGACGCGATCGTGCGGCCGGTGGAACTGCCGCAAATACCGGTGGACGAAATGCGGCTGGTACTGAAAAACAATACGCGCGGTTATTTGCAGCAGGACCTGCCCAATCGGGTTTTTGATTGTCATATCATCCCGCCCAAAGCGCCGGCCAAACCCGCCGAGCCCGGCAAGTCCGTCGCCATTCCCAAATTGAAGGTGTTGGTGGCCGGTGCCAAAAAGGAATTGGTGAACGATTTTCAAACCGCGATCCGGGACGCCGGCCTCGTGGCCGACCACATCGTGCCCGGCCTGATCGGTCCGGCGAACGCCTTTGAACTGGCAATGCCGGAAGCATTTGTGAATGACTCGGTCGCCCTGGTGGACATCGGGTTCAAAAATTCTTCGATTTGCATCCTTCAACAAGGTGAATTGGTTTTGAGCCGGGTAGTGGGTATCGGCGGCGACAAGTTGACGGCCGGATTGGCGGAGATGATGAATATCAGTTACGCCGAGGCCGAAGGCATTAAAATTGGCATGGCCCCGGAAATTCAGTCCACCCTGGAAACGCAGGTGCTGCCTCTGGGTCGCGAATTGCGGGCGTCGCTCGATTTCTTTGAGCACCAGCAGGACCGGCCGGTATCGCAGGTTTATGTCAGCGGCGGTACCGCGCGTTCCGAACTCATCGTACAAATGCTGCACAGCGAATTGGTCGCCGAATGCAAATCCTGGAACCCGACAGCTTCCCTGCAACTGGCGTTGCCGGGGCAGCAGGCTGTCGAAATTGAACAAGTCGCGCCGCAATTAACTGTGGCCATCGGTGCCGCGATGGCCGCCTTCTAATATGCCGATACGCATCAATCTACTGGCGGAAGCTCAGGCGGCCGAGGACTTGCGGCGCCGCGACCCGATCAAACGCGTGATCTTTGGGGGAGTGCTGGTCGTGGCCTTGATGCTCGCGTGGTGGAGTTGGCTCCAACTCCGGGTCATGGTGGCGAATCAGCATCTGTCCCAGGTTCAGGCGCAAATCCAAGCGCACACCAACGCGTATCAGGTGGTGCTGGTGGGCCAGAGAAAAATTACCGAAGCCAAACAAAATCTGGCGGCGTTGCAGAAATTAACCAGCAGCCGTTTTCTTCAGGGGGATCTGTTGGAAGCCCTGCAACATGCGACCGTGCCCGGGGTGCAACTGATGCGGTTGCGGGTCGACCAAACGTATGTTGCCACCGCGGCCAGCGCCTCTGAAACCAATGACGACATTGTCAAACCGGGGCGGCCCGGCACCGTTACGGAAAGTATCGTGGTGTCACTCGATGCGCGGGATTTCAGCAGCAGCCTGGGCGACCAGGTCAACAAATTCAAAGCGATCATCAGTCAAGAACCGTACTTTCAGGCTGTCCTGGATAAAACCAACGGGGTTCGTTTGATCAATTTGTCCCCGCCTCAGGTCGGCCCGGATGGCAAACCGTCTGTACTGTTTACCTTGCAGTGCAAATACCCCGATATAACGCGATGAGACTGTCCAAAGAAAAACGCAATCAGCTTGTGCTTGTGGCCTTTTGTGCCGTGGCCGTACTGAGCTTGATGTGGTTCAATTTGATTCAGCCCCGATATGCGGCGCTCAAACAAGCTGCGGAGAGCCAAAAGGCCGCCGAAGGAAAACTCGAAGGCATTCAAAAGGCCATTAAACGCGCCGACGCCGTCACCCTCGACGTGACCAATGTAACGCAAACGCTAACAAACGCCGAAAGCGACATGGCCTCGGGTGATCTTTACTCCTGGACCTATAATACCATCCGACTTTTCAAGTCGTCGTATCAGGTGGACATTCCGGACATTGGCCATCCGGACGTTGAAACGGTGGATTTGTTGCCGTCTTTTCCGTTCAAACAGGTCCGGTTTACGGTCACCGGCACGGCTTATTACCATGATCTGGGCAAATTCATCGCCGATTTTGAAAATACGTTTCCCCACATCCGGATCGTCAATTTGCAACTCCAACCAGCCGATGAAACCGGCGGCAATGAAAAACTTTCATTTAAAATGGACGTCATTGCCCTGGTACAACCCACCTCTTCATGAACAGAAATCGAATCCAGCGCCGCCGGAAAAATTTTCGCCTGAACGCGATGGCCGCCGTATTTTCGGCCGGTTGCGCGACGGTGTTGGCGGCCGGTGCCGAGCCGGCGACCCAGCCCGACAAAGTCGAACCGCCGCATTCCGTATTTACCATCCCTGCCGATTCCAAGGAAGGGCGTGATCCATTTTTTCCCGACTCAGACCGGCCCTATGCGGCGGTCGCGGCTGCCAATCCCCGGGTGGCGGACGTCACCTCGCTGGTTTTAAAAGGCTTTTCCGGGTCGCTGAATCAACGCCTGGTGATTATCAACAACCACACCTTTGCCGCCGGCGATGAGGGTGATGTTATTACTTCCGTCGGGCGCATTCATCTGACGTGTATTGAAATCAAAACCAATTCGGTTGTGATTGAGGTGGGGGGGCAACGTCATGAACTTTTTTATACCAATCAGCCTTAACCCCGGGACGGCACTTGGTTTTTAAACAACATGGTCAACGATTCATTTCAATGTTCGCGGTTCGGGCGATTGTTTTCGCCGGGAGGTGTCTGGCACACAGCACCATTTTCCAACGACGGCGGCCGACGATCGACCATTTCCACGAGAGGTAAAATCCGGGGCTCCGGTGGGGGTTGGCTCGGTACCTGCTAGGTAGTTGCCCCATTGGACTAAAAGCCAATTAAAACAAAAATTATGAAATCGAAACTGCTAATTGCCACGCTGCTTGTGGGACTTGTCTCGCAACGGTGGGCTATGTCTCAAACTGATACTAACAGTGTCGCGACCAACCAACCCGCGATGAGCGAGTCCGCTCCCGCAGTCCAACCGGCCGCCGCTGCCGAAACCACGGCTGCCGTTGACACCAACGCGGCAACGACGCCCGCCGCCGGCACCGATGCCACCCCGGCCGCAACCAGCAGCAACGAAACCACCAGTGCGACGGACACCAACGCGCCGGCCCTGACGGCGACGAATACGGAGTCGGCAACCGGTGGGGGAGACACCAACGAAACGGCCAGCACCACTGGCAATGCACCGGTCGCAACGCCGACCGTGTTGCCCATTCAATTCCAGGACGTTCCCATTACCACGGCCATCGAAAATCTGGCCCGTCTGGCCGACATCAATTATTTGCTCGACCCGAGAATTGGTTATGGCCAGCCCGACCAGAATGGGCAGATCAAGCCGGAACCGACGATATCTGTCCGCTGGGAGAATGTCTCCGCCCGCCAGGCGTTGTTGGCGGTGCTGGATAATTATAATCTCGAACTCGTTGAGGATCCGAAGACCAAAATTGCGCGCATCGGCATCAAAAACCCGAATGCGCCGCCGCCGCTCGTTACCCGGGTGATTCAACTGAAATACGCCAGCGTCTCCAATATGGAGGCAGCGGTGGAAAGCGCGTTGACCGACAAACGGAGCCGGGTGGTGATGGATTCGCGCACCAGTCAGCTCGTGGTGGTTGCCACCGAGAATGAACAGGATGCGGTGGATACGCTGGTGGAGCAGCTGGACAAACCCACCCGCCAGGTCTTGATTGAAACCCGCTTGATGGAAGTTTCCAGCTCACCCACCACCACCAAGGGCATTGATTGGTCGGGCACGCTGAGTGGGCAAAATGTTACGTTCGGGAACAATGTTAATGGTGGACAGATAGGTTCCCCTTACTCGACGAGTATTACGTTCAATACCAACGTCCCTTCCGGGTTTCCGATCCTCGAACAAATTGCATACGGTCCCAACAATTTGCTCCAAAATCCGAGTCTGTTGGTCAATACGATGCATGGCTTTGATCCGGCAACGGCATTCCTCAATGCCGACGGGGTAAAAGCTGTGCTGTCCTTCTTGAATCAAGACTCCGATGCGCAGACCATTGCTACTCCGCGCGTTGTGACCCTGGACAATGAAACCGCGCATATCGAAGTCACCCGGGCCGTTCCAATCTTTGCCACCACGGCCGGTACTCAGGGATCACCCGGCGGTTCACAAGTGACATATACCAATTTGGGCACCATTCTGGATGTCACCCCCCGCATTTCCGCCAATGATTACATCTGGCTTACGGTTGCACCGGAAGTTTCCAGTGTGTTTGACACCGTTACAAAAATTGTTGCCGGTGTGGAAAACCAGGCGGATGAATATGACGTGCGCAAGGTAACCACCCAGGTTCTGATTCCCAACGCCAACACCCTCGTCATGGGCGGCTTTATCAAGGACAATACGAAGAACATTTATACAAAGGTACCGGTTTTGGGTGATATCCCCGTTCTCGGATATGCGTTTCGGTCTGAAAACAAGGGTTTGGACAAGGACAACCTGCTTATTTTCCTGACTCCAACCATTGTCAAGGACACAGACTACCAACCGACGTCGTCGCAATTCCTGCAATCCAGCCCGTTGGGACCCAAACCGCCGATGAATCCACTCAGCATGTGGAACAGCGCCAAGCCCCGCGACTGGAGTGATCCAAAGAATACGGATCCTTATTACAACGTCGCCAACCAAACGTCGACCGAATGGCAAACGACACCCAGCGGTGCGACCGGGTCGTCAGCGACGACAAACGGCACGATTAACGTGAATCCTTAATGGTTGTTGGACTCTTCAAAAGGCGCGCCCATCGGGGCGCGCCTTTTTTTATCTTCAAGCCGGCGAATTTTCGCCAGCCACCCGTTTCAAATAATCAAAGGAATAAATTCCTGTTGTATGTCCGTCCCCCCAAACCGGCTGAATGGCATAGCTGCCCACAACGACAAACCGAACCAACTGGAAGGCCGATGGGGTCAATGGCCGGTCAGGATTCTTGTAGACGTTCCCCAATATGTCCGCCTCGCCCTTGCATTCGGCGCAGGGACAGCTTCGCCTCAACATCTCAAGCGGGATGAAACTCTCGCTGCCGTTGTCCCATTTGATGGCCAGTTCGGGGCCGATGACTTGAAGGTCCCGCGGTCGCATCAACGCCTCGTCAAACGACGCTCAAAGGCGGCAAGGGTTTCGGGACTGACGTGATGTTCGATTCCCTCGGCGTCCAGCTCGGAGATTTTCTCGGAAATGCCCAGCGAACGTAAAAAGGCCACGACGGTCTCATGCCGTCGTTTGCATTCCGCCGCCAGCCGTCGCCCGGCGTCGGTCAGAAAAATCGACCGATATGGCCGGGTGTTCACGTAACCGGCCTGTTGCAACCGGGAGAGGGTCCGGTTGACGGTTACGTGTGTAACTCCCAGTCGTCGCGCCAGGTCCACCACCCGCGCTTCGCCCAGGGAGTCCGACAGGTCGGCGATGGCCTCGACGTAATCCTGCGCGACCTCCGTGGCGCGATCGCGGCGCGACCGGCGGAAGTTCTCGGCCTGTTGCGCCGGTGAGCACGGCTGCGCGATGCGGGTCGCGCAGGATGATTTGCGGACGGGACGCGGCATAACCGGGGAAGTAAAACGCCAACCGCTTCATTAGTCGAGGTTTAATTTGTATCTCAGGCTACATATTCTTTGACAGCCGGGGTTTTACTTGTATCTTAGGCTACATGTTTTTGCTCGTGATAAACCAGGTGTGAAAACCACGGATCCCGGATTAACCGATGATCCTGCCGGCAAATCGGCGTGGCGCCGGCCGGCGCGGCGGGCCTCGCTGCCGGAGGTTCATCGCAGCGTGGTGGTTCCGGTCACCGCTTCTTTTTGGAGAAAACTGCTGGCGTTTTCCGGGCCCGGCTTTCTCATTGCCGTCGGCTACATGGATCCGGGCAATTGGGCCACCGACCTTTCCGGCGGCGCGCAGTTCGGTTACACGCTGCTCTCCATCGTCATGGTTTCCAATCTCATGGCGATCCTGCTTCAGCACCTGTCCATCAAACTCGGCGTCGCCACGGGACGCGATCTGGCGCAGGCCTGCCGTGACCATTATTCCACCCCGACGGTCTGGTTCCTTTGGATTCTTTGCGAAATCGCCATCGCGGCCTGCGATCTGGCCGAGGTCGTCGGCTCGGCCATCGCGCTGCAACTGCTCTTCGGCATCCCGCTGGTCTGGGGCTGTGTCATCACGGCTGCGGATGTGCTCGCGGTCTTGTTTTTGCAAACCAAAGGGTTCCGTTACATTGAAGCCCTGGTCATCACCCTCATTGCCACCATTGCCGGTTGTTTCGGGGCGGAGCTGTTCTTTTCCAAACCCCACGTTGGGCCAATGCTGTTGGGTTTCCTTCCCAGCCCGGACATTTTGACCAATCAAAACATGCTCTATGTCGCCATCGGCATCATTGGCGCGACCGTCATGCCGCATAATCTTTACCTGCACTCCTCCATCGTCCAGACGCGTAAATTCGAGCAGGACGCCACCGGCAAACGCGAGGCCATCAAGTTTGCGACCATTGACTCAACGGTTGCGCTCATGTTCGCGTTGCTGGTCAATGGCGCCATCCTCGCCCTGGCGGCGGCGGCGTTTCATTGGTCGGGACATCAGGGCGTGGCGGAAATTCAGGACGCCTACAAGTTGTTGAGCCCCTTGCTCGGTGTGGGCGGGGCCGGCATGCTGTTTGCCGTGGCGCTGCTGGCTTCGGGACAAAATTCCACGCTCACCGGCACGCTGGCCGGGCAGGTCGTGATGGAAGGTTTCGTGAACATCCGGTTGCGTCCGTGGCTCCGACGGTTGATTACCCGGCTGATCGCCATCGTTCCGGCGGTTTGTGTTATCGGCTTTTTTGGTGAAAGCAAAACCACCGAACTGCTCGTCGCCAGCCAGGTGGTGTTGTCCATGCAACTCGGTTTCGCCGTCTGGCCGCTGATGCGGTTTACCGGTGAAAAAACCAAGATGGGCGGGTTCGCGAACCGAACCTGGCTTAAAATTCTCGGCTGGACGACGACCGCCGTCATCATCATCCTGAACGTGAAGCTGCTTTTTGACACCTTCATGCCGGCGGCCGCCCTGAAGGTGTTTTACGGGCATCTCGGCCTGCCCGTTCCGCATTAACGAACCATGTATCAACACATTCTCATTCCGCTCGAAAACAGCGCGACGGACCAGGTCATTCTGGACCACATCAAGCCGTTCGTTCGGATGACCAAGGCCAGGCTGTTGCTGTTGCACGTCGCCGACGGCTGGGTCGCGCGCAATTTCCATCAGCTGAAACTCGCCGAGTCCGAGGAAATGAAAAATGACCGCGAATATCTGGAAAAAGTCGCTGGCAAGCTTCGCGGCGACGGATTTTCAGTTCAAACCCTGCTGGCGCTGGGCGATCCGCCGCAGGAAATCCTCAAAGTCGCCGAAGACGAACATTGTGATTTGATTGCCATGGCCGGCCACGGCCACCGCTTGTTTGGCGACCTTTTCCATGGCAGTACCATCACCGAAGTGCGTCATAAGACTTCGATCCCCATTTTGGTCATTCGCGTGCAGAAAAAATAACCGGCTCAGCCCCTCCCCAGTCGCGAATCCGCCGGTCGCTCGACCAAATGCAGCAAATTGCCTTCGAGGTCTTCAAAGAACAAGACCCGTCCACCTCCCGCGGCCGGACGGATCTCTTTCGTAAAAGGAACGCCGCGTTTTTCCAGTTCGGCCCTGGCCGTATCGATCGAGTCCACCCGCAACGCGACGTGACGAAAACCGGCGAGTTGGTTGTTGCCGCGTTCGGCCGGCGCGGATTCAGCCGCATAAATTTCAAACCACCCGCCCTGGGGCAGGGCCATCAGACACGTCGGCGGATTCTGGCCGTTGTCAAAGATTTCGCGCGCGCCCAATACGCGTTCATACCAGTTTTTCAACGCGGTCGGATTCGCGGCAGGAATGGCCAGGTGTTCGAAGGCAATATTCATGGCTTTCCCATTAAGCCACGCGTGACGGACAGGCAATCTCGAATTCATTTTTCGTGTCCATCACGACCACAGGATCAAGCCGGCCATGAAGATCAAGATTCGGACTTTTCCAGTTCATTCGCGCCGGCCATCAGGTATTATGCGGGCACAAGCTTATGAACGCTGAATCTTTTCTCCAACAACGGTTGCTTTGCATCACCTCGGTGGATCGGGTGGAGGACGCCGTGCCGCTGGCCGAGGCGCTGCTTGCCGGTGGATTAAAAGTGATGGAAATCACCTTCCGTACTGCCGCGGCCGCTGAATCGATCCAACGCATCCGCCAGCACGTGCCGCAGATGAACATCGGCGCCGGCACGCTGCTGTCGCCGGAACAGGTGCAGCGCGCGATGGATGTCGGCGCCCAATTCGGTGTTTCGCCGGGCTTGAACGAAGCGGTTCTGGCGGCGGCCGCCAAAAACCGGATGCCGTTTTTCCCGGGAGTCATGACACCGACCGAAGTGGACCATGCGTTGAATCTGGGCTGGAAACATTTGAAATTTTTTCCGGCGGAACCCGCCGGTGGGGTGGCCATGATCAAGGCCCTGGCCGGCCCGTTTGCGCACACCGGTGTGAAATTCGTCCCCACCGGCAGCATCAACGCCGCGAGCCTGCCGAATTATCTGGCGTTGCCACAGGTGGCCGCCGTCGGCGGTTCCTGGATGGCTGAACGCAAACTCGTCTCGGAAAAGGCCTGGGCCAAAATCACCGCCCTGACCGCCGAGGCGATAAAGGTGATTTCAACCACGCCGGCGAAAAGCTGACGTGCAAATTCCGATTCACGCGCTGCTCGATGCAGGTCTCGTAAATCGTATACCGTAAATCGGAAATCAATTTCCGATCGTCACCTGCAATGGTTGGTCGCGGCGTTCGGCGAAGCGTTTGACGTAATTTTCCCACTGGAGATGGTTGGTGAAATCACCGCTGCGGTCCCAGCACGCGCCGAAGTAATAGGTGAATGGCTGGCCAACTTTGGCCTGAGTGATGGCGAGCAGGTTGCGGATGGGCGGATAACCTTCATGTGTCGGCTGCGGCACCGCCGCGTGAAGAACAGCGTCCGGCATATCCGGCGCGTCGTTCGTGAACGCTTCCACACTGTTACTGGGCAACACGATCGCGACGCCGATGATGCCCTTCGGTTTGTCCTCGGGCTGCCAGTAGCTCATCCAGCCTGCGCTTTGGTCGTCGTCGATGAATGCCACGCGGTTGGTCGGGCACGCGCGCTCGGCCAGGCCGACGCCAATGGTCAACGGTGATGGGTCCTCGCTGCTGAACGTGCTTTGCGCCCTAGTCAGCCACGACCCGGCATCAATCGTGTACCGCTTGGTCTCGGAAACTTTGCGGCCACTGCCGGCGTCCCAGGCGTCGTAGGTCAGTTCAAATTCCGACCGGATCGGCCCCGTGGTGATGAGCTTCCAGTCGCGGTAATTGCTGGACGTGTAAAGCTTCCTGCCGTCCCAGATGCCCACACCGCCGTCGCCACGGCTGTGACCGACGCGATAATCGTCCATGAACGAGCCATTGTCCTCGTGGTAATGTTTGGTGGCATACATCGTATTGATGATGAGGCCGCGGTCTTTTTTGATCCACACGTCCGGCGCGCTGCTGATGGTGCCTTCCGCCGGGATGAGCGCCAGGCCGTAGGCGCGATGCGCGATGCGGTCGCTTTCCCACGCGAAATCGTCATACCGCTCCGGTACATAACGCGCAAACGTCTTTACGATGGGCGGCGGCACGGCGGGCAACGCAGTTGCATCCAAGATATAAAACGTTCGAGTCTCACCGGGCGCGAGGTCAACCTGGAAAAGTAATTGTTCACGGATATTGTTGGTAATGTTTATCGGGCTGAACGGGAGTGTTTCGATTTGAGAGTCCAGGATCCGTGACGAGTTTCCGTCCATCACTGCTATATGTTCAACGCTAAGTCGGAAGCCTTCAGCAACAGTTAGTGCCGATGTTTCAAATTCCTTGGTTGTTACCTCAGCTGTCTCACAATCGCGGCAAAAACTGGCGGGATTGGTAACTTTTACTGACAGACGTTTAATAGTTTGACTTGAATCCCAAGCCGTTCCATTAAGAACCGCCATCCGATAAACCTCGCTGCCAGCCAGCAAAAACGCCCCAACGCCATAAGGTTCAGTTGAATCAGCATCGAATTTTTTGGGGTCGGCACCGGGCGGCTGAACGTGTGTCAATTTGCCGTCGGCTGCCACACAATCCACCAACGCTGCCCAACTTTTACGAACCGCCGGCTCAAATTTTGTGCGGTCGAGGAGGCCCTGATTTACGCCCCAGGCCAGTGCGTAGGTAAACAATGCGGAACCACTGGTTTCCTTTTCAGGATAATCAGCCGGATCCAGCAAACTGGTGCGCCAGAGGCCGTCGGATTGTTGGAGCGTCACTACTTTCGCTGCCATGTCTTTGAACAATTGTTCGAAGCGCGGCCGGTCGGGATGATTGGTCGGCAGGTATTGGAGTGTACGCACCAGCCCGGCCATGACCCAGCCGTTGCCGCGGCTCCAGAAAATCTTTTGGCCGTTGGCCTCACGCTGGTCGAAGTAAGTGCTGTCGCGGAAAAAGAGGTGTTCGTTGGTGTCGTAAAGATAGTCCGTCGTACGCCACCAGTTGGTGACGGCAAAATTCAGATACCGCTCATCACCGGTCGCGGCGTAAAGCCGCAGCCAGGTCGGCGGCGCCATGAACAGTGAATCGCACCAGGACCAAAGTTCCTGTGCCTTCCCATGCGGTTGCGTGAAGTCCAGGCCGGTTGCGTCCGACGGGTTAGCCAGAATGAAATCAAACCGCTCTCGCAGCGGTTCAATCATTTGGTTTGCACGGTAAACAAAATAGAGCTCCGTCCAGACCTGTCCGATACATTGGTCATCAGCGTGGTATTTTCGCACCTGATATTCAGCAGGTTCCCAGTCATTGGCCCCGCCTTTAGCGAGCATGGCCTCGCGGTATTTTGTGTCCCCGGAAATGCCGGCCAGGGCCATCATGCCCACGTCGCCCACGGCCTGGACCCAGCCGGTGGGCCGGTTAGTGGAGGCATGCGCCAACTGACAATCCGCCACCCGTTGCATGGCGGTGAGCACGGCGTAAGGTTTTATCGCGGGGGATAGGCTATGGGTCAAGGTGACCGGCGCGTCCATGGGAAAGGTACCGGGCTGTGCGCAAAGTGGCAGGGTTAAGGCGAGGCAAGCGAACCCGACGATCAAACCGGCGAGGCGATTTAAAAATCCATGAGCGGGAATGGTCTTCATACGCGGTGCGTCTGAGTAACAAACATTTTATCGGGTGTCAGGGAATTTGTTGGGTCGCGACGGTCGGCGGGCCGGTTAGTTGCTGCACCTCGATGCCGGCGAGAATGAAAGGGCCGATTCCCTTGAGATCATTGTCCACCACCGGCTCGTTGACGTAATAGGCAAACGAACCGTCGCGGCCGTAACCGAGCCCAGCCACCGAACAACAGTGGGTCAACGACCATTTCCCAACGCCGTCATCCCGGATGAGATTTTGAATGATGCCGTGATAGCCCTTCAAAACCACCGGTTCATAATGGCGCGGGAGATAACCGCGATTGATGCCTTTGGCCATCGCATAAACGAACATGCTCGAAGCGGTCGCTTCGAGGTAATTGCCCTTCCGGCCACCCTGATCCACGACCTGCCACCAAAGACCGGTTCGGGGATCCTGATATTTCACCACGCCGGCACATAATTTTTGGAACGTGGCGATGATTTTGGGCCGTGCCGGATGATTCGTCGGGAAATAATCAAGTACATCCACCATCGCCATGGCATACCAGCCCATCGCGCGCCCCCAAAAATTGGACGACGTGCCGGTAATTGGGTTCGCCCACGGCTGCGATTTGTCTTCATCCCAGCCGTGATAAAACAATCCTGATTGGGGGTCGTAGGTGTGCTCGTCCGCGAGTTGAATCTGCTTCGCAACGTCGTTGAATGAATCAGGCTGGCTGAACAATTTCGCATACTCGGCATAAAACGGCTCCGCCATATAAAGCCCGTCGAGCCATATCTGGTCCGGGTATCGTTGCTTGTGCCAGAACCCGCCATCGCGGGTGCGCGGTTGGGTTTCGAGCTGTTGACGCAGCAACGCGGCGGCTTCACGATAGCGTTCTTCATGGGTCAATGGCCACAGCGCGAGCAGGGTCCGCCCCGGAGCGATGTTGTCCAGGCTTTCGTCCTGCGGCTGGTAACCGCTGATTTCCCCGTCCCGCACGATGAACGAACCGATCGTGTCCGTGGCAAATTGAACAGCGTGCGGGTCGCTCACGTATTCATTCAGTTTGAGCAGGGCAAACGTGAACAGGCCGGTGGTGTAATCCCATTTGGCCTTGCCGCCCGGTTTCCATTTCAGGCTGTCGCCCCGGTGCCCCATTTCCGAATCGGCCAGGCGCTGCGACCATTGCAGCGGCGTAACGCCGGAACCGGTTGAGGGTGGCATTCCGTTCGTCGCACACGAAATGGGCGTGGCGCAGAGACCGGCCAACCCCAGCAGACAAATCGACCGACTGAACGCTTGTTTCATTGATCAATCAATCGTGACTTCATGCTGGTTTATTAGACTCCCGCTGCCGGACCAAACGAATTTTCAGCGTCCCAGCCAGCCACCATCAATGTTGATGACCGCGCCGTTGAAATAATCCGCGTCGCCGGAAGCCAGAAACACGCAGGCGCCCGCGATGTCCTCGGGCTTCCCCCAACGGCTTTCGGGAATGCGCTCCATAATCGCCTGATTGCGCTTGGTATCTTCGCGCAATGCCCGCGTGTTTTCCGTGGCAATGTAACCCGGGGCGATGGCGTTGACGTTGATATGTTCCTTTGCCCATTCATTGGCCAGCGCCCTGGTGATGCCGGCGAGGCCGTGTTTGCTGGCCGTGTAGGCAGGTACCAGAATGCCACCCTGAAACGAAAGCAACGAGGCAATATTGACGATCTTCAAGCGCGCGTCGGTGGGAGATTTTTTGCGGCCGGTGTTCAGCCACCATTTCGCCACCGCCTGGCAGAGGAAAAAGGGCGTGGTCAAATTGGTGCGCAAAACCTCGTTCCAATCCGTTTCGGAGAAGTCCACGGCCGGTGCGCGCCGGATAATGCCGGCATTGTTGACGAGCGCGTCAATCCGCCCGGTCTGTTTCAAAATCGCCGCCACCAGATTGGCGGCCTCCCGCTGCGTCCCTTTGCCCAGGTCGGTGTTGATGGCGGTGAATTCGCCGCCGGCTTTTTTTGCCTTCGATCCGGTTTCCGTCAGGCTGCTCCGTGCCACGCCCACCACCGTTGCGCCTTCGCGCGCAAACGCCACCGCGATGGCCTGTCCGATGCCCCGGCTCGCACCCGTCACCACCACCACTTTGTTTTTAAAACGCGCCATTTCTTTGAGTTTCAGATGTTCAGCTTTCTGAAACTGGTCTGTGTTTCATCTATGTTAATCTGTGGCTACCTTAAATCCCCCGGCTTCACGCCGTCCATGTCGTCGAATGTCTGGTTTTCGCCGGCCATTCCCCAGATGAACCGGTAATTGCCCGTGCCGCAGCCGCAGTGAATGGACCAGTTCGGCGACAAGACCGCCTGCTCATTGTGCAAAAACAGATGCCGCGTCTGCTGCGGTTCACCCAGAAAATGGGTCAGCACGTTTTCGCCGAGATCGAAATAAAAATAAATCTCTGTGCGCCGCCAGTGCGTATGCGGCGGGAACGAATTCCATACATTGCCCGCGGCCAGTTCGGTAAAACCCATCACCAACTGGCAGCTGGAGATGCCGCCGGGGTGAATGTATTTGTAGATCGTCCGTTGATTGGCCGCTGCCTGCGAACCCAGCGGTATGGGCGACGCATCCTTCGGTTTCATGATTGCAGCCGGATGCGTTGCGTGCGCCGGGCAGCTCAGGAAATAAAACCTGGCCGGATTTTTGGCGTTCTGGCTCTCGAAAGTAACCGATTTCGTCCCCATTGGCAGATACACACAATCCAACCGGTCGGGCAAAAACGTTTTGCCGTCGGCATGGAGGACGCCCGGCCCGCCGATGTTGATGGCGCCCAGCTCGCGGCGTTCGAGGAAATAGGTGTGGCCGGTCTCCTTGTGATTCGGCAAAGCAACCGGTTGCAGCGGGATCACGCCACCGACCACGAGGCGGTCGAGTTCAGTGAACATCCCCCGCAATTCACCCGGTGCGAAAAGGTGGGTGACGGCAAAAGTGTCGCGAAGCTGTTGGGTGGTCAGGATCGCCGCATCCTGCGGACGCGGCATCCGGCGGATGGTGTTTTCGAACATGACAGCAGTTTCGCAAAAATGGGAACCGGCGGCAAGTCATCCCCGTGCACCTTTGCTTGACGGTGAACCGGTTGCAGTTTTTACTAGTCTCGAAATCAAATGGCAAAATTATTTCTTGGACTTGATTCCAGCACCCAAAGCTTGAGCGCCGTGGTGATTGATTACGATCGCCGCAAGGTGGTGTATGACAAATCATTGAACTTCGACCACGCGCTGCCGGCCTACGGCACCCGGAACGGCGTGCTGCCCAATCCTGATCCGCTGATCAAACACAGCCCGCCGTTGATGTGGGCCGAAGCGCTGGATTTGCTCTTTGCCGCCATGAAAAAAGATGGCGTGGCACTGGGTGATATCCTGGCCATCAGTGGCAGCGGCCAGCAGCACGGCTCGGTTTATTTTAACGACCGCGCCGCTGCGGCACTGGCAAGCCTGGATTCCGGAAAAAGCCTGGTGGAAAATTTGAAGGGAATTTTTTCCCGGTCAACCTCGCCGATTTGGATGGATTCCTCAACCGCCGGGGAATGCGCCGAAATCCGCGAGGCCCTGGGCGGTCTCAAGGCGACCGCGCAACAGACCGGTTCGGACACGTTTGAGCGTTTCACGGGACCGCAAATCCGCAAGTTTTACAAAACCGAGCCGGAAGCTTATGCCCGGACCGCCGGCATCGCGCTGGTCAGCTCCTTCATGGCGTCGCTGGTTGCCGGGAAGATCGCGCCGATTGATTATGGCGACGGCGCCGGGATGAACCTGATGGATATTCAGAAGCAGGTCTGGCATGGCGGCGCGCTTAAGGCCGCGGCGCCGGATTTGGAAAGGAAACTGCCGCCGCTGGCAGATTCCTCAAAAATCGTCGGGCCGGTCAGTTCCTATTTTGTCGGGAAATACGGCCTGAATCCGGCCGCACGGGCGCTGGTCTGGTCGGGCGATAACCCGTGCAGCCTCGTTGGACTGGGTCTCATCCAGGAAGGCCGGGTGGGCATCAGCCTGGGTACGAGTGATACCTATTTCGGCCCGATGAAAAATTGTTGCACGGACGATCACGGCGAAGGGCACGTGTTTGGTTCGCCGGCCGGCAGTTACATGTCATTGATTTGTTTCAAAAACGGTTCGCTGGCCCGCGAAAAAATCCGGGACGCTTACGGCATCAAAGACTGGAAAAAATTCGGCGACCTGATGGCCACAAAACCCCCCGGCAACCACGGCGGGATATTGTTGCCATGGTTCGAGGCGGAAATCGTTCCGCGCGTCAATCAGCCCGGCATTCATCGTTTTGATCTCGATGAGAAAGACGCCGCCGCCAATTGTCGCGCCATCGTGGAGGCGCAGATGCTTTCCAAACGGCTGCACGCGCAGTGGATGCAGGTAACGCCCGATTGCATTTACGCCACCGGCGGCGCATCCAACGATCCGGCGTTGCTGCGGGTGATGGCCGATGTCATGAACTGCCGTGTGCTGCGCATTGAAATTTCCAAAAGTGCCGCCCTCGGCGCCGCCTTGCTGGCCGCGCATGGCTGGCTCGTTGAGGCCGGAGAAAGGCCGCGCTGGGAGGAAGTGGTCGCCGGGTTCACCGACCCGATTCCCGGCAGCGAAGTCCGCCCGAATCCGGATGCGGTGCGCGTTTATGACCGGCTGATCGAAAAATACGCCGCGTGCGAACGCAAGGCGTTGGAGCGATCTGGCGCTTAGGGGTTGCCGCGGGCAGTCCGGCTGCCGGTGAGACGCTTTTCGTCAGCCGATGCCTACA
>JAJPJM010000166.1 GCA_021324235.1 Verrucomicrobiota bacterium
CCGAGGTGGTGCGGGGCGCGGATTTGCTGGTGAGCACGGCGCGACAATGGTTGCTTTATCGTGCGCTGGGCCTGAATCCGCCGGCATTTTTCCATTGTCCACTCCTGCGTGACGAAACGGGCGGGCGACTGGCCAAGCGTCACGACGTCTTAAGCTTGCGGGCCTTGCGGGCCGGCGGAAAAACGCCGGAATTACTGCGTCAGCATTGCTTTTAATTACCCCACCCCGGCCATAATTATGTCAAAAATTGCTTGTGAATTATTTCACGATAAGGCAATCTCTCCAGTCTTTCAGGCCCGCAATCCGGATCGCCCCAACGGGCAATCCGTGTGGACTGAAGAGACCTGTTTAAGTGAAGCGATTTGGCAAAATCATATTGGCCTGCACCTTTTTCACCGCGATTTTGGCGGTGAACCTGAAAGCCCAGCCGGCTTCGGCATCAACCGGCGGCGCGGTCGTTGCCCCGGCTTCCGTATCAGCGGAAACCGCTGGGGCGGACGAAGAGAAGGTCCCGTCGGCCGCGCCGGAGATTTTCAACGTTCTCGGATTGCCGGTCACCAATTCAATGATTTGCACGTGGATTGTCGCGGCGCTCATCATCGTCATTGTTCGCGTGACAACGTGGAAAAACATCCGGGAAATCCCATCCGGAGGGCAAAACGTGATGGAAGCGCTCGTCGAAGGTTGGGAAAAACTGATTGGTGACATTCTTGACCCACGGGTCGCCGGCTGGGTTTTTCCCTTCGCCACGACCTATTTCATTTTCATCGTGATCTCAAATCTTACGGATTTGATTCCGGGCGTCGGCAGCATCGGGTCGTATCACCAGGGACACTTCACGCCGTTCTTTCGTCCGCCAACGACCGACGCAAACCTGACCGTGGCGATGGCCGGCATTTTCCTGGTGCTAAGCCTTTTCTGGGCAGTGCGCTACAACGGGTTTTGGGGGCTGATCAAACACATTTTTGGCGTGAAGATGACGACGAACAAGTGGGCCTATCCGCTGTTCTTCCTGCTGTTTGTTTTCATCGGGGCGATGGAATTGCTGTCCGTCGGCTTTGCCCGACCGGTGGCGCTGGCCATGCGTCTTTATGGCAACATTTTCGCCGGCGAAAGCATTCTGGACATGATCTTCCACGGTCATTCCCTGATCTTAAGTCTGGTGCTGTCGTCGTTCATGTATTTTTACGAGACGTTCGTCTGCGTGGTGCAGGCATTTGTGTTTGCGATGCTGGTGGTGGCCTTTGTCGGCACGCTGTGCACGCACGCCGATGAGGAATACGGTCATTGATTTTTTGAATTGGCCCCGGCATCGGATGCCGGGGCGGCAACCAAAACCAACAAAAAGAAAAGTTATGATGCTCGCACAAGCAACCGGCAATCTGTCCGGCAACATCCACATCGGCCTCGCCTTTGGCGGCGCAGCCATCGGCATCGGCATCGCCACGGCCGGTGGCGTCATCGCCATGAGCCGCAACCCCGGCATGTTCGGCAAAATCCTGACCTTCATGTTTGTCGGCATGGCCCTGGCCGAAGGTTGGGCGGTCATCGCGTGGCTCGTCGTCAAATAATCCCGCCATGGACGCTCTAGGAATCCAGTGGAAGATCCTGTTCGCGCAGACGATCAGTTTCTCGATCGTGCTGTTCTTCCTGTGGCGATTCGCGTACCGGCCCATTTTTGCCATGCTGGAAGCGCGCCGCGAAAAGATCGCCGAAGGTCTCGCCAACGCGGAGAAGATCAAGACCCAACTCGCCAAGACCGAGGCCGATCGGCTGGCGGTCCTGGCCCAGGCCGGCGACCTCGCCAACAAGATGATCGAGGAGGCCCGGGCCGCCGCGGCCCATGTGCGGGAAGTTGAAACCCAGAAGGCCATCGCCGCCGCCGAACAGATCATCACCAAGGCCCGCGAAGCCACTGCGCAGGACCACGCGCGGATGCTGGATGAATTGAAACGGGAAGTCGGGCGGCTGGTCGTGCAGACCACCACGACCGTCACCGGCAAGATTTTGACGCCGGAAGACCAACGGCGGCTGGCGGAAGAAACCGAAAAACAACTGACAAAGTGATGGGTGGGGCGTGTTCTCTCCCGCAGAGCGGGACACCGCGGCGATGTGGAACATACCGCCCTACCGGATATCGGAATGAAAATTTCCAAACTGGCGCAACGCGAAGCCCGACAGCTGTTCCACAGCTGTCAGGCGAACGGTTTGCTGGACGAAAACCGCGTCCGGCAAACCGCGACTTTGCTGCTGGAGAAAAAACCGCGCGGTTACGTCGAAATCTTGTCGCGGCTGCACCGGCTGGTGAAACTGGAATTGGAACGGCGGGCCGCGCGCGTCGAGAGTGCCGTGCCGTTGCCTGCGGATTTGCAGGCGGACGTGGCGAATCGAATCAGGCAAATTTACGGCCCCAACGCGGATATCACGTTCAACCAGAACCCGGCATTGCTTGGCGGACTGCGCGTCCAGGTTGGCAGCGACCTTTACGACGGCAGCGTCCGGACGCGGCTGGAAAAATTGGAACAAAGTTTTTGACCAAATCCTATGAGCAACTTGTTACAGGAAATTGAAGCCCAAATCGCAGGCGTGAAGCTCGCGACGATGAAACAAAACGTCGGCATCGTCCGCGAAATCGGCGATGGCGTGGCCAAGATCGAAGGCCTCACGGACGCGATGCTCAACGAAATGCTGGACTTCGGCCATGGCATCACCGGCATCGCGCTGAACCTGGAAGAGACCGAGGTGGGCGCGATTATTCTCGGTGATTACACCGAGATCAAGGAAGGTGACGAGGTCCGCACCACCGGCCGGCTGTTACAGGTGCCCGTCGGCAAGGGTTTGCTGGGCCGCGTCGTCAACGTGCTGGGCCAACCGCTCGACGGCAAGGGTGCCATCAAGGAAAGCGCGTTTTATCCGGTGGAAAAAATCGCGCCTGGCATCATCAAACGCAAATCCGTCAGCCAGCCGGTCCAGACCGGCATCATGGCCATCGACGCGATGATTCCCATCGGCCGCGGTCAGCGCGAACTGATCATCGGCGACCGTTCGACCGGCAAGACGACGATCTGCGTGGACACCATCATTAACAATGCCCGGCTCAATCAGGCCGCGGAGCAGGCTGGCGATAAAAATCACCGCCCGCTGTATTCCATTTACGTCGCCATCGGGCAGAAACAATCGAACATTGCGCGGGTCATCGGGGTTTTGGAAGAAGCGGGCGCGATGCCCTACACGATTGTGGTGGCGGCGGCGGCGTCCGATTCGGCCACCAACCAATATCTTGCGCCGTTCGCCGGCGCGGCGATGGGCGAATGGTTCATGGACAACGCCATGGACGCGCTCATCATTTACGACGATTTGTCCAAGCACGCCGTTGCGTACCGGCAGGTTTCGCTCGTGCTCAAGCGCCCGTCAGGCCGTGAAGCCTATCCGGGCGACGTGTTTTATCTGCACAGCCGCCTGCTCGAACGCAGCGCGCGCGTTGCCGAAAATTATGGCAACGGCTCGCTCACCGCACTGCCCATCATCGAGACCCAGGCCGGTGATGTCTCGGCCTACATCCCGACCAACGTGATTTCCATCACCGACGGACAGATTTATCTGGAAACGGATTTGTTTTACCAGGGTGTGCGTCCGGCAATTTCGGTCGGGTTGTCCGTCAGTCGCGTGGGTTCGGCGGCCCAGGTCAAGGCGATGAAACAGGTGGCCGGCCGCATCAAGGGCGATCTGGCGCAGTTCCGCGAACTGGCGGCCTTTGCCCAATTCGGTTCGGATCTTGATGCGCGAACGCAGGCGCAACTCGAACGCGGCAAGCGCATCGTGGAGGTTTTCAAGCAGCAGCAATACAACCCCATTCCGGTGGAAGCGCAGGCGGCGGTGCTGTGGACCGTGCAGAACAATTTCATGGACGACGTGCCGGTGGACAAGATCAAGGATTTCCAGGCCAAGCTGACGGATTTCCTCAACACGCGCAAAGCGGATCTGCTGGCGAAGCTGCGCAGCGAAAAAGCCATCAGCGATGCCCTCGCGGCGGAGTTGAAGACGGCGGTGACGGAGTTCAAACAGACCTATCATTAATCCATGCCCAGCACGCGCGACATTCGCCGACGCATCCGGTCGGTCAGGAACACCGCCCAAATCACCAGGGCGATGCAGATGGTGGCGGCGGCCAAAATGCGCAGGGCCCAGCAGGCCGCGCTGGCGGGGCGGCCCTACGCGGCCCTGATGAATGACGTGCTGGCCAATGCCGCCGCGCGCACGACGGTTTTCAAACATCCGCTCATGGAAGTGCGCCCCGTCCGAAAGCGCGCCGTCATTCTCGTCAGCACCGACCGCGGTCTGTGCGGTGCGCTCAACGGTAATTTGTTCCGGGAAGCGGTGAAGTCCGACCGGAACAACAACACGGCGTTCATCGCCGCCGGCCGCAAGGCGGCGCAATTCATCGCGCGCACACGCCGGTCGCTCGCCGCCGAGTTCACCTACAAGGACACGCCGCAGTTCGGCGAAGCCCGGGCAATTTCCAAATTTGCCCAGGATTTGTTCCTCAAGGGCGAAGTGGACGCGGTGGACATTTTGTTCACCAATTACGTTTCGACCCTGACGCAGCAACCGAAGGTCGTCCCGTTCCTGCCGATTGGGAAAATCGAGGCCGTCCACGCCGGGCACGGCGACGCGCCGGCGCCACAGTTACCGGCCGCGGCCACGGACATTTTTAATTTCGAACCGGACGAAATCACCGTGCTGGGGGCGTTGCTGCCGCACAGCCTGAATTTCCGGGTTTACCAGATTTTGCTGGAAGCCAGAGCCAGCGAACACAGCGCGCGCATGGTGGCGATGAAGAACGCCACCGACAACGCGCAGCAACTGATCAAGGGGCTGACGCTGGAATACAATAAATTGCGCCAGTCGAACATCACGAAGGAACTGCTGGAAATCGCCACCGCGCAGATGGCGGTGAGTTGAAATCATTTCGCATATGAACAAAGGTAAAATCGTTCAAATCATCGGGCCGGTCGTGGACGTGGAATTTCCCGGCCAGCCGCCCGCCATTTACAACGCGCTGACCGTCGAGTACGACGTGCCCGGCGCCGGCAAAACCCGGCAAACACTCGAAATCGAACAGCACCTCGGCGACAACTGGGTACGGTGCGTTTGCATGGGATCCACCGAGGGTATGAAACGCGGCTACGAGGTCACGGACACCGGCAGTCCTATTTCCATGCCGGTGGGCGAGGCCATCATGGGCCGCGTGTTCAACGTCGTGGGCGAGCCGGTGGACGAACGCGGACCGGTCAAGGCCGACAAGTTTTATCCAATTCATCGCCCGGCCCCGACGTTGATGGACCAGTCCACCTCGCCGCAGGTGCTCATGACCGGCATCAAGGTGATTGACCTCATCTGCCCGTTCCTGAAGGGCGGCAAGGTCGGCGCGTTCGGCGGCGCCGGCGTCGGCAAGACCGTCGTCATCATGGAATTGATCAACAACATTGCCAAGTTGCACGGCGGTATCTCCATGTTCGCCGGTGTGGGCGAACGCACCCGCGAAGGCAACGACCTCTACAATGAAATGATTGAGGCCGGGGTCATCAAGGTCGAAAAAGACGAAAAAGGTCATCCTAAGAAGGACGCGAAAGGCCTGCCCATCCTGAAGGCGGGTTCCAAAATCGGCCTGGTGTACGGCCAGATGAATGAACCGCCCGGCGCCCGCCTGCGCGTGGCGTTGTCCGCGCTCGCCGTGACCGAGTATTTCCGCGACGAGAAGAACCAGGACGTGTTGCTGTTCATTGACAATATTTTCCGCTTCTCACAGGCCGGCTCGGAAGTGTCTGCGTTGCTGGGCCGCACGCCCAGCGCCGTCGGTTATCAACCGACACTCGCCGCTGAAATGGGCGATTTACAGGAACGCATCACCTCGACCAAGAAAGGTTCCATCACCTCGTTCCAGGCGGTGTATGTGCCGGCGGACGATTTAACCGACCCGGCGCCGGCAACCACGTTTGCCCACCTGGATGCAACGATCGTGCTGGAACGCGCCATCGCCGAACTGGGCATCTATCCCGCCGTGGACCCGCTGGCTTCAACCAGCCGGGCGCTGGCACCGGAAATCGTCGGGCAGGAACATTATGAAGTTGCGCGCGGCGTGCAGAAGGTATTGCAGCGCTACAAGGATTTGCAGGACATCATCGCGATTCTCGGCATGGACGAACTTTCGCCCGACGACAAGCTCACCGTGTATCGCGCGCGCAAGATTCAGCGCTTTTTGAGCCAGCCATTTTCGGTGGCGGAAGTGTTCACCGGCCGGTCAGGCAAACAGGTGCCCGTCGCCGAAACCGTCCGCGGCTTCAAGGAAATTCTGGACGGCAAACACGACGACGTGCCTGAACAGAACTTCTATATGAAGGGCGGCATTGAGGAAATTAAGGAAACGTGACCGGGAGGGACGGCGTGTCGCCGTCCCCAAATAGTGGGTCGCCGACACGGCAACCCTCCCAATAAAATGGCTGCAACCATAAAACTCGAAATCGTCACGCCGGACGCGAAAATCTTCTCCGACGACGTGGACATGGTCACGCTTACCGGCGGCGAAGGCGAGATGGGCATTTTGCCGCAGCACATGCCGTTGATGACCCAACTCGTCGCCGGCGAAATCATCGCGCAGAAGGGCAAGGAAACCATTTTTATCTGTGTCGGCGATGGATTCGTACAGGTGACGGGCGACCGCGTGGCCGTGCTCACGGACATGGCCATCAACGCCGACAATATTGACGAGGCCAAGGCCGAGGAGGCATTGCGCCGCGCCGAAGCGCGACTGTCGGAAAAGATCAGTGACGAAGAAGCCGCCCGCCTTCAGGCGGCACTCGCGCACGCGAGCACGCAGCTCAGAGTGAAGCGGCGGCGCGGTTGACGCGCCCACGGGCACGGAACCGCGTCAACATTACGTTTGCCTTCGGAATAATTACCGGCAAGATTCTGCGCCATGCGCAGATTTCTCATTTTCATTTCCATGCTGGTGCTTGCCGGCGGTGCGTTCGCCCGGGAAAACACGATTTTGGATTCAGGCTGGCGGTTCAAACTGGGTGACACTCCGGGTGCGGAGGCCGTGGACTTCAGCGACACCAACTGGACAACCGTCTCCCTCCCGCATAACTGGGGCTGGGAGGAGGCGCAGCAGGGCAAAGACTACTACCGTGGACCGGGCTGGTATCGGCGCGAACTGGAACTCCAGCCGAAAGCCGGCAAACGCTATTTCCTGCGGTTTGAAGCCGCGAGTCTCTTCGCCGACGTTTATGTGAATGGCGACTTTCTTGGCGAACATCGCGGCGGGTTCGGCGCGTTCTGTTTTGAAATATCCGGCCATCTGTCCGCCAGCGGCACGAATGTGATTGCCGTGCGCGTGAGCAATTCCTGGGAACCGGACATCGCGCCCCTGAGCGGCGATTTTTCTGTTTACGGCGGCATCTACCGGCCGGTGCATTTGATTGAGACGGCGGCGGAAAATTTCACCCTCACCGACCACGGCTCGCCCGGCGTTACGTGGCTGCAGACGAGCGTCACCAAGAAACGGGCGGTCATCGACGTCACGGCGCAGATTTCCAACAGCACGCGGGACAGCCGGCCGCTGACCCTCGTCGCGACCGTGCTCGACGCAAACGGGAAAAAAATTGCCGAGAGCACACAATCCGTCGTGCTGGCACCGGACGTAACGGCGCCATACTGGCTGCGCCTGGAAGTCCCCCACCCGCATTTGTGGAATGGGCGCCCGGATCCCTATCTTTATCAGGCCGTGGTTGAATTGCGTTCCACCAATGGCGTGGTGGACTCGGTCACCCAACCGCTCGGGTTGCGTTTTTACCGGGTTGATCCGGACAACGGATTTTTCCTCAACGGCAAACCGTACCCCCTGCACGGCGTGGACCGGCATCAAGACCGTTGGAACGAGGGCTGGGCGATTTCCGATGCGGACATGGACGAGGACCTGCGACTCATCCAGGAAATCGGCGCCACGGTCGTCCGCTGCGCGCATTACCAGCACAGTGATTATTTTTACAGCCTGTGCGACCGGGCGGGCATCCTGGTCTGGGCGGAAATTCCGCAGGTGAACGAAATCAATTCATCGCTGCGATTCGGGGAGACATCGCGCGGCCAGTTGCTGGACCTGATCCGGCAGAACGTCAATCATCCATCGATCTTCGCCTGGAGTCTGTTCAACGAAATCGGACTCAAGAACACCCCCGACCCTGAGCGCGAGTTACAGGACCTGAACAATGTCGCACACAGCGAAGACCCGACGCGCCCGACCATCGGAGCCACTTGCACCGACCGGTTTCCGCAAATGAACAAAATTCCCGATTTGCTTGGCTGGAACTTTTATCCGGGCTGGTATTCCGGCTGGGGTTCGCTGACCAACTTCGGCGCGTTGCTGGACCGGCATCGATATGACAGCCAGCACGGTGGTTTTTGCGTGAGTGAATATGGTGCGGGCGCCAATGTGGAACAGCATGAGGATCACCCAACCCAACCGCGCACCGACGGCCAATGGCATCCCGAAGAATGGCAGGCGATGGTACATGAACAGGCGTGGGCCGCCCTGAAGGCAAAACCCTACGTCTGGGGCACGTTCGTCTGGAACATGTTCGACTTCGCCGTCAACGCCCGCCACGAAGGCGGCATTCCCGGCCGCAATGACAAGGGCCTGGTGACTTACGACCGCACGATCAAGAAGGATGCTTTTTATTTTTACAAAGCGAACTGGTCGGATGAACCGGTCCTGTACATCACGGATCGCCGTTTCACCGAACGCACGAACGCCGTCGTTGACGTGAAAATCTATTCCAACGCCCGGAGGGTGGAACTCTTGCTGAACGGAAAATCGCAGGGCTCCCACAGTAACGCCACAAACGGCGTGTTCCTTTGGGAACACGTCAAACTAAACCCCGGCGAAAATCAGGTCACAGCCAAAGCCGAACGGGACGGAAAGGAATTGAGCGACACCTGTGTGTGGACGCTTGAGTCGCCACAACCTCCCCCGCCGAACCCCACCGAACCGCAGTAGGCTGGACGGTGCCGACTTTGATTGCCCGAACGCAAAGTTTTGGAACCGTGGAAAGCTGTTCTTACGTGTGAGGCGGAATCGACGGGCGAAATGTCGCCATGACTTTGGGAAGGAACATGAAGACAAGCAGCACAATGGGGTAGATCAGCCAAAAAAGTGCGCCGACGGTCCCGCTGACCGGCCCGCCGATGGTGCCGGCGACTGCAAGTTCCTCCCGGGGACGGATTGGTTCGGACATGGCCTGGATCATTAAAGTGAGGTTAATCCACAACCCCAAGACGGTAAAAACAATGGCATAAATGGCGTAACCAATCGCGAGGCCTCGCGCCCAAGGCTTGAGCCGTAACAGCCCAATCCCGTCCACCAGCAATGCCGCACAATTCAACAGCCCCAGTGGAATACAAATTTTCAACCAGACGACGTATCCGGGACCGGCCTGGATGAGTTTCATCAGTGAATTATTTGAATCGGCTGACAAGGTAAACAGGGCGATGGAGGCCATCAGCCCGACTACGCCGAACCCGGCGAACACAAAATTCATGATTCCGAACACGGTCACCGAAGTCGGTCGTTGCATACGTTCTTGTCCTTTCCAGTTATATTGAGATGGGATGAAGGGGTTGGACGTTCAAAAAGCAAATCAACCCGTGCACACGGCCAACTTTTAACCGTCGGTTGCTGATCAGGTTCTTCAATAAAAAAGCCGAAACACTTGATGTTTCGGCTTTTTTGAAAGACTGGCGGCAACCTACTCTCGCAGAACCTATAGGACTACTACCATCGGCAAGACTGTGTTTGACGGCCGAGTTCGGAATGGGATCGGGTCGGACCACAGCTTTATGGCCACCAAATTAGTTGAGGGCTGAAGGTTGAGAGTGGATGGTTTCAGCCATCCCTCAAAACCGGCCCTAAATTTCAAAAGAGCATTGCCGAAGCGGATCCGGCGATTCTCTGAAAACTACACACAGGGAACACAGCGCGCCTACAATTCACGAGTTGAAATCGCTATCTTCGAGACATTATTCGTTGAATCGCGAATCATTGAAACCGGTTGCCCGGTGAAACAATTCAAAATTTGACGAGTTAACGCTTCGAAAAAAAAGCGATCAAGCCGCACGACCGATTAGTACCAGTCAGCTAAACGTCTCACGACGCTTACACCTCTGGCCTATCAAACGGGTGGTCTGCCCGTGGTCTTTAGGGAGCTTGCGCTCCGGGA
>JAJPJM010000097.1 GCA_021324235.1 Verrucomicrobiota bacterium
ACGAAGAAGGCGACAACCATGTCTCCGGTCAGCAAAAGTGAGGTGACGCGGGAGAACAACCCCAGCGCCAGCAGAATGCCGCCGATGACCTCGAGCCAGGAGATGAAATATGCATTCAGCAGCAGGGCGGGAATGCCCAATGTGCCGAAGTACGCGGCGACCTTGGGAATGTTGCCGACTTTTCCCCAACCCGCCTGCCAGAATTGCCAGCCCCAATAAAGCCGGATGGCCAGCAGGAACGGCGATTGCACCCAGCTCGCCGCCCTGACCCACAGGGCATAAAGGTTTTTTGCGATTCCGATTTTGTTGGCGGTCATAATTTTATTTTGAAGGTTTCAGACCGTAGAACCAGCCGAGTGCGGCCCAGTTGGCAAACCATTGCCGGACCGTCGCGCCCAGATCGCCGGCCAATTTCAAGCGGACCAGCCTGGCGCACGCCGCTTCCAGCGTCGCGCCCTTTTGCAGCGCGGATAAAAGGATGAACTGGCCGGGTTCGAGCGGCTTGTAATACACGCCGTCCTGATAACGGTGCACAGCCAGAAAATTGACCCGGCGTTTCAAGCCGCGCGCCGTCCGCACCCCGGCGCGGTGACGGCGCTGTTCCATCGCGTTGCTCGCCTCATTCCGCAAACCGGCCTGTTTTTTTATTCCAATCAGAAAATCCGCCACGTCATGCTCCAGTTTTAGCAGGGTCAAATGCGGCTGCAATCGCAGCCGGAGCTTTGCCGCATCCAAGCCGGACAAATCCCCGACTTTCAGTGGCCGTTCGGCGGCGTTGTCGAATGCCTCGATGTGCGCCCATTCCAGCCGTGCCAGATCCCATGCGAGTTCCGAATTCGGCGCGGTCAATTTCGGATTGGCTACCAGGAATTTGACCAGCCGCGAACCCAGGTTTCGCAACGTGTAAGACTGCGACGGATTCTTCGTCAGATATTCGTCCGCAAGCCGCTCGAATGGTTTGTCGCCAAGCACTGCGCGCAAACCGGGATAATCATCGTAAAAGCAGTCGCGCAGGCGGAACCAGTATTGGCGATTGTAAATCTCCAGCCGTTCAAACGAAGTCAGCCGGTCATTCGGTTTGATGAATTGATTCACCACAATTTCCGTGGGACGGCCGTCAATCCATTTCACTTGCATCCGGTCGCGGCGCGTGAGCGGGCGCATGACGGCGCGCGCCATGAGCCGTTGCAACTGGTGCAGGGCGCGGCGCGTCTGGCGTTCAGGCTTTGAGCGTTTCATTTTCCAAACGTTGGAGAAACCGGTTGGCCTTGAGCGCCTCGCCATGGACTTCGTCGAAGGACGGAATCCGGTCGTCCCATTCGAGCAGGGTCGCCGTCCGGCCGACGCGTTGGATGGCGCGTTCGTAAAGTTTCCAGACCGGGTCAATCACCGGATGATCGTGCGTGTCCAGGATGTATTTCCGGAACTTGCTGTGGCCGGCGATGTGGATTTGCGCAACACGTTCAGCCGGAACGCCGTTGACGTAATCGAACGGGTTAAAATTGTGGTTGCGCGACGAGACATAAATGTTGTTCACGTCCAGCAGAATGCCGCAATCCGCGCGCTCGACGACTTCGTTGAGAAATTCCCACTCGGTCATTTCCGAAACATGAAACTCGGCGTAGCTGCTGACGTTCTCGACGCAAACCGGCACTTCAAGAAAATCGCGCACCGCGCGGATTTTTTGCGCCGTCACCCTGGCCGCGGCAAAGGTGTAGGGCATCGGCAGCAGGTCGTGCGTGTACCGGCCGTCCACGCTGCCCCAGCACAGGTGATCGGACAACCACGGCGTCCGTGTGCGCCGGACGAGCCGCTTGAGTTTCCGGAGGTGCTCGCGGTCCGGCTTTTCGGGCGAACCGAAATACATCGAGACGCCATGTTGTACGACGCGGTATTGCTCCAGGATTTGATCGAGGATCTGCAACGGCCGTCCGCCCTCGCACATGAAATTTTCAGAAATGATTTCAAACCAGTCCACCGTGGGCTTCTCGGCAAGGATGTGGTCGTAATGCGGCACGCGCAGGCCGATGCCGATGCCGTAGTCGGTGAAATGGTTGAACGGGTTGGCGGGCATGAAAACGGAGAAAACAGGAGAGCGGAAGTTTTATTCCCGCCCTCCCGGATGAATCACAAATTACAGGAGCATGGATTTGCAACCGCCCTTGCCTTTGCAGGTATTTTTGCCTTTGCAACCGTTGTCGCCGGCCTTGCAACCGCCCTGGCCTTTGCAACTGTTCATGCCCTTGCAGCCATGTTTGCCCAGGTCGCCGCTGGGCGCGTTGGTGCCGGGGGAGTTGGTGTTGGTGTCCTGTGCCTTGGCAACGACGCCGGACAGCAACCCGGTAATGGCCGCGGCGACGAGGAGTGTTCGTTGTGTTCTGTTCATAATTTTCGGTTCTTTGGTTTCAGTTTGCACGACAGATTCCCATCCGCCGCGACGTTGTTACGACAATGAGAGTCGGCTGGCAAAGATTTATTCCAGGAAATATTTCCGAACCCCTGAAAAGCGGACGAAGGCAGCGTAAGTCCTTGACGGCAATAAAATTTCCGCGGGAGCCGCCGGTAATAAAAGCCGTTCCAGCGTGGCCTCGTCGCCATGGCCGACCAGTAAATAAGCCTTCCCGTTGTGACTCCAGCTCGCAGTCGGCATGCCTTCGCTGCGGGCGAATTGCGGTTTGTCCAGCGGTGGCGCATCGGGAAACATCGTGGCCTCGGCCACGAACAGGTCCACGTGCGTCGAACCGTGCAACCGGTAGCAAAGCATCGAAACCTTTTGGCCATGCCAGTCCAAAACGCGGCAACCCATCAAGCCGCTGCCGTTCAACGCCGCGGGCAGGACCAGGTTGTTTTCACCGTGATGCACCCCCAGCCAGGCCACCGCCTGTTTCATATCGCCGGCCTCCGCATCCACGTGATGTTGGTCGTTCACGGCCGCCTGAACCATTCGCGTCGAAAAATCCGCAAAGCGCGCGGGGCTTTCCGGTCTTTTCCAATAAACGGCGAGACTCAGAAGAACCACGACGGCCGCTGCGACCGTCCACGGCATCGGCGAAGTCCATGAAAACAGGTTCCGCCACCAGACGGAAAGCGACGGTCCGATTTGTATTTCGGGTGATTTTTCCAGTGCAAGGATTTTCTCCTTGAGCCGCGCCGGCGCGCGCATCTGCCGCAGGCTGCCGCCGACCAGCGCGTCGAATTTTTGCTGTTGAGCGAACCAGGCCGCCAGTTCCGGGTCCTGCTTTGCCAGGGCCAGCGCCTCGGTAAATTGCGGGTCGGCCGCGTCCTGGCCGCCCAGGCGGCAGGATTGCAGGATCAGCGTGGCCTCTTCGCGGGTCATAATGTTTCTTTTTCCAGAATAATCTTCCGCAGCAGGGCCTTGCCGCGCGAAATCCGCGACATCACCGTGCCCGCCGGCACATCAAGAATCTCCGCAATGTCGCGATACGAATGTTCTTCCAGGTAAAACAATGTCAATGGCGCGCGATAGGTTTCGTCCAATCGCCGCAGCGCCGCCATGACACTCGTGCCGTCGAGCTGGTTTTGCGGCAGCGGCAAATCCGCCGCCAGTTCCGGGCCGTCCTCCGCCAGGCTGGAAATTTCCACCTTCGGAAACCTGTCCTCGCGCCGGCGCTGGCCAAGAAATTCGCGGTGCAACGTCGTAAACAGCCACGATTTGGCCTTGGATGGGTCGCGCAACGGCGAGCCTTTCGCCGCCCACCGGTAGAACGTCTGCTGCACGAGATCGCCCGCATCGGCCTCGCTGCGCGCGAGGCTCAAGGCAAAACGATACAACGACTCGTAATGCGCGTTCACCATGTTCTCGAATGACAATTCGTCCATAGATGGGAGCGACGGGCGGGAGATTTATTCCATCCGGCGCGCATCGTCCATGTTATTTGCGCCAAAACCATTTTGACCCGCGTTGCCGGAAAGGCTACGCTGACCGCGTGCAAATTGAAAATTCCGGCGCGCCCCGCGCCGACGGACGTGCCGCCCATCAACTCCGCCCGCTGCGGTTCCAAAATCATATCGCGCCGAACGCCACCGGTTCCACGCTCATCGAATGGGGCAACACCCGTGTCATCTGCGGCGTGACGGTCGAGGAGACCGTGCCGCGCTGGATGAAGGACCAGGATCACAAGGGCGGCTGGATCACCGCCGA
>JAJPJM010000176.1 GCA_021324235.1 Verrucomicrobiota bacterium
AAAATCACCAAACATCTGCAAGTGGGTGTGGACGGCTATTACAAGACCGCCCGTCATCAGCTGGATGACGGATTGTTCGGGCAGACGCTGATTCTTTCGGCATTCAACTACGCCAAAGGACGGATTTATGGCGTGGAATTCACCGGCTCTTACAATCAAGGCGGATTTTCCGCCTACGCCAACCTCGCCTGGTCGCAGGCGTATGGCGAAGATTGGGAATCGGCCCAGTTCCTGTTTAGTCCGGGCGATTTGGCTTACGTCCAGAACCATTGGATTTATCTGGATCATGACCAGCGTATCACCGGTTCGTTCGGCATGTCTTACACGTGGCAAGAGGGTCCCCACTACAGCACGCAGCTCTATACCGACGCGATTTATGGCAGCGGCCTGAGAACCAGCGTGAACACGCCCAACGACAGTTCGGTTCCGGCGTACTACTCGGTCAACCTCGGCGCGGCGCAGAGTTTCAAACTCCCCCATAACCAGACGCTGGTGGCACGGCTTGATGTCGTGAACCTCACGGACAACATTTACCAACTCCGCAACGGCACCGGCGTCGGCGTCAATGCTGCCCAATATGGTGAGCGCCTCGGCTTCTTCGGCTCGCTGAGCCTGACATTCTAAGCTAATCAACCACTCGAAAATCCCCATGGATGCAAATCGAACATCATCCGGTTACGAACTGAAGGACGAACTGGCACGGTTATGCCTGTCCACGGCCCGCCGCGACCCGGAACGGAAACTTGCCTGGGTGAATTCGATTTGCATCCTCTTCCTGCTGATTGGAATTCTCGGTGCGCGGCAGGGCGTCATCGCCATCAAGCCGGTCCCGCCCGTTCGGGAAGAAGTTCCCGTCGTTATCCAGCCAGCCGTGCTGCCGCCGCAGGCCGTCGCCCCCAAACCGGAGCTGGCGCAACCAATCAACCAACCCCGCGTCCTCGTCGCCCTGCCGAATGCGCCAAGCGTCAACTTCGGGGTTCCCACCACCGGCACGCTGGTCGCGGACGCCGCCCTCGCCTCCGCGCCGCAGGTGGCCCCGGTGCGCGTTGGCTCACTCTCCAATACCGGCGCGGGCGGCGAACGGCCTGAACCGCCGTATCCGCCCATTGCCGAACAAACCGGCGAACAAGGCGTGGTGGTTCTGGTGCTTACCGGCGATGACGCGGGCAATGTTGTTTCCGTGAACGTGAAGGATTCATCCGGTTTTCCCCTGCTTGACCGCGCGACGGTGGATTTCATCAAGCGTCATTGGCGGCTCCCGACCGACACCGCCACGCGGCTATTCCAAACCAGCATCACTTACCAACTCCAACTAAACTAACAAACCTATGTTCGCTAATATCGTCCTCCAATTCTTCCTTAAAGGCGGCCCGGTCATGTGGCCGATCCTCATCTGCGCCATCGTTGCCGTCGCTGTCGTCGGCGAACGCGCCTTCTGGTGGTGGCGCGAGAGCCAGAAGCGCGACCCTCAAAAAATGGAACAACTGCTCGCGGCGCTGGAAAATGCCGACGTGCCGGCCGCCCAACAAATCGCCGCCGGCTCGGACGATCCCATCATCCGTGTGATTCATCACGGCCTCAACCATGTCGGCCACGCGCACGGCTCGTTAATCGGTGCGCTGCAACTGGCGGCGGGCGTTGAGCTAAAGCGCGCTGGGCGCTTCCTCACTGTTATGGACACGCTGGTCACACTCGCGCCACTGCTCGGCCTGCTCGGCACCGTCACCGGCCTCATGCGCGCCTTTCTTAACATTGGCAGCGCCGAATTGTCCGTGGTGGGTGTGACCGGTGGCATTGGCGAGGCGCTGATCGCCACCGCCTGTGGACTGGCCATCGCCATTTTCTCGCTGATTCCGTTCAATTACTTCTCCGCGCGGGTGGCGCAATTGCAATTCGACCTGGAAACCGCGGCAACGAACGTCGAAGTCCTGGTCGGTGGCAGAAAAACGGGTGATACCGTCAACTTGCACAAGCCGGAATCGCCGGGCCAGGCCACGAGCCACTAAATATTTTACCGATGAAGATTCCCTCGCCGATTCAGCGCCGCCGCTCGCGGATTGTCATCATTCCGCTGATTGACATCATGTTTTTCCTGCTCGCGTCGTTCATGATGCTGGCCCTGGAGATGAGCAGGACGGAGAACATCAAGGTCAACCTGCCGCCCGCCTTGCAGTCACAGCAGGATTTCCGGCCGGACATGATTAACATTGCCGTGGACAAATCCGGCGCGGTGTGGCTGGAGAAAAAGGAAATTTCGCTGGCCGGCCTCGCGTCGATTTTGAAGGACCGCTTCCACGCCAACCCCGACGTGCCGGTTTACATCAGCGGTGACCGCGACACGCTGCACGGCGACATGGTGAAGGTGTACCAAACCGTGCGCGCGGCCGGCATTCAGAAAATCGCGTTCATGACTGACAGCCGGCAAAACCCGACGACGCCATGAAAATCCGCACGCCCATCCCGGAAAAGAAGTCGCGGCTGGAAATCATTCCGCTGATTGACATCATGTTTTTCCTGCTCGCGTCGTTCATGATGGTCACGTTGCAGATGCAGATTGTCCGGACGCTCAAGTCCAATCTGCCCACCGCCACGCTCGCCACGCCCTCGAAGAAACCCGACATCGTGAACCTGACCGTGAACCCGGACGGCCAGGTTTCCGCGGATGACAAACCCGTCGCCTTCCCCGAATTGTTCACGCTGCTCACGAACCGTTACAGCCTGAACACCAACTTGCCGGTCTATATCACCGGCGCGGCGGACGCCACGCACGGCTCGGTGATGTTCGTGCTCGATTTGGTGAAACGCGCCGGCATTCAGCACGTCGCTATTGCTGTCAACGCCACTCCCGACCCTTCGACCCCATGAAAAATTTTCAAGTGAACCTGTTTATCGTCCTCGCCACCGGCCTTTGCAGCCTGTGCGCCTGGCAATGGTATGAACAAACCGTTCAGCGCACCGAAATCCAGACGCTCAACCGCATGGTCTATGACCGTGATGCCGCCATCCAGGGTTACACCAACTCCCTCGCCACGCTGAATCATCAGGTGAACCAGATGGATGCGAGCCTTACCGAAATGAAGGCGGTCGCGGCGACGAATGCACAGCTCATCATTTCGCAAAAGGCTGAAATCACGCAACTGCAATTCGCCAACGAAAATGCCACCAATGAAATCGCGCAATATCAAGCCGGTGTAGACGCCTTGGAAACGAAGCTGAAGGAAGCCTATGCCGGCATTGACAGGCAGAATGGGGCCATCTCCAACCTCGTTTCCCAGCGCAACGACCTGGTCCAGAAATACAACGACGAAGTGAAGGACCGGAACAACGTTGTCGCCAAATACAATGATTTGGTGAAGCAGGCGGAAAAACAGCAAGGCAGCTCGCAGCAGTGAGGTGCGGCATAGCCCGGCGGAACGCCGTCCCTTGCCCGGTTTATCCTATTACCGTCAGCACGATGCCGGCGAGGATGCCGAGGACCGCGGCGATTTTCTGCCAGTTGCTCCGTTCGCCGAACAACAACAACCCGCCGGCAAATGCCACCAGCGTGTTACCGCGTCGCAGACTCATCACCACCGACACCAGCGCATGCGGATGCCGCAACGCGCTGAAATAAATGTAATCCGCCGCCAGCAATGCCAGCGCAATCAACGGAATGGTCCAGCGCCAGCGGAACTCGTTGCGGTCCCACCAGTGTCGCTGCCAGCCGATGGCGAACGGCGTGAACAAAACCACGAGGTAAATGGAAAACCACGCCTGTACCGTTGGCACCGAGAAATGCGCAAACCCCAGCAGATATCTGTCGTAAAGCGAACTTACTCCGCCCAGCACCGTTCCTGCCATCAAAAACCACACCCACTTGTTCCGGTGAAAGTGCACCCCCTCCAGGCGGCCGGCGAAGGAAAGCCCCACGAACGACGCCAGAGTCGTGATGATGCCGAGCAGTTGCAGGCCCGTCGGTCGCTCGCCCAGAATCAACAGCGCGCCCGCCAGCGTCCACAAGGGCGACGTTGCGCGGATGGGTGAGGCCAGTGACAGCGGCAGATGTTTCAACCCGAAGTAGGTGAAAATCCACGAAGCCGTGACGATGGCCGATTTCAACAGCAATTGCAGATGCTGTGCCGGCGTGAGCGGGTCCGTGATGAGCGACGCCGGCAATAGTCCGGGATGTGCCGCCTGTACGAACAACAATGCCGTCCATACCGTTGCGCCCGTCAACGTGCTCAGGAACAACACCGGTAACACGGCGTTGTCCCGGATGGCGTGCTTGATGCAAAGGTCATACACGCCCAGGAACAACGCCGACACCAGACTGGCTTCCACCCAACTCATCAAGTTAAAACGCGACGGGCGAACCGGTTGGGCCCGCCCGTCGAGTTGACAATAATTTTTCAGTGCCTACCGCCGCCAAGTTTTCAAAAGACTGCGGCAACCGATTGTATAACCACCAGTCAAGTCCACCATTTGAAAGCTTGCCAACGTCCAATGCAGTTGTTCGTAGTTACATTTCCGGTAGATGACAGGGACGATTTTATCTTGAAAACGTTTCTGGATCAGCGCATACGAGAGTTCTCGTTTCACCCACATAGACCTGACTGATTTTGGGGATAGAATAACCATAAACCAATCACACCGGCGCAAAGCCCGGCCAATTTCTGCCTGCCATTGTTGTGCACCTCGCAGATGTGTCCGACTATACCAGACGGCGATGCCCCTTTTGCGTAGTGTTTGGGCGAGTTTGTCTGCAAAATCCCTGTCACCGCTTGCATGTGACAGAAAGATTTCTCGTGGGACGGCTCTTCGTTTTTGTTTGGCCCTCACGCCGGAGCAAGCTCAAATCCATTAGTGATATGTTTTTCGATTTCTCGACTGGCTTCGGCAATACGTTTGCCAGCCCGTACGGCAGGGAATTTTTTCAAAATCCACGGGATATCATCAGTCGGCTTGACAATTACTGGAATCAATCGCCCGCGATACTGCGGAGCACCAAGTGCAAATTCAATTTCTTGGCGAACCCAATCAGACTTCATCGCCTGCGGCGATATTAGCACGACCATGGCTTCTGACTTGTTTAAAGCTTTCCCGACTTCGAGCGCCACATTCTCACCGGGGAAAAGCGCCTCGTCGGCAGACCAGACCTTGTGTCCGGCCTCTTCGAGATACATGGTCAATTCCTTAGCCACCTCTCGATCCGACTGGGCATAGCTCAAGAAGACTTTCATACGTTGACAAGTTAATCTGAATTAAACGCGCCGTCAACGCCGTTACATGTGGGCTATGATATTGTCACCGAACTGCGAGCACTTGATTTCCGTTGCGCCTTCCATCTGGCGCGCGAAGTCGTAGGTGACGCGCTTGCTGCCAATCGCGCCATTCAGGCCTTTCAGAATCAAGTCCGCCACCTCAGCCCAGCCCAGGTAGCGGAACATCATTTCGCCGCTCAACACCACCGAACCGGGGTTCACCACGTCCTTGTTCGCGTATTTCGGCGCGGTGCCGTGCGTGGCTTCGAAAATCGCGTGGCCGCTGACATAATTGATGTTGCCGCCGGGTGCGATACCGATGCCGCCCACCTGCGCGGCGAGCGCATCACTCAGATAATCGCCGTTCAGGTTCAGCGTGGCGATGACGTCGAAGTCCGTCGGGCGCGTGAGCACCTGCTGGAGCGTGATGTCGGCGATGGCATCCTTGATGACCAGGCCCGCGCCGGGTTTGCCTTCGGGAATCTTGCACCACGGCCCGCCGTCGATCTCCACCGCGCCGAATTCGCTCTTTGCGAGCTCGTAACCCCAGTCGCGAAACGCGCCTTCGGTGTATTTCATGATGTTGCCCTTGTGGACAATCGTCACCGACTTCTTCTTTTGGGCGATGGCATATTGAATGGCGGACCGCACCAGGCGCTGGGTGCCGGTCTTTGACACCGGCTTGATGCCGATGCCGACCAGTTCCGGTGCCTCCGCGCCAAAACGGATCTTCTTGAAGTCCTTGGGGAAGTTCGCCTTGAGAAACTCAATCGTCTTGAGTGCCGCCTCTTTGCCGGCCTCGAAATCAATGCCCGCGTAAATGTCCTCGGTGTTTTCGCGGAAGATGACCATGTTCACCTTCTCCGGATGTTTCACGGGCGACGGCACGCCGGTGAACCATTGCACCGGGCGCAGGCAGACGTAGAGGTCAAGCATCTGTCGGAGCGCGACGTTGAGTGAGCGGATGCCGCCGCCGACGGGCGTGGTGAGCGGGCCTTTGATGCCGACCAGATATTCCTTGAACGCTTCGACCGTGTCATCCGGCAGCCAGTTGTCGAATTTATTCTTGGCGGCCTCGCCGGCGAACACTTCAAACCACGCGACCTTGCGTTTGCCGCCGTAGGCTTTCTGCACGGCCGCGTCGAATACGCACACGCTGGCCGCCCAGATGTCCGGGCCGGTGCCGTCGCCGCGGATGAACGGGAGAATGGGGTTTTCCGGCACGTTGAGCCTGCCGTTCTGAGTTGAAATCTTTCCGCCCGCGGGCGGCGTCACGTCTTTATAGGCCATGGCTGAAATTTACGATTAACGATTTGCGATATACGATTTTAGAACCTTAATGCGCGTAGAATTAGGTCGGAAACCGGGGAAAGCAAGGAAAGAAATATATTCCGTGATCCGCTCCTCCTTCCCGGTGCCCGGAAGGAGGACGGTGGGACAGGCGCGAAGTTGTGGACTAAGCCACCTCAATCAACTGCGTCACTTTTGCCGGGGCCTCGCCGAAATGTGCCTTCACCCTGGTCACAGCGTTCTCCACCGTCAGGCCGTATTTCTTGCGCAGTTCGTCCTGGGTCGTGGCGTGTTCGATGAACTGGTCCGGCCAGCCGATGCGGACGACGGGCGTGGTCACGCCTTTTTCGCTGAACAATTCCAACACCGCCGAGCCGTAACCACCCATTAATGCGTGATCTTCGAGGGTCACGACCAGGTCGGCGGCCTTGCCGAAAAATTCGTGCGTGCCGGCGTCCAGCGGCTTGGTGAAACGCGGATTGATGACGGCGCAATCAAAACCTTCTGCCGCCAGTTGCTCGGCGGCCTTGCGCGCCAGAGTGTTCAACGGACCAAGCCCGAACAACGCGACCTTGTGCCGCGCCGCGGCCCCGCCGGAAAAATTCTGGATGACCTCCGCCTTGCCAATTTCGAGCAGCTCGGGCTGGTCCTTGATGGGCACACCTTCCGCCGCGCCGCGCGGGTAACGGATGAAGGTGGGATGATTTTGATGCGTGGCGGTGAACATCATGTCCGCCAGCTCGTCCTCGTCTTTCGGCGCCATGGCAATGAGGTTCGGCATGCAGCGCAGGTAGGCGATGTCGAACAGGCCGTGGTGCGTCGGTCCGTCATTGGCCGAAAGCCCGGCGCGGTCCATGCAGAAAATGACCGGCAAATCCTGCAGGCAAATATCGTGATGAATGCAATCGTAGGCGCGTTGCAGGAACGTGGAGTAAATCGCGCAAACGGGGTGAAAACCCATCGTGGCCATGCCGGCGGCGAAAATGACGGCGTGTTCCTCCGCAATGCCCACGTCGTAATAGCGGTCGGGCATCGCCCGTTCCAGATGTTTCATCCCGGTGCCGCTGGGCATGGCGGCGGTGATGCCGACGAGCGTGTTGTTTTTCTGGCAAAGTTTCACCAGCGTCTGGCCCATTACGTCCTGATACATCGGCGGCGCGCCGGCTTTGGCGGGCGGGGAATCACCCGTCTTCACGTCGTAAGGGCCGGTGCCGTGGAATTTTTCCGGAAACTTGATGGCCGCATCAAACCCCTTGCCCTTTTGGGTCAGGATGTGGATGACGATGGGGTGGTTGCACGTCTTGGCAAATTCCAGCGTGCTGATGAGCAACGGCAGGTCGTGCCCGTTGATCGGTCCCAGATAGCGCATCCCCATTTCCTCGAAAATGACCGGGCTGCCGTAACCGCCGCGGCCATCGGCGTCCACCAGGCTGCCGGTCTGGTGCAGGCCGACATCGGTGATGGCGCCCTTGAAGCCTTCCTCGGCCTTGCGGGCGAGCTTGATGGCGACATCGCCCTTGGGGAACCGGCGCAGGAAATTCTGGAAATCGGTGGCCAGTTTGTTGTAACGGGGATTGGTGATGAGCTTGTTCAGGTAATTCGAAATCGCGCCGACGTTTTTGGCGATGCTCCATTCGTTGTCGTTGAGGATGCCGATGAACCGTTTCGTCGTATGGCCGATGTTGTTGAGCGCCTCGTAGGAAATGCCGTTGGTCAGCGCCGCATCGCCGAAAATGCAGACGACATTTTCATCCGTGCCGCGTTTGTCGCGCGCCGCCGCCATGCCGAGGGCTGCCGACAATGCCGTGCCCGCGTGGCCGGCGCCGTAACAGTCGTGCTCGCTCTCCGTCCGCAGGGCGAAGCCGTTCAGGCCGCCCGTCTGGCGGATGGCCGGGAAACGGTTCTTGCGGCCGGTGAGCAGTTTGTGGACATAAACCTGGTGGCTCACGTCCCAGACAAATTTGTCCTTGGGCGTGTTGAAGACGCGGTGCAGGGCGAGCGTCAGTTCGACCACGCCGAGGTTCGGGCCGAGGTGCCCGCCATTTCGGGCCAGCACCGAGATGAGGTCCTGCCGGATTTCGGCGGCCAGTTCCTGCAGTTGCGGCTGCGTGAGTTTCTTCACGTGCTCCGGTCCATCCACCATGTCGAGATATCGGCTCATAATTTCTTGTTAAAGCGTTAAACGGTTGAATCGTTGAATCGGAAAAATCCGGTTCGACGATTTAACGATTCACGTTTCAACGTCGGTTTCCAACGTCTTCAATTTTATTTCGCCCGCGGCATTCTTTTCCAACTGCCGGATTTTCAATTCCGCCTCGGCCAGCTTTTCCTGGCAGATCTTCACGAGCCGGGTGCCCTCTTCAAACCGGGCCAGCAGGGTTTCCAGCGGCAATTCCTCGGACTCCATCGCCTCGACGATGCCTTCGAGCTTCTTCAAGGCATCTTCAAACGGCAGCCCGCCTTTGCCCGCATCGGCCCTGGCTGATTTTGACATGCCGACAGGATAAGGAAAGCCGCTGCGCCCGTCCAGCGCGGAGTCAGGCGCGCCAAATGGCCGCACTCATTCCTCGGTCCGGCTGAAAATTTCGCCGATCTTTAGCCGCGTTTTCAAACGCCGGCCGCCTTTCACTTCGGCGGCGGCGCGCAAAACTTTTCCCGTTACCGCATCTGTCGTGATGGAATAACCGCGTGACAAAACCTGCTCCGGCCCGAGCAAACGCAGCCGCGCCTCCGTCGCACTGAAACGATTCCGCCAGTTTCGCAGCTGGACCTGCGCCAACTCGCGTAGCCGGTGCCGGCTGGTTTTCAAAAGTTCGCGCCGTTGTTTCAACAACTGCGCGGGGCGCACCCGTGAAAGCCGCGTCGCCAGATTCTGCCAGGCCACCTGCCGTTCCTTGGTGCCCTGCTTCGCACAACGCTGCAGGCCGGTTTGCAAATCGTCCAGCCGTTGCAGAAATTCATCCAATCGCCGCCGCGGATGCACCCGCGTCAGTCGTTCCTGTAACTGCTTGAATCCCGTGACGGCGTCTTCCAGTCGTTGGTGGACCATTCGCCGCAGCATACCCGGCGCTTCGGCCACAAACTCACGGCTGGCGAACACGCCTTCGGTGATGATTTCCGCCGCCGCACTCGGCGTCGCCGCCCGCGCGTCCGCCACAAAATCGCTGATCGTGAAATCGATCTCATGTCCGATGGCCGACACCACCGGGATTGCCGATTCAAAAATCGCGCGGGCCACGACTTCCTCGTTGAACGCCCACAAATCCTCCAGCGATCCGCCGCCGCGAGTAACGAGGATCAAATCCAATCCATTATTGGTAGGGACGGCGCGCTGCGCCGTCCGGTCGTCGCAGCGCGACGACCCTACTTGTGAAACGTGCCATTCGTTAAGCAGCCGGATGGCGGCTGCAATTTCCGCCGCCGCGCCGTCGCCTTGCACGCGGCAGGGCGCGAGAATGATTTCCAGCGCCGGATTCCGCCGTTGCACCACGTGCAGCACGTCACGGATGGCCGCGCCGGTCGGCGACGTCACCAAGCCGATGCGTTGCGGATATTTGGGCAACGGCCGTTTCCGTTCCGGTGCAAACAGGCCTTCGGCCGCCAGCTGTTGCTTGAGCTTTTCAAAGGCGATTTGCAGTGCGCCGACGCCCTGCAGTTCCACCGCCCGCACGATGAGCTGGTACTGGCCGCGCGCCTCATAGACCGTCACATCACCCTGTAGCAGAAGCTTTTGGCCATCCTGCAACACGCTGCGGTTCCTGACCGCCTCACCCCGGAACAGCACGCAACTCAACTGCGCCCCGGCGTCCTTGAGCGTGAAGTACATGTGACCGGAACTCTGTGCGCGCAAATTGGTGACCTCGCCCGTTACCCAGACCGAGCCGACCGATTTTTCCAGCAACCGCTTGACCTGTGTCGTCAGTTCCGAGACGGACAAAACCGTTCGTCCCGCACTGCGGGATTCCGTCGGATTGGTCGCACCGGAACTTCCCGACGAAGATGGAAACAACTCACCGAAGTCCCATTGCGATTTGACTGGCTTGCTCATTTAAGCCGCAGCATGGCGCTGAGAGGCCGGCTCGGCAATCAAATCGTAATCCGTGTGGCCGATGATTTTGACGCGGGCAAATTCGCCGACCGGCAGATGGCCGCGCACATAAATCCGGCCGTCGATGTCCGGGGCGTCGGCCTCGCCGCGGGCCACGAGGTAGTTTTCAGTTTTTAATTTTGAGTTTTTAATTTCTGCTTCGCGAATCATGCCATGTTCCCAGGAACTCACGTTCGCGGCTTGCAATTGTTTGGCGCCGGCCCGGCCTTCGACGAGCACCTTGAGTTCGCGGCCAACAAAGGATTCGGAAATCCGCCGGGCAATTTTATGCTGCGCGGCCATGGCGAGTTTGCGGCGCTGCTGTTTCACCTGGTCCGGGATTTGACCGGTCATCGCCCCGGCACGGGTGCCGTCTTCCTTGGAATAGGTAAATACTCCCAATCGCTCGAATTTGGTTTCGCGGATGAAATCGAGCAGTGTTTCAAAACTCGCCTCGGTTTCGCCCGGAAAGCCGACAATAAAAGTGGTCCGCAGGGCAATGCCCGGCACGCCGGCGCGGATTTTCCGAATCAAATCCACGATATATTGCTGCGAGGTTTCGCGGCGCATCCGTTCGAGCATGTTTTCATGGATATGCTGAAGCGGGATGTCCACGTAGCGCGCCACCTTCGGACAGTCGGCGATGGTCTGGATAAGTTCGTCCGTCCAATGCGCCGGATGGGTGTAGAGCAGGCGAATCCAGAAATCGCCGGGCAGCGCGTTTAACTCGCGCAACAGCGTGCAAATGGTCGTGGCATCAGCGGCCAGCGATTTGGCCGCCGCGGAAAATTTCTCCGGCGACGAAATAGCGCGGCTGTGGTTTGGGCGTAAATCGAGTCCGTAGTAGGTCGAGTCCTGGGAAATCAAATTGATTTCCTTCACGCCGTCGGCAATCAGCGCCTTCGCTTCCGCTACGATGTCCGCCTGTTGCCGGCTGCGATGCGAACCGCGCATGCGGGGGATGATGCAAAAGCTGCATGGATGATTGCAGCCCTCGGCGATTTTGAGATAGGCGAAGTGTTTGGGCGTGAGGCGGAAACGCGGGGTGGCAAAGTCGGGGATGAAGGTGGGACGCGGGGTGACATCCAGAATGGGCAAGTCAGTTTTTAATTTTGAGTTTTGAGTTTTGAGTTGTTGTTCCGAAACAACAGTTTTGGTTTTGCCGAATTTCTTCGTGCCGCGAACGGATTCGGTTTTTTCGTGTTCGGTTGTCGCGCGATTTTTTTCCAGTTCGGCCAATCGTCCGGTGATTTTTCCCTTCGATGTTGGATGTTGAATGTTGGATGTTGAACTTTTTCCAATTTTGTTTTGTCGGTTCTGAACCGCTTGTTTCACGATGTCCGCGACCTGCGCGACCTGGTCAATGCCCATGAACGCGTCCACTTCGGGCAGGAGCCCGGGCAATTCATCGCGGAAACGCTGGGGCAGGCAACCGGAGACGATCAGGCTTTGCCCGCGATGGTTCGCTTCGCGGACCTCGGCGGATTCGAGGATGGTATCCACGCTTTCCTCCTGCGCGGAGTCAATGAACGAGCAGGTGTTGACGATGAGGGCGTCGGCCTGGGCGGCGTCATTGGTGATTTCCACGCCGCTTTTCAGGAGCGAGCCGAGCATGATTTCGGCGTCCACGAGATTTTTGGCGCAGCCGAGTGAAATCAGGCCGACCCGCAAGGGTCGTTGACTGGAAGGTTTTTTCGTCACAGGTGGGTCAAGCTACGCGAGACGCCGGGCGGCGTCGAAAATTATTTGGCGACGGAATTGGCGGTGTTGGTGTCGACGGTTTCCGCTGCGTTGGTGGATGTAATCGTCGCGGGTGCCCCGTTGGTGGCAACGGTTTCGGGGGGCAGTTGCAGTTGGGTGCGCAGCACGGCGCGCGCGGCGAAGGGGATTCCCTGTTTGGGATCGAGGATTTGGTTGAGCACCCGGCGATCGATGTCGGCGAAGGGCGGCAGTCCGATGCGTTGTTGCCCGCCCGGATAGGCGGTCACTGATTGGTAACGCGCGTAAATTTTGCCGGCGAGCAGTTTGAATCCGGCGTAGCGGTCGTCCTGGCCAATGGCCAATTGATAATAGGCCTGGGCGAGCAAGCCTTCGACGGCGGCCGTGATGCGGTTTTGGTCCGTTTCGCCGATGTCACCCTGCACGCGGGCGATGGCGTATTGGTCCAGGGTTATTTGCGACGGCAGGGAATTGGTATCCGTGTCCAGGAGTGGCAGGCCGGGAAATTTCACGCTCAGGTAGTGAAACCATTTGGCGGCCTCGGCCAGGCGGTCGGCTTCATAAAGAAAATAAACGGCATCCCGCAGGAAATTCCGTTGCGCGTTCCGGAGGCTATCTTTCTGGCCGGGGTCGGGTTCCTCGGCGTACATGGTTTCGTAGGCGTCATTGAGTTTGGGGATCAGGTCCAGGTCCGGGTAGACGTCGGGTTTTTGGTCAAAGGGATTGATGACCAGCCGTCCGTGATAGACCGCCTGGAGCATGGACTGGTAAATGGAACGGCGGAGCGTGGTCAAATCGGACTGTTTGACCACTTTCCCCGGATTTTCCGCCGCTTTTTCCAGGCCCAACGCGGCCCAATAGATGGCGCTCGCCTCCGGCAGGCGCCAGTCGAGCGGGCCCCATTCCGCGTCCACTTTTTTTGCAAAGACAGGATCCATTTTATATTTATTCCGGAACAAGTCGGCGCGGGCCCTGGCCTCGGCGGTTTGCGGGTCAATCAACTCGTCGAAATTCGTTCCGTTCGGGCCGAAAAACGGCGTCATTTCCCCGGCCCATTGCAGCTTATAGTATTGATTGGCATCGTCCATGTTTTGACCCATTTTGCTTTGGAAAATCCAGCTCAACTGCTGGTACAGCAGGACGCTGTTGGGGTTGTAGACCAGTCCGTTGTCCCGGAGCAATTCGATCCCGCGCTCCACCCAGCGCCAGCGGTCGGAAAAATCCTTGAAGTTGACCGAGATGTTCCAGGCCATGTTCCAGGCCTGAAAGAACCAGACCTGTTCAAAGTGCGGTTCCAGGTCCGTGATCCAGCTGGCCAGTTGCACCATCTCAAAATATTTGCCCGCCTGCTGCAGGTCGTTGGCACGAATCCAGAGAAAATTGGAAATTAACCCGCGGAACCCGCCCAGCGCCACCGTGGTGAACGCCAGCAGCGGCGGCGCATTTTTAAGCGGCGAGGCCTGGGTCAGATTCAACTCCTGCCGGCTCTGGTTCAGCGACGTTTGCACCCGTCCGGAGCCGGCCAGCAGGGCCGCCGCCAGCAGCAACAACAGGATTTTTTTGAGACGACTGTTCATCGGAACCGGGAATCGAAAATCAGGCGCGCTTTTTCATTGGTTTCCCTGTGCGGTGGCCAGTTCACGCCGCGCAAACAGGCCGATGCCCATCGCGCTGATGACACCGCCCAGCAGCAGCACGATTTGCCCGAAAGCGGCGCCCAGCTCGCTCCAGGGAATGGCGCGTCCGGTGCTCAGCGAATCAATCGGCGAAAAGTCCTGTACCAGATTGATGAGCGGCAGGATGACCCGGTAAAGGGGAAGTAACACCATGTCGGCCAGGGAAGGCCCGGTGCTTTGACCGACAATACCGGTTGTCCCCGAAGCCACCGCGTTGGCCAGGGTTCCGCCGGAGAACACCACCACCAGCACGGCCAGCGAAAAGAAGGTGGCCACCGGAAACGACAGAAAACTGGCTGAAGTCAGCCCAATCGCCGCCAGCAGCGCCATCCAGCAAAAAAGAATTCCCAGACCGCGGGCAAAATTCAGCGTGAAACTGCTTTGGGGATACAACACTTCCATCCCGTCCTCGATCGGAAACAACATCGTCGTGTTGTTGGGGTTCAAAAAGGCAATCGTCAGCACCCCCTGGTTGTTGAACAGGTCCGCCGGAATTTCAAACTCATGGTAGGTGTCCGGCGACAGGCTCATTGGTTCACTGCGCCAGACGTTGGCCGTTCCCGGCTCGCCGACCTGCCACAGCCCGATAAACGTGCCGGACGGGTTGTTCTGCGCGGTATTGAACTTCACGCGCAGTTGCAGCGGCCGGCCGTGCAGAAAATTTTTGGCGAACCCCAGATCAATCTGCCATTCGCGGGTGTAACCGGACGGCACCAGCTGATAAGCCGCCTTGACCTGCTCCCGGAGCTGCTGCCGCGCCAGGGCCAGGTCTGCGCCCGAAATCTGGGTCTGTTTCAAACGTTGCTGCAACAGTTGCTCCGTCTGGGCGTCAATGTCCGCATTATGGTCCGCCGGTTGCGCCACGCCGCGCGCCACGAGCACCTGCGTGCGTAAAACTTCCTGTTCCGCCGCCGGCAACCGGGTGGCGCGCCATTGCAGCAGGCCATAGACGCTCGCGCCCGACAACGCCAGCAACGCGGCGTTCAGCGACACGATGCCCAGCCATTTGCCCAGCCAGATTTGCCAGCGCGCCACCGGTTTGGAGGCGACCACCTGGATCTGGCATTCCTCGATGTCCCGGGCCAGCGTGCCGCAGGCCAGCCAGAGCGTGGACAGCCCGAGCAGCGCGGTGATCACGCTCAGGGTATAGGTGATTAAAATCTGCGTGAACCCGCGCGCCGTGCCGTCATCCTTGAGCAACAGCGGCAGCCCGACGACCGCCGCCAGCAACAGCACGGCGATGACCAGGAACAGCCGGAAGCGAAACGCGGCTTTCCAGGTCAACCAGGCGATGGCGAGAATTTTTTGCATTTTTTTAACCGCGGATTTCGCGGATGACGCGGATACAAAACTGTCCGTGTTCTCCGTGCAATCCGCGGTTCATTTTGATTTCTTCAGCAGCGACGAAAGTGTTTCATCCGCTTTTGACAAATCCACCGGCTCTGTCTTCGCGGCGGGAGCGGATTTGGCTGGGGCCGCCGGTTCCGTCGCCTTGGTCAAGGTTTCGAGTTTCCGCTCGTTGACGGCGGGTTCCGCCGGCGAGGCGGGCTGTGGTTTGGCCACCGGCCGGGCGGCTTCCGGCAGGGCCAGGCGTTCCAGGATTTTTTCCGTGGCCGGGGGTGGTTCCTGGGCGCCTGCCCGCAGATACGGCGCCACCCGGGCGCCGGAGATCGCGCCGCTCGTTTCCGCGGCGGCCTGACGCGCCCGCTGCACCACGTCGAGAAAATAGCTTTCCAGGTTTTGCGTCGGGTTATCCACGCGCACCTTGTCCGCGGCCACGTCGCGGCGAACAATTTCCAGCACGCGCTCCAGCGTTTCCCGCGGCAGCACCGGGGTCGTGATGCGCAGCGTGTCCGGCGTGGCGAGCAGCTCCTTGAGCGTGCCCATCGCCTGGATTTTGCCACCGTAATAAATCACCACCCGATCGCAGACGTCCTCCACGTCTGCCAGCAGGTGACTGCTCAGAATCACCGTCTTGCCGCGACGGGCCAGCGCCAGAATCAGGTCCTTCACTTCGCGGCAGCCGATCGGATCGAGGCCGGAAGTCGGCTCGTCCAGAATGACCAGGTCGGGGTCGTTGATCAGCGCCTGCGCCAGGCCGATGCGGCGCTGCATGCCCTTGGAAAATTCACCCACCACGCGCGTCTGGACCTTGCCCAGGCCGACCATTTCGAGCAATTGTTCCGTGCGATTGTTGCGTTCGCCCTTGGGCAGGTGAAACAGGTTCCCGAAAAAATCCAGCGTCTCGCGCGAATTGAGGTAGCGATAGAGATAGGATTCCTCCGGCAGATAGCCAATGCGCGATTTCGTCTGCACGTGCCGCGGCGAATGGCCGAAGACCTCGATGTGTCCCTTGGTGGGGTACAGCAACCCAAGCATCAGCTTCACCGTCGTGGATTTGCCGGAGCCGTTGGGCCCGAGCAGGCCGAACACTTCGCCCTGCCGGACTTCAAAATCCACGTTGTCCACCGCGCGGGCCTTGGGACGGTTCCAGAAATCCTTGAAGACCTTCGTCAGCCCGCGGACGGAGACGACGACCTCGCCGGTGGACTGCGGATGGCGGACTGCGGATGGCGGACTGGATTCGGTTACGGGCATAAAACTAAAACGGACGCTGCGGCTTCACGCCATTTTGGGCGTCAATTGGCCGGGTGCAGGACGCGGCGGTTCCACCGGTTCGGGGTGGAAATGTTCCAGTTCCTCGCCTTTGCGCACGAGCCGGGCGCTGTTGAAAATCACGATCAACGAACCGACATTGTGCAAAATGGCCGCGGGAATCGGGCCGATGTAGCCGAGCGACGTGACCGTGAGGCCGACGACGATGAACAGCAGGCCGAACAGGAAATTCTGGTTGATGACGGCGCGGGTGTTGCGCGATAGCTTTATCAGAAACGGCAGCCGGCGCAGGTCGTTGTTCATCAGCGCGATCGTTGCGGTGTGAATGGCCACTTCGCTGCCTGCGGCGCCCATCGCGATGCCGATGTCACCGGCCGCCAGCGCGGGCGCGTCGTTCACGCCGTCGCCCACCACGGCCACGCGGTAACCCTTGGCCTTCATGCTGCGCACGAATTCGACCTTGTTTTGAGGCAGGCATTCACCCTTGGCCTCTTCGCAGCCTATTTCGGCCGCCACCCGTGTGACCACGGCCTGACGGTCCCCGGAAATCATCGCCACGCGCCGGACACCGTTGGCCTTCAGCTCGACCAGCGATTCCCTGGCTTCGGCGCGGGTTTTGTCCTGCAAACCAACCCAGCCGACGCAACGGTGGTCGCGCGCAACAAAGATCAAGCTCCAGCCTTCGGTCTCGTTGAGATCCACGGATTGGAGAAAATCCTCGGTTACGCCATTGTCCTTCAACCATTGCGCGCGCCCGACGAGCACGGTGGAACCACTGACCTGGGCCTTGACACCCCGCCCGGCGGCCTCGCTGAAGTCCTTGGGTTCGACGAGCGGCACGCCGGCTTCATCCGCCAGTTGCGCCAGCGCCTTGGCCGTCGGGTGGTTGCTGTATTTTTCCGCGGACGCCGCCAGGCGCAGGAGTTCGGCGGGTTTGATTTCGCCGGCCGGGGCCAGGCGGCTGACGGCGAGCTGGCCGGTGGTGAGCGTGCCGGTTTTGTCGAACACAAAGGCATTAATGCGGGCAGCGAGTTCGATGTCGGCGACGTTTTTGATCAAGATGCCCAGGCGCGCGGCCGCGGACAACGCGGCGACCATCGCCGTCGGGGTCGCCAGAATGAAGGCGCAGGGGCAGGAAACCACAAACACGGCAATGACGCGGTTCAAATCGTGTGTAAACGCCCAGACCAGCGCGCCGATGACCAACACGAGCGGCGTATAAAAACCCATGTACTGGTCCACGATTTTCATGAGGGGCAGCTTGGTTTTTTCCGCCGCCAGAATCAGCTCGCGCACCCGGCCGAGCGTCGTGTCGGTGCCGGCGCGGCTGACCTTGATCTCCAGCACGCCGGTCAGGTTTTGCGTGCCGGCAAAGACCTCGTCGCCTGTCTTTTTGTCGGCCGGCAGGGATTCGCCGGTGATGGTGGCCTGATTGAAGGAGCCCTGGCCGCTGACGATGACGCCGTCCGCCGCGACGTTGTCGCCGGGGCGGATGCGGATCAGGTCGCCGACGGCGAGTTCACTGGCGGCCACCTCCTCCTCGCTGCCATCCGGTTTGAGGCGGCGGGCCTTGGTGGGCGTGAGTTGAATGAGCGATTCGATCGAGGCGCGGGCGCCCTCGGCGGTGCGGCTCTCAATGATTTCGCCGGTGAGCATGAAAAAGGCGACGATGCCGGCGATCTTGTAATTGCCGGATGCGAACGCCGCCAGCACGGCGATGGCGACCAGTTCATTGATGCTGAGGCGGCCGACGCGCAAATCCTTGATGGCGGTGACGACGATGGGGTAACCGAGAATCATCGAACCGAGGCAGGCGCTGGCGCTGGCGACGGCGCCGCCCTGTGTAAACAGCGCGTCCACGACGTAGGCATTGATGACGAGCACCACACCCGCGACGGCCTGCCACAGATGCGTCACGGAGTGTTCGTGGTCGTGGCCGCACTCGCACTCCGTCCCGTGCTCATGTTCATGATGGCTCAAAAGCGATGTGACTTGCATACAAATTTACGATTTACGATTGCCGATTTACGATTTCAAATCCGGCGACGCGCTGCCGCCAGGTTTTGGACCGCGCCATTCTTCCGGCGCTTTCGAATCGCCACCCGCCGATCCAAAGCAACCGGGGGGCGGCTGCCGCAGTCCAGGACGCCATCGTGTTCCAAGTCAGACTTTTCATTTTACGGATTCGCCGGTTCGGTTTTCGGCCCTGGCGGCTCGCGGTTCAACAATAGCCTCAATTCGGTGGGTTTGCCATTGGCGGTGGTTGGCAAATAGGTCTTGAAATCCACGTTGGTCAGCGCCTGTCCCATCACTTGCACCAGCTCCTGCTGTCGGAACAAATCGGGATTGATCCCGTAATTCGGCAACAGGTCGCTAAACGCCTTGGCGTCAGCCTGGACGGATTGGACGTAGCGTGTCTGTGCTCTTCGGGCCTCGTTGATGATGGTTGAAGCCTGGGCATCGGCACTGTTGGTGGCCTGGTTTTCGTAGCTGTGCGCGTCGTCCAAAACCTTGTTCTGATTCTGGCGCGCCTCGGTGACCTGGTCAAAAACGTCCTTCAACTGCCGGGGAGGGATGCTTTCCACGTTGCATTGTTTGACGGTGATGCCGAGCCGTTCCTGGTCGGCGAGGTCGCTGACGCGTTGTTGCACCGCTTCCTGGAACCCGGCCACGTCGCTGTAGAGAACATCGTCCACCTTGAAACGCGCCGCGGTGTCCAGCAACGCATTGTTCAGCGCGTTCTGAATGGTGTTGGAGGCCGAGGTAAACCCGAACACATAACGGATCGGGTCGTCCACCTGATAATAAAGGGTCGCGCGCGTGTGAATGATGTTGCGATCGGCGGTAATCGCATAACCGTCCACGCCCGGGATCAAGGAAGGGCCGGGCGGCGGCAGGTTGCCGCTCAGTTCCTGCTCCGGCGTTTCGGCAAACCAGCCGACGGTGGAGGAAATTTTTTGGATTTCCGTAATTGGAATCTTGACCACTTCGTCAATCGGGTAGGGAAACGACCAGTGCAACCCCGGTCCCAGCAGGGCTTCCTGTCCCTGGCCCACGGTTTTGCCGAAGCGCAGAATGACGGCTTTCTCCTGGGTGCCGACCTGGAAAAAACCGGAACCCAGAAAGACCACCACCAGCGCCACCATGACAAATTTGACAATGGCAAAGCTGCTGCGCAACGCCTCGGCCAGCGCCTGCGAACCGGCGTCTTCCGGCGCCATTGCGGTCGCGGAAGGCTCGGGTGCGGGATCGTGATGGTCGTGCTCGTCGCTCATGGTCGATGGCTGGGCGGGTTGGTCAGGGTGCCATGGAATAAATCAAACGGCGGGATGCGGTCGTCGAAAAACAGGGTGGAACGCTGATTGAGCGCCTGTTTGATCGCATCGATGCTCAACAGGAAATTGGCCAGTTCCGGGTTTTGCTGGAAGACGGGCAGGGTTTTGGCGGCTTCCGCCACGCCCTCGCCTTCAATCCGCGTGGCCTCGGCCTGGGCGTTGGCGAGGGTTTCATTGGCCTGCCGGTCGGCGTTGGCCTTGATTTTAATGGCCTCGGCCAGGCCTTCATTCTGCGCCTGGCTGATGAGAATGGTGCGCTCCGACTTCATGCGGTCGAACACCGCCTGGGTGACGCTTTCGGGCAGGCCGAGCTGTTGGATGCCGAGAAACTCGATTTGAATGCCATAGTTGTTGGTCTGCAACTCGTCCTGGACCATTTGTTCCATTTCCGCCTGAATCTGGTCAAACTGCAATTGCTTCGGGTCGACATTCACAAAATCCGCGAGCGGGTGTTTACCCACCACGGTGATGTTGTCGCTGGCCAGCAAGCTTTCGAGCTGGCCCTGGGCGGCGATCACGGAACCGTCCTTGAAACTGTTCAGAAACGCCGATGGGTCCGAGATCCTCCAGCCGACATAAATGCTGGTGATGAGGCTGATTTGGTCCGCGGTCAGGGTCTCACGGAATTTCTCCTGGAAGTTCTGGATGCGCTCGTCGAATTTATAGACCTGCTGAACCGGCCACGGCCACCGCAGGTGCAGCCCTGGTTCACACGGGGGACCCGTAATCCGGCCGAACGTCGTGACCACGGCCACTTCGGACTGGCGGACTTGAAAGGTGAACAGCAACAGCGCGAAAATGACAATCAGCACGGCGCCGGTAATAAGGGTGATGAGGTTCCGTTTCATGGTGAATTGGTGGATGGCACATTCAGGTTCAAAAGGTCTTCCCGGATTTTATCCTCCAGATCAAACTGGAGCACGTTGTACGTGTTGGTTACGAGCAGGATATATTTGCGCGCATTGGCTGTGGCCTCGGGAAACATGTGGAAATACGCGCGCTGCCGGTAAACCGAGGGTGCGGCCGCATACGCGGCCATCTGGTTGGTAAACAAGCCGGCCCGCGCCAGCGCCGCCAGTTCGGTCTGCTGCCGTTCCGCCTCGGCCCGGCTGATATCGGTAAAGGCCTGGGCCCCGGCCAGCGCATTGGTATGAATGGCTTCGGCCACCGCGGCGTTTGTCATGGCAATCCTCTGTTGGGTGGCCCCGACGACGTTTTCGTAATCGCCCGCCACCTTGACCGGCGGATGCAGGTCCTGCACCCCGACAAAAAGGATTTTTACGCCGAGCCGGTACCGGTCCGCGTCGTTTTGAATTGTTTCATGCAACTGCCGGGCCGCCTCCACCCGCGATTGGGACAATACCGCGTTCAAATCCGCGCCCGCCAGATAATGAACAATCGCCCGGGTGGCCAGGTCCTGGAGCAGGTTGGTCGGGTCGGCGTTATGGTAGGCCCAATCCAGCACGTTGGTGATCTGAAATTGCACCGGAATGCTGATGTCAATCAGGCCCACCGGCGCCACTTTCAACCGGTCGCCGCTGTTGGCGGTGGAATTGGTGATCGTCTCCGCCGCCCGGTTGCCAACGAGAAAATTGACCTCCTCGGTGTGGACGACGGTCCACAAAATTGTCCGGTCGGCTTCGCTTTGCGCATTGGGCGTAAAACCGACGTTGAACGTCTGGATCTGGCCGGTGCGATAGCGCTGGACCTGGTCAACCGGCCAGGGCCATTTGAGATGCGCGCCCGGGTCCAAAACGGGCTGCCCGGCGGCCAGCCGGCCAAAATGTTCCAGCACGCCCTGTTCGCCCGGCTCGATAATCACCACGCCGGTGGACAGCAGCAGCGCCGCCAACTGCGCCAGAAACAGGACGGGCAGGCTTTTCTTGAGCAGTTGGAAAAACCAGGTCTCGGACACCTTGAAACCGAATTGATAATCCAGCGCCTGGGCCGCCGTGGTGAACAAGCTTTCCGGCTGGGCCAGCAGGCCGACGATCCGGCTGTCGTAAAGCAGGCGGGCGACCTTGCCCTTCACCCGCGGGCGGTAAATTTCCAGCAGCAACATCATGAGGGTTTCCACCGCCATCAACCCCAGCAGCACGCACAGAATGCGCGCCAGATAGGAATCAATCCGGGGAAACTCCGTTTTGACCCCGGCGATGCCGAGGGCCGTCACAAAGCAAATATAAGCGCCGGCCAGCAAAAAACTCGCGCCGGGTCGCAGCAACCGGTGGTTTTCCAGCCGGGCGATGGTTACGGAAAAGCGTCCGACCAGAAACAACAACAGCGCGAAAATGCCGAACAACGCGAGTGCCGGCATGGCCCGTTCGGGGGCGATGGCGGCCGTGGTTTTGGAAATCCAGCGCCAGAGCAGATACGCGCCGCCGCCCTCCAGCAGCAACAACAACACGCTGAAACCCGGCACCAGAAACTTCTCAAACAGTTCGCGCGACTGGCGGGCGGGAAAACCTCCGGCGTCCTTTGTTTCAAACAGCGTGGTCCCGCCGCGGGTGCGGGCCAGTTCCTCCACCTCCAGCTTTTCCAGACGTTCGTTTTCCTCCAGCCGCATCTGAAACCAGCTCGCAAACGCCACCAGCGTTCCCAGTCCCAGGAAGATCGCGGCGGCCTGTCCCGCCAGCGAATTCACGTAGGCGGTCACGGCAAACGCGGCGATGAAAATCGCCAGCGCGGCGACCAGATTCACCAGGCCGTTCTTTTGAACGTTGCGTTCCATTTAGTTTCGTTAAGTGATTAAATTGCTCAATCGTCAAGCCGGCGACGGGGCTCAACCGCCTGACGACTCGTGTCCTAACTCAATTCGCGTTCTTCAAACAGCGCCGTGCCAATGGCCAGCGCCGCGCCCGCGTAACCGACGGTATAGGCAAAAGCCTTGGCCACGTAATCCCAGTGGAATGTGCTTTTGCCCATGTCTAGGGCGTCCGCGAGCCAGAAAAGCTGCCAGTTTGGGATGACGGTGTAAAGCGTTGAAGCCCACCAATTGCCTGCTTCCGCCCGCTGGCCGAAGAGATAATCCGACATCAACCCGATCAGGAAAAATGCCGAACAAACCGCCAGTGTCGGAATGGTGTCCAGCCGCGTCGAACACGCCAGCGCCAGCGCCGCCAGAATCCATACCGCAAACAAAATTAAAATTCCCGCCGGCACCAGCCGCCAGTCCACGTGTGCCAACGTAAACAAGCTCTGTTCCTGGTGGGTGAACCGGACGATGACGAACGCGGAGAGGGTCGCGGTCACGACCAGGGCCAGCACGGCATCGCTGACAAACGGCCGGCGCAGGAAAAAATTGCTGAATCCGCCCAGCGCATAGGCGATGACCACCCCCGCCGCGAAAACGCCGAGGGCGGCCAGGTCCGTGCTGCCGTAAGCGTCAAACGCCATCTTGCTGCACAGCAACACCCCGATGAGATTGACATACGTCAGCAACGTCAGCGCCGCGGCCAGGCCGGCGTACTTGGCCAGCAGGAATTGCGCGCGCCCGACCGGTTTGGCCAGCACCGCCAGCGCCGTGCCCACGCGGATTTCGCGGGCCAGCGACGCGGAAGCGCTCAGCACGGCGCCAAACAATCCGGAGAGCAGCATCACCGCCAGGGCGCTGTTTTTGACCAGCTTGGGCTCGTCCCCCAGTGCGAAGTAATAAGGCACCGCCAGAAACAGTTCAAAAACCACCGACCCGGTCATCAACAGCAAAAACACGGGTTGCCGGATTAATTCCATAAAGGCATTGGCAGCGATGGTGAAAAACTGTCGCATGATAAATTTCCGTCAAGTTACGCAACCGGCGGCAAATTGCCAGCGGTTAATCCGCTCGACGCGCAGGTCATGGCTGAGCTTTCAGGAAAATGGAGCATCGGGCCGGCCGTTTCGTTCAAAATGAGGTTCAAACCATCGCCCGCGCAATGGCGTTCCACCATCGGTCGTGCAATTCCGCCGCCGGCACGCTGAGTTCACCGGCGGCCGTCTTGATGGATAATTGATCGCCGCCGACCCGGCCGATTTGCACCGCCGGAACCCCCAGCAGTTTCGCGCGTTCCACCACTTTCACCGCGTCGAGCGGGTTACAGGTGATCACGACGCGGCTTTGCGTTTCGCCAAAGAGCAAGGCGTCAATCCGGTGGGGCGGGACTCCGTCGAGTCCTGACTTTTGCTCACCTTCGGATTTTTGGGCTCGAGCGGACTCCCGCCCCACCAAAGAAAGATCGATCGCTGCCCCGATCAGCCTTGGTGTCCCGCGCGCCACGAGCTGGCTGATGCAGCTTTCCGCCAGACAGACCGCCAGGCCGCCTTCGCTGCAATCATGCGCGCTCTTGATGAGGCCCGACTGAATCAGGCCCAGCAAGGTGGTATGCAACGTTCTGGCCGGTTCCAAATCGCAGCGCGGCGGGGTGCCGGTTTTCTTTCCGTGTACGGCCTGCAACCAGGCCGAACCGCCGAGCCCCAGCAAAGGGTCGTTCGCATCCACGGGTTCGCCAAGCAGGACGACGGCATCGCCTTCGTCCTTGAACCATTGCGTCGTGATATGTTCCGGTTTTTCAATCAGGCCGACCATGGCGACGGTGGGTGTGGGGTCAATCGGCCCGGCGGGACTTTGATTGTAGAGCGAGCAATTGCCGCCGGTGACCGGCGTGTTGAACGCCTGGCATGCGTCTGCCAGCCCGCGCACGGATTCCTTGAGCTGCCAGAACAACTCCGGCTTGAACGGATTGCCGTAATTCAAATTATCCGTCACGCCCAGTGGTACCGCGCCGGAACAGGCCAGATTTCGCGCGGCCTCGGTCACGACAATTTTGCCGCCCTCGTAGGGATCGAGATAGACGTAGGCGCCGTTGCCATCCACCGTCAGTGCAATGAGTTTTTCGGGAATGGTGGGGCGAGAGTCCTCTCGAGCCCGGTCTTCGGAAAATTTGGGCTCGACGGAGTCTCGCCCCACCAAATCCGGAAGACTATCCGACTTGATCCGCAACACGGCGGCGTCACTGCCGGGGCAAATCGCCGAACCGTCGCGCACCATATGATCGTATTGCCGGTAAACCCAGTTCTTCGACGCAATCGTCGGCCAGGCGAGCAAGGTGAGGAGATCGCGCCCGGGGTCTGGCGACTGGGGGATTTCGTCCAACCGGAACGCGCGCACTTCCTTCAAATACACCGGTTCCCGGGCTTCGCGCTGATATACCGGCGATTCGTCGGCAATCTTTTTGGCCGGAATGTCTGCCACGACATTGCCATGCTGTTTCACCACCATGCGGCCGGTGTCGGTGACAAAGCCGATTTCCGACCACGGCAAATCCCATTTGTCGAAGATGCGTTTCACTTCTTCTTCCCGGCCCTTGTGAACGATGATGAGCATCCGCTCCTGCGATTCCGAAAGCATGAGGTCGTAGCTCGTCATGTTCGGCGCGCGCTGCGGGACCTTGTCCAGTTCGATTTCGATGCCCGTGCCGGCGCGGGCGGCGGTCTCGCAGGTCGAGCAGGTCAACCCCGCCGCGCCCATGTCCTGAATGCCCGCCACCGCGCCGGTGGCCAGCAGTTCCAGGCAGGCTTCGCACACGAGTTTTTCCATGAACGGATCGCCCACCTGCACCGCGCCGCGCTGTTGCTCGGCGGATTCCTCGGTCAAATCCTGCGACGCAAACGACGCGCCGGCGAGGCCATCGCGACCGGTGGGCGGACCGACGTAAAAAACCGGGTTGCCGATGCCTTTGGCCGCGCCGCGCGCGATTTGTTCGTGGCGCAACACGCCGAGGCAGAAGGCATTCACGAGCGGATTGCCTTCATAGGATTTGTCGAAATAAACTTCGCCGGCGATGGTCGGAATGCCAAAGCAATTGCCGTAATGCGCGATCCCAGCTACGACGCCCGCGAACAGGCGTTTGTTATTTGCGATTTGTTGCGCCGTCAATTCCTGGTAGGGCGCGGTGTCCGCACCGCGCCGCTCGGCGGGCTGGGGACAGCCCGCCCTGCCTTCACCGTTCGTGATGGGCCCGAATCTTAGCGAATTGACCGAGCAAATCGGCCGGGCGCCCATGGTGAAAATGTCGCGCACGATGCCGCCGACGCCTGTGGCCGCGCCCTGGAATGGCTCGACCGCGCTGGGATGGTTGTGCGATTCAATCTTGAACGCGATGGCCAGGCCGTCGCCGATGTCAATGATGCCGGCATTTTCCTCGCCTGCGCCGACGAGGATTTTTTTGGATTTGGTGGGAAAGGTTTTGAGCAGCGGGCGGGTGTTTTTGTAGCTGCAATGTTCGCTCCACATCACCGAGAAGATGCCCAGCTCGGTGTAACTCGGCTCGCGCCCCAGCAGTTCGAGGATTTTTTTATACTCGTCCGGCGTAAGGTTGTGTTTGGCAACCAGTTCGGGGGTGATGGCGGGTTCGGTCATGGGGAAAAGCTGCTCATGCTGCTTTGGCCACGGTTCTGTTTTGCAACGTTGCAATCATGCTCTCAAAAATCCAGCGGCCGTCGTCGCTGGCGAGCAGCCGTTCGCAGGCGCGTTCGGGATGCGGCATCAGGCCGGCCACATTGCGGCGTTCGTTGCAGATGCCGGCGATGTTCAGCAACGAACCGTTCGGATTGGCGCCTTCGGTCAACTCACCCGTGGCGGAACAGTATTGCCATAAAATCCGGTTGTTGGCCTTGAGTTCGGCCAGGGTTTCCTCATCAGCAAAATAGCAGCCTTCGCCGTGGGCGATGGGAATTTTCAGCCATTTGCCCTCGGGAATTTTGTTCGTAAACGGCGAGTCGGGCGTGGCGGTCTTCAGGAAAATGTGCTCGCAGTGGAATTGCAGGTCACGGTTGCGGACCAGCGCGCCGGGCAAGAGGCCGGCTTCCGTGAGCACCTGGAAACCGTTGCAGATGCCGAGCACGAGGCCGCCGTTGTCGGCAAATTGTTTCACCGCCTGCATCACCGGGCTGAACCGCGCGATTGCGCCGCAGCGCAGATAATCGCCGTAGCTGAAGCCGCCGGGCACGATGACGGCATCAGCATCGCCGAGCGAGGTTTCCTTGTGCCAGACGTAGCGCGCCGGATGGCCCAGCACATCGCGCAGGGCGTGAATGGCATCCTGGTCGCAGTTGGAGGCGGGAAATTGGAGAACAGCAAAGTTCATTTTCTTATTTGCCACAGAGTCACAGGGCACACAGAGAAGAGATTTTGAAAAACTCTGTGTCTCGGCGCCTCGGCGGCTAATCGGTAACTTCCAGTTTGTAATCCTCAATCACCGGGTTGCTCAAAAATTTGTGGCATGCCTCGTCGAGGGCCTTGCGCGCGGTTTCCCGATCCGCGCCATCCAGTTCAATTTCGAGATATTTGCCGACGTGAACGGCCTTGATGCCCTGGTGCCCCATCTGTTCGAGCGCATTCCGGACGGTTTTGCCCTGGGGGTCCACCACGGCCCTCTTTGGAGTAATGACAATTTTTGCTTTCATCTTCGCGCCCCGGGAATCCGGGGCCTGACGCGGGAATTTTGGGGAAAATGGCCGCGTCGAGCGAGCAATTTTTGAGCATCGGACAATTTTTGAGGCGCGGGTTGCAAGAAGCGTTGAATTTGTCCGCCCGTTGCGCCATGGTTGTGACCGTGAATACTTCGATTTCACAGGAAGAGCCGGCCACAGATAACATCAGTGCCGAGCGCAAACCACCCGGACCCTGTTCCATCGTCATCTTTGGCGCCAGCGGGGACCTTACCGCCCGCAAACTCATCCCGGCATTTTATCATCTGTGCAAGGACAAGCAGCTGCCATCTGCGTTTCGCGTCATCGGCTTTGCCCGGCGCGACAAGACGGACGAATCGTGGCGGAACGAATTGCGCGAGGAGCTCAACCAATTCTCGCGCACCCAACCGGTGGACGACGCGGTGTGGAAGGAATTCGCCAAAAACCTGTTTTATTGCCGGGGCGACCTGACGGACGCCGCGGCCTACAAAAAGCTGGAAGAGCTGCTGACCTCGTTCGGCAGCGGTCCGCTGAGGGAAAACCTGCTGTTATATCTTGCCACGCAGCCGAGCCAGTTCGGGGAAGTCATCGAACAAATCCACCGCGCCGGGCTGTTGCACAAGGACGGTGCCGGCTGGCAGCGCATCGTGGTGGAGAAACCGTTCGGCCACGATCTCGCCTCCGCCGAAACCTTGAACCGCGAATTGACGCGCTACGCCCACGAACAGCAGGTCTGCCGCATTGACCATTACCTGGGCAAGGAAACGGTGCAGAACATTTTGATGTTCCGCTTTTCCAACTCGATTTTTGAACGGCTCTGGAACCGCGAATCGGTGGACCACGTGCAAATCACCGTCAGCGAAAAAATCGGCGTGGGCGACCGCGGCGGTTATTACGAGGAGGCGGGGGCATTGCGCGACATGGTGCAAAACCACATGCTTCAGGTGCTTTCGCTCGTGACCATGGAACCGCCCGTGTCGCTCGCCGCCGAATCCGTCCGCGACGAAAAGGTCAAGTTGCTCAAATCCATCCGCGCGTTGACGCCCGAAGACGTCGCGCACCAGGTCGTCCGCGGCCAATACTTTGCCGGCATCGTCAACGGGGAATCGCGGCCCGGTTACCGGCAGGAACCGAAGGTGAAGCCGAATTCCAATGTCGAAACCTATGTGGCATTGAAGCTCCTCATCGACAACTGGCGCTGGTCCGGCGTGCCGTTTTATTTGCGCACCGGTAAAAACCTGCCGATGAGCGCCAGCGAAGTGCGCATCCAATTCCGGCCCACGCCGCACGTCTTGTTCGCCGCCCAATGCGGGCAGCATCTTGACACCAACGCCATTGCGTTGCGCCTGCAGCCGAATGAAGGCATTTACCTGCGGTTCAACGGCAAGGTGCCGGGCATGAGCCTGGGCGTGCGGCCCGTGCGGATGCATTTCAGCTACGACGCCGAGTTCGGCGCTTACACGCCTGAAGCCTACGAACGGCTGCTGCTGGAGGCCATTGCCGGCGATGCCACCTTGTTCATCCGCCGCGACGAAGTGGAAACCGCCTGGCAGATTGTGGATTCGATCCGCAAAGGCTGGGATGGCAAACCGCTGACGAACCGGGAATTTTACGCCGCCGGAACCTGGGGCCCGATTGCCGCCGATGATTTGCTGGCCCAGGGCGGCCACGCCTGGCACGAACCGCAGATGGTAAAATAAGTTTCTGGGAGGGGCGGCGTGTCGCCGCCCCCATGTTTTCTTTGTCAAATAATCATTCAGGAATTTGGGCCGGCGCACGCCAGCCCTCCCAAATTAAATGAAAAAGTTTGAACTCATTTCCTTTGCCACGGCCGACGAACTGGCCCGCGCCGTGGCCGGTGCGTGGCTGGATGAAATCGAATCGGCCAACCGTACCGGCAAATTGCATGGCGTCGCATTGTCCGGCGGGCGGATCGCGCAAAAGTTTTTCACATCCGTCGTGAACCAAGCGAGAGCCCGGAAACTTGGGGACGGCGGCACGCCGTCCCTCCCAAGTAACGTCCATTTTTTCTGGGCGGACGAACGCTGTGTACCGCCAGGCGATCCGGAAAGCAATTTTCGCATGGTCAACGAGTTGTTATTTGCGCCACTGAAAATCCCCGAAAATCAGATTCATCGTCTCCGGGGTGAGGATTTACCGGCCATGGCCGTGAAAGAAGCCGAAGCGGAACTCCGTCAGATTGTGCCCTCCAATCCTGACGGTCAGCCGGTTCTGGATTTGGTGCTGCTTGGCATGGGCGAGGATGGTCACGTGGCCTCGTTATTCCCCGGTGCACCGGTGGGAATCATCCCGGGGGCCGCTCCCTTTCTGGCGGTGGAAAATTCGCCCAAACCGCCGCCCCGGCGTCTTTCGCTGAGTTATGCGGCCATTGCGGCGGCCGGGCAGGTTTGGGTGCTGATTTCGGGTGCGGGCAAGGAGCGGGCGTTCCGCGAATCTCTCGATTTTCCGGGAAAAACACCTTTGGGCAGGGTCATTGAATTACGGCAAAAAACGTTGATTTTCAGCCAAATTGGGGCTGACGAAAAAAATTGAAATTTCTTTGAACCATTCTATGTTACTTTAGTCAATTACTAGCGAATGAGGATTTCGCTGTTCGTTTAGGGTTGGCATAGAGGTTTTGCTCGTGGCGCGGCTCGAACAGCGACCCCCAAGTTGGTCGCGTCACCCTTCTGAGCGCCTCGGTGAAGGCGTATAAACCTCGTCATCGCGGGGGCCGGACGAAAGTCCGGCCTTTCGCATTTCTGGAATTCCCCATTGATTATCGGGCCCCAAACGGATAAATTTGCGACACATGAAACATCAGCTCGATTTCGAGAAACCGATTATCGAACTGCAGAGCAAGCTGGATGAGCTCCGCGAGCACCCGGAAAAGCACTCGTTGGGCGTCAGTTTCGAGGAGGAAATCCAGTTGATCGAAAAGAAGCTGGAAGAGACCCGGCGGCAGATTTTCTCGAACCTCAACGCCTGGCAGCGCGTGCAATTGGCGCGGCACCCCAAACGGCCTTACACGCTGGATTACCTCGGAAAGACGTTTACCGATTTTCAGGAATTGCACGGCGACCGCCTGTTTGCCGAGGATCGCGCCATGGTCGGCGGCCTGGCCAGGATTGGGGGACACCGGGTGATGGTGATCGGCACCCAGAAGGGCCGTGATACCAAAGACAATATTCTGCGCAATTTTGGTTGCGCCCATCCTGAAGGCTATCGCAAGGCACTCCGTTTAATGCGACTGGCGAACAAATTCAGCCTGCCCATCGTCACGCTCATTGACACGACCGGCGCCTTCCCCGGCATCGGCGCGGAGGAACGCCATATCGCCGAGGCCATCGCCGTCAATCTCCGGGAAATGACCCTGTTCGAAGTGCCGATCATCAGCGCCGTCATTGGCGAAGGCGGTTCCGGCGGTGCGCTGGGCATCGGGGTGGCCGATCGCGTGTTGATTCTGGAGAACGCCTATTATTCGGTCATCAGTCCGGAAGGGTGCGCGGCAATTCTGTGGAAGGACCGCGCGCATGCTCCCAAAGCCGCCGCCGCCCTCAAAATTACCGCCAAGGATTTGTTCGAACTCAAACTCGTGGATGAAATCGTGCCCGAACCGCTCGGCGGCGCTCACACCGATCCCGACACGACGGCGGTAAATTTAAAAAAGCACCTGCTCAGGCACCTGGAGGAAATCATGGCGCTGCCGATCGCCGTGCGTTTGAAGAAGCGTTACGACAAATACCGCGCTCATGGACATTTTCTTGAAAAAGTCCAACCCCCGGCCGAGGAAGCCAAGCCGGCCCTTAGCCCGGCGGTCAGTGTCATGGCCCGCGCGGCTGCCACGGCATAACCTCCGTGCTCTATCCGTTCACTTTTCAGCCGATTTTCAAGGAACGCGTCTGGGGCGGGCGCGAAATCGAACGGCTTTACGGCAAACCCCTCCCGCCGAACGCGCCGATCGGCGAATCGTGGGAAATCAGTGACCGGCCCGGTGATGCCAGTGTCATCGCCAACGGTCCGCTCGCCGGGAAAAATCTGCGCTGGCTCATGGACAATTACGCAACGGAAATCCTCGGGGGCGCGAAATCGGCAACCGGGAACCGGTTTCCGCTGCTCTGCAAAATTCTCGATGCGCGGGAAAAACTTTCGCTCCAGGTCCATCCGCCGGCGAACCAGGCCGCCAAACTCGGCGGCGAGCCGAAAACCGAGATGTGGTTCATTGCCGATGCGATGCCGGGCGCGGAATTATACGCCGGCCTTAAACGCGGCGTCGCGCGCGTGCAATTTGAGAAGAAAATCCGGGACGGCAGTGTGGCCGAATGTTTTCACCGCCTGCCCGTGAAGGCCGGCGATTCCATGTTTCTACCGAGCGGCCGCGTCCATGCGATCGGCGCGGGCCTCGTCATTTTCGAGATTCAGCAAAATTCGGACACGACCTACCGGGTTTTCGACTGGAACCGCGTGGGGCTGGACGGCAAGCCGCGCGAATTGCACGTCGCGGAATCGCTGGCGAGCATTGATTTCGGAGACTTCGAACCGGCGCTGGTCCAAAGCCGCTTCACAGGCGGTGAGGTCAAATCACGTCCGCTCGCAACCGATCCACTTTTCAATGTCGAAGTCCTGGAGGCGAAAACCGGCGCGGGTCTGAATTTGAAACCGCGCACCCTTCAAATCGTTGCCGTGGTTCGCGGTCAACTCGAAATCAAGAGCGGTTTGGTCCCGGTCACCCTGGGCGCCGGCGGATTTTGCCTGGTGCCGGCGGCCCTGGAGCAAACGGAAATTTCGGCAAAATCAGACGCGGCATTATTGCGCGTCGAGGCGAATTAATTCAGCGACAAATCCTCCGGCATCTGGGAGAGGAGTTTGTTTTTCCAGCCCCCCTTGCTCTTCAGGATTTTTTGCCAGAGTTGTTCGGGGGATGTTTCGAAGACCAGTTCCAGCGACGCGGGAAACGTGAGCCACGCCTTGCGCTTCATTTCCGTCTCCAACTGGCCGGGTGACCAGCCGGCGTAGCCGGCGAACATCTTGACTTTTTTGTTCGTTGAAAACGATTCACCAATATCCACCAGTTCATCAATCGAATGGCCGAGCGAGAGATTGGGCAGCACGTCGGCGTTGGGGATGAAATGGTCCGTGTGCAAAAAGCTCAGCGCGGCGGGCTGCACCGGTCCGCCCAGGTACAACGGCGATTCCTTGAGCCGATCCGGCAGGTCGGCCACCACCATTTCACCCACCGTTCTGCCCAGCGAATGATTGAGCACGAGGCCGAACGCGCCATCCGCGTCATGTTGGCAAATCAACACCACGGACTGGTGGAAAAAAGAACCGCTCAAATTACCACCGTCCAGCAGCAACTGACCTTTGAGGAACTTTCCGTTCGCGCTCATGTCCCACGCCAATCTGCCTCACCCCCGCCGGATTCGCAAAAAGAAAACCGCCGGAGCCCGGGAAATATAAGGAAAAACGCGGAGAAATGTCTCCGCGTTTTCGCTGTGGTTTGAAAGCTGTCCGGCGGTTACAACGCCTTGACCTTTTTTACGATCGCCGCGGCGTCGATGCCAAAATGCGCGAGCAATTCCTCCGCCTTGCCGGAGCGCGGCAGCGCGGTCACGGCCAGTTTGTGGACTTTGATGCCTTCCACACTCAATTCGCCCGCAACGGCGTCACCCAGACCGCCTTCGGCATAATGATCTTCAACCGTGATGACGGTGTTATTCGTTTTTTTCGCGGCGGCCAGAATCACTTCCTTGCCGAGCGGTTTGATGCTGTAAGCGTCAATGACCGTGATGCCGGTACCTTCGTTTTTAAGGGCGTCGGCGGCCTTGAGCGCTTCAAACAGTGTCACTCCGGCGGCAATCACCGTGACCTTGTCGCCGGCGTTCTGGCGCAACACCTTCGCACCGCCAATCGGAAACGCTTCGTCATTGTTGTAAATCACCGGTGTTTTGGGGCGGGACGTGCGCAGATAACAAATACCCTTGGTTTGCGCCATCTGCTCAACCAGCTTTTCCGCGCTGACGGCGTCGCTCGGATACAGGACCATGCTCCCGGCAATGGCGCGCATCATGGCCATATCTTCCAGGCCCATTTGCGACGGGCCGTCCTCGCCGATGCTCACGCCGACATGTGAGCCGGCGAGTTTCAGGTTCGCCTGCGAAATGCCGGCAACGCGAATCTGGTCAAAGGTGCGGCTGAAAAAAGTCGCGAAGGTGGAGGCAAACGGCACTTTGCCGCGGGCACCGAAGCCCGTGGCGACGCCGACCATGTTTTGTTCGGCGATGTAACATTCCACCGAACGTTCGGGGAATTTTTTGAAGAACTTGTCCGCGTAGGTGGAATTCTTCGTGTCGCCATCCACCGCAACAATGCGTTGATCCAACTCGCCGATGCGCGCGAGGGCGTTGCCGTAGGCTTCGCGCGTCGCGACCGAATCGCCGGTTTTGTAGCTGAGCGGCGGGAAACTCGCGGGGGCGGCGTGGTTTGGCGCGGGCAGCTGGTTCGGTGCGGCAATCGGCACGCCGATGCCGGATTTCGAGCTCGGCTGCAGTTCGGCGATGGCCTTGGCCGCTTCTTCCTTGTTCAACGGTTTGCCATGCCAGCCATCCTTGTCCTGCAAAAAGGAGACGCCGGCTCCTTTGTAGGTTTTGGCGATGATGGCGAGCGGTTGATCGTTCAATCCGACGCCGCCCAGCACCTCCGAAATTTCCTCGAGGTCATGGCCATCAATATCTTCCACCCGCCAGCCAAAGGCTTCAAACCGTTTCCGATAAACGCCAATGTCGTGGCCGAACGCCGTCGCCTGGCTTTGGCCGAGGCGATTCGCGTCCACAATGGCAATGAGATTGTTGAGTTTGTAAATGCCGGCCAGCGATGCGGCCTCCCACACGGAGCCTTCGGCGATTTCGCCGTCGCCCATCATGACATAGGTATTGTAATCGAGTTTGTCGAACCGCGCGGCCAGCGCCATGCCGGCTCCGACACTCAAACCCTGGCCGAGTGAACCGGTGGCCACATCCACGAACGACAGCCGCGGGGTCGGGTGGCCTTCGAGATCGCTGCCGAAGGTGCGGAGTTTCAACAAATCGCTCGTGGGGAACAGACCGGTCTCCGCCCACGCGGCATACAGCAGGGGCGCGGCGTGACCCTTGGAAAGGATGAAACGATCGTTGTTATGGTAATGGGGGTTCTTCGCGTCGTACCGCATGTGGCCGAAAAATAAGACCGACATCACATCCGCGGCCGAGCAGCACGAGGTAGGATGGCCGCTGCCGGCGGCGGTCGTTGCGGTGATCGAGTGGATGCGCAACTGATTGGCGATGCCCTTCAACAATTCAATATCAGTATCAATCATGGAACCCTTAGTTTACGCGAGCAACGGCGAAAGCCAAGAGTGAAAATGACTCAATGAATCTTGAAGCGCGGTTACAAAACTGTAACCCTTTGTGCATGTGCATCAAACCCTCCGCCCCGCGGGCCGATTTTGCCTGCCGCCGATGCTGCCTTTGGCTGGTCCTGGCGATCGTTTTTCTCGCGGGCACGGCGGGGCGCGGCATGGATTTTTCCGCGCCGGCGCGCGAAATGAAGGCGCAACTGGCGGAGAAAATCCTGCCCTACTGGTTTGACACCGCCCAGGACACCAACCACGGCGGTTATCTGCTCAACGATGACGCGGTGAAAGGCCGCCGCACGCCGCCGGAAAAACAAATCGTCACGCAAAGCCGCATGGTCTGGGCCTTTTCGCTCGCCCAAATCGAAGGTTACAGCGACACCAACCGGAATTATTTGAAGGCGGCCGCACAGGGTTACCATTTTCTGCTGGACCATTTTCTGGACCGGCAGAACGGCGGTTATTTTTGGACGACCGACCTGGAGGGACAGCCGGTAAACGACGGCAAGTTTCTTTATGGTCAGGCGTTTACGGTTTATGCCCTGGTTGAATACTATCGTGCCAGTGGCGACCGGGGGGCGTTGAACCACGCACTGGAACTTTACCATGCCGTGCAGGCGCATTTGCACGACAACCAGAACGGCGGCTGGTTTGAGCACGCGGACCGGAACTGGAAACCGCTTTCGCCCGGTGACCCGCGCAATGAGGTCGAAGTCATCGGTTACAAAAGTGCCAACTCGCATCTGCACTGGATGGAGGCCCTGGCCGAATTATATGACGCGACCCACGATCCTGACGTCAAGCAATCGCTGCAGGAGGCTTTGCGCGTCAACGCGACGTTTTTTTATCCGACGGACCCGTCCCGGTGCGCCTTTCACCGTCAGTTCGATTGGAGGCCGGTGACGGTCCCGAGCAGCGCCGGGCTTTCCTATGGCCATAACGTTGAATTTGCCTGGCTGATGATTCGCGCTGAAAACGTGCTCGGCCAGAAAAGGTCATGGAATCATTTTTACGCGCTCCTCGACCACGCGCTCCAAAACGGCTATGACCACCAACGCGGTGGACTTTATTATCGCGGCTTTGATGACCATCCGGCGACCGACACGCAAAAAATCTGGTGGGTGCAGGCCGAAATGCTGTCCGCGCTCACGGACGCTTTAAAGCACGAGGACGACCCGCGCTACGAAATTGCGCTGGGCAAGCAGTTGCAGTTTATCAAAAACTATCAGGTCGGGCCCCGGGATGGCGTCTGGCTGTATGCGGTGACCGCCGCTGGCAAACCCCTGGACACGACGCTGGCGAACAGTTGGAAGGCGAACTACCACGACGTGCGCGCGATGATGAAATTCGTTGACGCCTTTGCCGGGAACTGAATCAATTCCTTCCACCAATGAAGCGGCAAAACCCCATGAGCTTTTCCCAATTGGCGGTGCGAATTTTTCTGACGGCGGCGGCGGGTCTGCAAGTGACGTCACATGGTTGGGCGGCTCCGCCCAGCCCGCCGGTCGCGCCGGTGGAAGCCGTGACCAACACGTATTTTGGGACGGCGGTCGTGGATCCCTACCGCTACATGGAAAACCTTTCAAACCCCAACGTGACGGCATGGCTGCAGGCCCAGAATGATTACACCCATTTCCTGCTGGACCGCATCAGCGGCCGAGCGGCGTTGCGCGCGCGGATTCAGGAGCTGGACAATGCCGTGGCCGCGCGCGTGGAGGATGTGCGCCGCCTGCCGGACGGCCGGTATTTCTACCTGAAGCGGTTGCCCCAGGACAACACATTCAAACTTTATGTGCGCACAGGATTGGCCGGGAAGGAAACGTTGCTGTTTGATCCGGAGAAGTTTGCCCAAACCGCCGGCAAGCCATTTGCCATCAATTACTATGAACCGTCCCAGAATGGGGGCTACGTGGTCTGCGGGCTTTCGGCCGGTGGCTCGGAAGACGCGGTGATCCACGTGTTGGAAACGGCGACTGGAAAGGAAGTGGACCCACCGATCGACCGCGCCCAGTACGGAGGCGTCAGTTGGCGCCCGGATGGAAAATCTTTTTTTTACAACCGCCTGCAGCAAATGGAACCCGGAATGCCCGAGACCGAACGTTACCAGAAGAGCCGCGTGTATCTGCACGTCCTCGGCGCCGATGCCGGCCAGGAGCCGCCGGTCTTCGGTTACGGTGTTTCGCCCCGGGTGCAGATGGATCCGGCGGACGACCCGTTTGTCGGCACTGCGCCCGGTTGCCAATACGCCCTGGGTTCGATTGAACACGGTACGCGGCAGGAGATCACGCTGTACGCTGCTCCGCTGGCTTCGGTCGGCAAACCCAACCCGCCGTGGCAGAAAATCTGCGATGTCGGGGACGACGTCACGGATTTCACCGTGAAAGGGAGGGAAATTTTTCTGCTGACACACCAGGGCGCGTCGCGGTTCAAAATCATCGCCACGTCCCTGGCCAAACCCGATCTGGCGTCAGCCCGGACGGTGGTGCCGGCCGGCGACGCCGTGATTACAGGACTGGCGGCAGCCAAAGATGCGATCTACGTGCAATTACGCGACGGCGGCCTGGGACGTGTCTGGCGCGTGACGGCCCAGGAAAAAGTCGAACCGGTCAAATTGCCGTTCGATGGTTCGGTGGGCTTGATGGGCATGGATCCGCGGCTGACCGGCGCCTGGCTGGACATGGGGACGTGGACCAGGGCCGGCCAGATTTACGCGTATGATCCGCGGACGGAAAAGATCACGAATACCGGCCTGCAACCTTTGGGCAAGTTCGATGCGCCGGAGAATCTGGAATCGGTCGAGGTCAAGGCCAGAAGCGGAGATGGAACATTGATTCCGCTATCCATCGTTTACAAACGCGGTATCAAACTGGATGGTTCGAATCCCACGCTGCTTTGGGGTTATGGAGCCTACGGCATTTCGCAGGACCCGGCATACGGTCCCGTATTACTGGCGTGGTATGAAAAAGGCGGCGTGTTTGCGGTGGCCCACGTCCGGGGTGGCGGCGAGTATGGCGAAGACTGGTACCAGGGCGGTTACAAGCAGACCAAGCCGAACACATGGAAGGATTTTATCGCATGTGCCCAATACCTGATTGACCACCAATATACATCGCCGTCCAGGTTGGCGGGCGAAGGCGGCAGCGCCGGCGGCATCTTGATCGGCCGGGCCATCACCGAACGTCCGGATCTTTTCGGGGCGGCCATCATCCAGGTGGGTTGCCTGGACATGTTGCGGATCGAGACGACGCCCAACGGCGTGCCGAACATTCCCGAATTTGGAAGCGTCCGGACGGAGGATGGGTTCAGGGAGTTGGATGAAATGAGTTCATACACGCACGTTCAGGACGGAACGAAATATCCCGCCGTGATGTTGACCACCGGCATCAACGACCCGCGGGTGGAACCCTGGCAATCGGCGAAAATGGCGGCGCGCCTGCAAGCTGCCACCACCAGCGGCAAACCCATCCTTTTGCGGGTCGATTACGAGGCGGGACACGGTATCGGCTCAACGAAGAAGCAAAATGAAGAGCAGCGGGCTGATGTTTGGACATTTCTTTTGTGGCAATTCGGGCTCCCGGAATTTCAAATGTCGGTTTCACCTTAGGCAAGGCAGGGCGGCCTGTTGAAGCCGCTTCCGTCCGACGCAACCCACACCGCCCCGAAATGAGACATTTTTAAATTGTGACGGTGGACAAGTCGGGACGGAAAATATGTAAACTGCCGCCTTTGAAGCATTTTTGGCTGATTTTCAACGTCCTGACCACCGACATGGAAATAGGCACCAAACATTTCTTGACTGGTTATTGGCATTGAGACTGCTGACTGTAGACGTAGTGCGGTTGTGGCAGGCAATCAAGTGAACAAAACTGAACTCATAAGTAACCCGCCTGCTGCGTCGTTCACACCGTACCAAGCAGAAAGAAAAGCAGTATGAAAATTAAAACCTCCCGTAAAGCGGGTTTCACCCTGGTGGAAATCATGATCGTGGTGGCCATCATCGGCCTCCTGGCTGCGATCGC
>JAJPJM010000140.1 GCA_021324235.1 Verrucomicrobiota bacterium
CGCGGGAAAATAGGTTCCCTTTTTGCCCGGAAATTGATTTGTCGTTTAATCAATTTGCCGGATGCAAAAAGGCCCCGTTTGACGGAGCGCCGAGATTAGCAGCGAAAGGCCTTATGTCAAGGCGCGGTTCCGGAAATAACCGGCGGCAGGGCCGGGGAAAGGCGCTGACTTTATTGCCGCGGGGGGCCGCGATCTGTAGGATGGCGCGGCCTATTTCGACGATGGACAAGTTCATTGATGCGCTGTGCCTGCAATGCGGGATGTGCTGCAACGGGGTGCTGTTTGCCGACGTTCGGCCCGAGCCGGGCGACCCGTCGCCGCTGTTCCAGGGCCATCGTTCGCGCGTCGCGCAACCGTGTCCCGCCTTCAATGCCGCCACGTGCGCCTGCACCATCTATGCCGAACGCCCGGTGCGTTGCCAGAAATTTGAATGCCGCCAGCTCCTGGGTGTGCGCGCGGGAACGACGACCCCGGAAAAGGCCTTGCGCCAGATCCGGGCGGCTCGCGGGTTGGCCGCCGAGGTTGAAAAATTGCTGGCCGAACTCGGTTTCAACAACCCGCGACTGCCATTCACCCGGCGTTTTCAACGCTGCCAGCGCGTCGCCGAAGCCGGCCAATTGCCGGAGACGCAACTGGAACGGCTGGCTGATTTACAACTGGCGGTGCACCGGCTGACCGGTTTGCTGGCCAAGGAGTTTTACGCGTGAAAAACGTCCGTTGGTCGGAATACGGTGAGTTGGCGGCGCTGTTCCTGATCCAGTCCATGGCCACCGGCATTTGGATGGTGCCCTTGAGCGTGGTGTTCAAGGCCCATCATCTGGAGGGTATCGCGCCCTATGCCTTTGCCACCTCCGCCCTGGCGGCCCTCGTTTCACCGCTGATTTTCGGTGCCATGGCGGACCGCCACGCCTCGCCCGTCGCTGTATTACGCGGTCTGGCTGTGGCCAGTGCCGCCACCATGTCGCTCGCCGCCTGGAGCATCAAATCCGGCGCCTCGCCGGGACTGGTGTTGTTGCTGGTTCAAATCTACGCCCTCTGCGCCGCGCCGACGGGCAGCATCGTCAGCGCGATTGTTTTCTCGCGTTTGCAGAATTCCGAGCGTCAGTTTGGCCCCATCCGTGCCGGGGCCACCGTGGGCTGGATGGCCGGCTGCTGGCTGGTGAGTGCGCTGAATGCCGACACCTCCACGTTGTCGGAATATACCTGCGCGGCGACCTGGCTGGCGCTGGTCGCGTTCACTTTTCTGGTGCCCAGCGTGCCCCCGCCGAAATCCACCGAACATCCGACCCTGCTGCAGCGGCTGGGTTGGGACGCGGTGGTTTTGCTCAAGAACCGCGATCACCGCGCGGTCTTCATCACCGCGGCACTGTTCAGCGTTCCCCTGGCGGCGTTTTATCCGTTCACGCCACTGCACCTGCAACAGCTCGGTTTCCGGCACACGTCCGCCTGGATGACGCTCGCGCAAACCACGGAATTAATCGCCATGTTTTCACTGGCGGGTCTGTTCCTGAGATGGCGGCTGAAATGGATTTTTATTACCGGGCTGAGCTGTGGTTTGTTGCGTTTCGCCCTGTGCGCGGTGAATGGCAAGGTGTGGTTGCTGGCGGGCACCAGCTTGCACGGGTTATCCTTCACCCTGTATTTCGTTTCGGCGCAGATTTACATCAACGAACGGGTGGGGCCCGAATGGCGGGTGCGGGCACAAGCCATGATGGCGTTGATGACCAATGGCGTGGGCAACCTCGTCGGTTATCTGGGCACCGGCTGGTGGTTTAACGCCTGCACGCAGACCGGCGGAACGCAATGGCAATTGTTCTGGGGCGGGTTGGCGTTGTTGATTGTGTTCGTGCTAATCTACTTCCTGACGGCGTACCACGGAAAATATTCCGGGACCACCCGGCCACAAATGGACGGTTCGGTCATGAAACCGACGCTGCCCCTCGGTGAAATCCCTTAACAGCTCTTAAAGGACTCGATTTACTTGTAGCCGCCGACGTAAGGAGGCGGAATTCGACTGAAAATGCCGGAGAACCCACCGCTCATTCACGCCCACGAAATTTGTCCATCAATCGCAAAATGCCCTCGCGGATTTCAAGTAATTCCTTCCGCGCCTCGGTTGTCATTTTTTCCGGCAGAAGCTTCTTTGGTACAACGGCTTCAAGCCCTGCCTGCGCCTTGTGCAGATGGTCGAGCGCACGTTTCAGGCAGGCGACGGTGAAAGCCGGGTCCGCCATGCCACGATCCTGCGCAATGCCATTCAACGCACCGGCGAGTTTGGCGCCGGTTGTCTGAAACTCAAAGATGAACTGGCCGAGATACTTGTCTTCCAGCTTTTCCAAGCCCAGTTCGTCCACCTGATGCCAGAATTTCATCGCGCTCTCGAAACAACGATGCTGAAGCGGATGCCGGATGTCGCCGTCGGCGGTGCGAATCCAGTCAATGCCTTTACGATGCGGTTCGGGTTCGGGCGGCGGTTCGTTCAGGGCTTCTTCGCACGCGCGATTCATTTCTTCGATCCGTTCACGTTCGGCTTCGGCTTCCTCCTCGGTCAACTCACGCAGCCAGCCCATTTCTTTCGCAATTTTTTCTTCTGCCTCGTCTGAATTACCGTATTTATCGAGCAGTTCCATGTATTTGTCCGTGCGGGCGTCCGATTCCTTCATGAGACGTTCGTAATCATGTTCGTCCCACTCTGCTTCCGGGTCCTTCTGTCCGCGCTGTTGCGCTTCGACCGCCTCGGTGAGTTTCCGCATGAAATCGTCCATGCCGGCGGCAGCGGCCCGCGCGCGTTGCTCGTTTTCCTCCGGCGTCATCCGCCATTCCGGGGCGGAAATGCTGAGCTCATAATCCACGCTCTCTATGACCACCCGTCCATTTGCTTCGCTGAACCATTCAAGGTAAAGGCAATTGGCCATGTGCTCCGGCGGTTTCTCGCCGCGCTTGCACATCAGGTAAGCTTCCGGCATCGGAACATCGAAAACGCGCACCTTTCGCGAGGCCGTCAGGTCGCCGATTGTGCCGTGCTGGACCGGATGCAGCGAATCAAGATGTTGATGAGGAATACGCTTGAGCGGATTGGTGAACGTGAGCAAACAACCAGCCAGGTCGGGCCAGGCATTACCCTTGAGGTCCAGCATCACCGGTTCGCCGCGGCCTTCCACCCAGATTTTGCCGCGCACGATGCCCTTGATGCGATTATCAATCTCACCACGCACCACACTGTCATGAATCTGAAAGGCCATATTGCCAGTTTACCTACAAGCAATGGGTTTCTAAAATCTCACGCCCGACAAACATCCATTTGGCTGGTCCGTCAGAACAGCGCGCACAAATTGTGAGTCATTCATATTCAAATTGCCCATCACGTCCTTTTCTGGAATGTCATCGGTATTTAGCATGCAGATGTATTGAAATCCGAGTCGTTCTGATTCGGCTTGCCAGGCACGTTCTTGATCGGTCGTATGGTTCGTCAGCAGTTTGCCAATACTGTGATAACACGCGATGCGTGTTTCACAACCCCAATTTCCTGAACCGGCGGTTCACTTCTTTGAAGTGAAAATCCAAAGAACACAGTTTCTCCATTTCGCCTGCCTTAAAGTGTTTCGCCACCGCCGGGTCGGCCTTTAATTGCTCCACAAAGTCGGCATCGTCGCGGCCGGCGTGTTTCACTTCCCACGTCCTCATGGCCGCATCCTGGACCAGTTGGTAGGCGGCTTCGCGGGTCAGGCCTTTTTTAATCAAGGCCAGCAACACGGTCTGCGAATTCCACATGCCCAGGCTCAGACCGAGGTTGCGTTTCATGTTTTCCGGATAGACGGCCAGGCCATCCATGAGCCGCGTCAGCAGGCCGAACATATAATCAAGCAACGTGCAGGAATCGGGGAAGATGATGCGCTCGACGCTGCTGTGACTGATGTCGCGCTCGTGCCAGAGGGCGACGTTTTCCAGGGCGGCGATGGCGTTGCCGCGCAGCACGCGAGCGAGGCCGGTGAGGCGTTCCCAGGTGATGGGATTGCGCTTGTGCGGCATGGCGCTGCTGCCTTTCTGGCCCCTGGTGAACGGTTCCTCGGCTTCGAGCACTTCGGTGCGCTGGAGATGACGGAATTCCACCGCCCAACGTTCGATGCTCGCGCCAACGAGGGCCAGCGTGGTCATGAATTCGGCGTGGATGTCGCGCTGGACGACTTGGGTCGCGACCGGCGCCGGGCGCAGGCCGAGTTTTTTGCAGACATCGGCCTCCACCCGCGGTGAAAGATGCGCGCTGGTACCCACCGCGCCGCTCAGTTTGCCGACGGCGGCGGTTTCGTGAACCCGTTCGAGGCGTTCGAGCGCACGGCCAAACTCGTCGTACATGAGCGCAAGTTTCAGGCCGAACGTGGTCGGCTCGGCATGGATGCCATGGCTACGGCCGATACAAGGCGTGAATTTATATTTGCGCGCCTGCGCCGCGATGGATTTTCGCACCGTTCTCGTGTCGGTAATGAGCAGGTCCGCACTTTGGACCATCTGGACGGCAAACGTGGTGTCGATCACGTCGCTGCTGGTCAGGCCGAAATGGAACCAGCGACTGGCGCGGTCGTTGATTTTCTCGGCGACGGCGGTGGTGAAGCCGATGACGTCGTGGTTGAGCGTTTTTTCAAGTTCCTTCTGGCGCGCGACGAGGCCGGGCAGGTCGGCAAACCATTTGCCCGCGCCGCGTTTCATTTTGGCGAAATCCGCGCGCGGCACGACGCCTTCCCGAACGAGCGCCTCGCTGGCGAGCAGTTCGATTTGGAGCCAGAGACGAAGCTTGTTCTCGTCGGTCCAGATGGCTCGCATCTCCGGGCGGGAATAACGCGTAATCATGAAGCGAGCGTAAGAGGTCAAAAGTCAGGTGTCGAGCCGCTTTCGCTTTGCTTCAGCGCGCCAGGGAGTCGAGCGTCGAGTGCCGGAGAAAAGGTCTCGACCCTCGACCCGTTTAGTCCTGTACTTCCAGCCGGATGGCGTCATACATCACGGTGCCGATTCGGGCGGGCCGGGCTTCGTCCGGATTGGCAAAGGGAACCGCCCCCTCGATGCCCAGGGTGATTTCATTGGTTCCCACCTTCAACCAGTTCGCGTTGAAGGGGAGCGTGTACACGTGGTATTCGCTGTCCTGCCCGCCACTGCGATAAGCTGCCGTGCCGGTCTTGGGAAGTTTGAGAACGCCGAGCTCCCGGCCATTCGCCTTAACTTCCAATCGCCGGTCCGACGAGGAGCAAACACCGATGGTCAGGGTGGCCCGGCCGGACAAAGTCTTAGGTTCGTCAAAACGGATCGTCCAGTAAGGGGTTTTGTTATACCAGCCCCATTGCGCGAAATTCCAGTCCCTGGCCGCTTCACTTTTGCCGATGGTGAACGTGATGTCATCAGGAAATTCCCGGGCATAACGGATGAAATTGTCGTAATGACGCACGTCATCGCCGTTCTTGAATTCCCCGGTTGAACGATCGGCGACGCCGATCTGCCACAGGGTGCGTCCGTGGGTGACCGGTTTCCACGTCAATGTGCCCAGGTCGGTGATTTTACCCGGTCCCACCCGGACGCCGTCGGCGCGGTAATCCACAAACTGATTCGCGCCGCTGACGAACAGGGTGTAGCTGCCGGGACGCACCTTGGGGATGACAAAATGCCCGGACTCATCGGTTCTGGTCCAAAAGGTGTATCCGCCACTCGACTGGCACCAATCTTTCGTACCCGGCGGGGCCAGGACCGCCCAGGCTCCTTTCGCGCTGTCACCATGGCTCAGCTTTATTTGACCGATGACCGTTCCGCGTGACAAAGGGTAGTCCGGATTGTTTACAAAATCGTAAGGCCACCGGATCTCCTCGCTGACCGCGCGAATCCTCGCGTCCTGCCACAGCGCGTCAGTCGTGGTGCCCTGGTTGAAATAGACGAAGGCCGGGCCGTAAAACTGGGTCCACTTCTGGCCGGCTTTCAGAGTGATGGCGTTGGCGCCGAAATGAGTGCCTTGGAACATCCACAGCAGGACATTATCCATGTGGACGGTCAATTCCTGGCGCAGCGGCCCGCCGTTGATGTATTCCCGGCCGGGCAGGATCATCCAAATCCCGGTGCCGTTTCCCGCCATGCCATACACGAGCTCATCGGCGATGAAGGCGCTGTTGTTGTATTTTGTGTAAATGGTCCCGTCCGCATAGCGAAAGGTCGCGTCCTGGACGGTCCCGACGATTTTGCCCGTGGGGAAGGGGCCTTTTCTCTGGTCGTCCACCATGTGATGGGTGAAAATCCGAGGGCCGGGAACGCCTTTGATGACCGTGCGGCTTTGCGACAGGGAGGCGGCCGCCATGCCCGGACCATGCCGGTAAATGACGTACACGTAGAAACCGGGCGTGGCCCGTGGCAGAATCCAATGAACCTCCGTATGAAACGGAAAGTGCGGCGTCGGTTCACTTACCGCCGCGACTTCCCCTGAATCCGGTCCGGATTGCACAATGTCGAAGTGCGTGCCGGACTGGCTCAACGGGCGAAAATAATCCGGTTTGACGCTCCCGCCCAGGTTCGCGTCGAAATACATGGCCGCCTGGCCGTCTCCCAGTTCCACTTCCCGGCCGTTTACCCAATATTTAATCGAGCTGACGTCTCCGGCCTTTTTCGCAAAGGTGAGGCTGACGATGCCGTTTTCCATGACGATTTGGTTCCCATTATCCGTCACGGTTACCGGCGACGATGATTCCGGGGCGTCTCCGGCCAATGCGGTTTTGCCGGACAAAACCAGAAACAGGAACAGGAATATCTTCGTGCGGAGAATGAGCGGCATAGGTATGTCCGGCCGGCAGCCGGGGGCGGTCATCACCGCTTCGCCATTTTGGAGCGGGCCTTTTCCAGAATTTCGCGTTCGCGCGCGGTCAGGCTCTGGATGCCGTGCGCGGAAATTTTTTCGAGAATGGGGTCCACCTCATTTTTCACAAACTCGTCGGTGGGCAATTCCTCGTCGGATTTGCCCGCCGCCGAGCGCCAGAATCTGCCCTTGCCGGCACGGGTGACGGCGAATTCCCGCGGCACCGCCGGGTGTGACGATGATGAACCCCATTCCGGCCAATGCCAGTGGCCCTGGACAATCTGGCGCACAAAAAGCGCGCCCGTCAAAATGCCGCCCAAATGCGCAACATTGGCGATGTTGCTGTGAGGCGTCAAAAAAATGCTGCCGGCAGCCAGCCCGATGCTGCACCACAGCAGCGTTCGTCCGCGCATCGTGACGGGAAAGAAGTAAATGAAGAGCGTGAACCGCTCCCACCAGTTCAACACGGCAAAAGCCGCCACCAACCCGCAGGCGCTCGCGGATGCGCCGACCACCGCGCTGCCAAAAAACGATGGCCAAACCAACGCGGCGGCCATTTGGCAAAGCCCACCAATGACGCCGCTGGACAAGTACAGCGTCAGGAAGCGGCCGCGCCCCAAAGCCATTTCCACCGGGCGTCCGAAGAAAAAGACGGCCAGCATGTTGAAGATCAGGTGCAGCCAGCCGGCGTGCAGGAATTGGAACGTCAGCAGTTGCCAGATATAACCCTGCCGCAAGCCTTCGACGCTTAAGGCGAAATAACTATCTACGAAGACGGCGCCGCGCGGAGTGCTGAAAGCCGCCAATTCGGCAAGAAAAATCGCCGTGTTGACAATCACCAACGCCAATGTGAACGACAGGCGCAGCCCTTCATAGGCTGGCTGGCGCATATAATCACGATCTTCAAGCATGGCGGACGCAGGCTAATGGCCGGAAAAGCCGTTTTCAACGGCCTTTTTTACGGCAAATCTTCGACAATCCGGCCGTCGGCAAGTTCAAAGACGCGCCGGGCGTGCGCCGCTACCTTGGCATCGTGCGTGGCGATGATCAGCGTGGTCTGTTTTTCGGCGTGCAACTTTTTAAGCAGGTCGATGATTTCACCGCCTGTCTGCGAATCCAGGTTGCCGGTCGGTTCATCGGCCAGGACCAGTTCCGGTTCGTTGATGAGGGCGCGGGCGATGGCCACGCGCTGCTGTTCGCCGCCGGAAAGCTCAAACGGCTTGTGTTCCCAGCGGTCACCGAGGCCGACTCGGGCAAGCAATTCGCGTCCGCGCGCCTCCGCCCGTGCGGCCGGCACGCGGGCCACCCAGGCCGGCAGGCAGACGTTTTCCAGCGCGTCGAGTTCCGGCAACAAATGGTACGCCTGGAAAACAAAGCCGACGCGGCGGTTGCGAAAGTCGGTGAGTTCGCGTTCGGAAAACGCGGCGATATTCTGCCCGGCAAAATGGATTTCACCCGTGTTCGGCGAATCCAGTCCGCCGATCAGGTGCAACAGCGTGCTTTTGCCCGCGCCGGACGCACCGCGCAACGCGAGAAATTCGCCGCGCGGCACATCGAGACTCACGCCGCGCAGGACGTCGAGCGTGCGCCGGCCCATGGTGTAGGACTTGGCCAGGGCACGGGCGGAGAGGAGCGGCTCATTCACGGCCGCCCTCCGTTTCGATCTGAGCGGCTTTCGGGGAAAAACTTAACATCGTCAAACATTGAACATCGAACGCTGAATGGGCCGGACGACCGCCGTTGATTCGATGTTCGGCGTTCGACGTTCGGCGTTCAATGTTTCTTAAACTACTCATAACGCAGCGCCTCCACGGGTTTCAGCCGGCCCGCGCGCCACGCGGGCAGTACGCCGCCCAGAATGCAGATGATAAACGAGCTGCCGCAAATGACCGCAATGTCACGGACGGCAATCACCGCCGGCAGCGCGCTGAAGCCATAGATGGAGGCCGGGAACAGTTCAAAGCCGGTCCAATGGTTCATGAACTGCAGGAATTCGTTGCGATACGTCAGCGCGAGGATGCCGAGCCCGTAGCCGGCCAGCACGCCGAGCACGCCAATGATGGCGCTTTGCGTCAGAAACACACCGGAGATTTGCAGGTTGGTGGCGCCGAGCGCCTTCAGCATCCCGATCTCGCGCGTTTTCTGGACCACGAAGGTGATTTGCGCGCTCAGAATGCACAGGGCCGCCACAATGACGATGAAGAACAACAGGTAAAACATCACGTTCTTTTCAACAATCAACGCGCCGAGAATGGCGGAGTTTTCCTGCATCCAGGTGGTGATGGTGTAACTCGGCCCCAGGGCGGTCGCCAGTTCGTTGCTGACGGCAACGGCCTGATACGGATCGCGCAGCATGACCATCAGTCCGTGCACGCTGTCACCGAGGTTGTAAAGGTCCTGGGCGTTTTCCAGCGAAGTCACGGCGATGGAATAATTGTAGTCATAGTACCCCACGTCGAAAATGCCGGTCACGGTGTAATCGTCCGGCAGAACGGCCTCCCCGTCCGATTTGCCCTGATGTTCCTTCATTTTTTTCAGGTCATTCGGCGAATAAATCGAAACCCGATCTCCCACGGCCAGGTTCAGGCTCTGGGCCAGGGCGGTGCCGATGACCAGACCGCGCCGGCTCAGGTCGAATTTGCCGGCGATGATGCTTTTGGGCAGCACACTGACCGAGTTTTCGCGGGCGGGATCCGCACCCCGCACGTACGGCACGGCAAAGTAGGGTTGTTGCTCAGTGGCCGGTTCGGTTTCCATGAGCACCGGCCCCAAAACATACGGTGCCACGCCCACCACGTTTTTATTGGCGGCCACCAGGGTCATCACCGCGTCATAGTTCTCCATCGTTTCACCGCGCGTGGCGATCCGCAGGTGCGCATTGAAGCCGAGGATTTTTGCCCGCAAATCATGGTCGAACCCGCTCATCACACTGATGACGATGATGAGCACGGCCACGCCCAGCGCGACCCCGACGATGGAGATGAGCGTGATGATGGAGACGAACGTCCGTTTGGGCCGCAAATAACGCAGCGCAAGAAGCAATTCAAACGGCAATCGAGACATGGCGGCAGGCTAAAGACGGGTGGGACCCGTGTCAACGAAGCGCGTGCGACTCATTCGCGCTCCTTTTGCGACGGGCGAAACGGGTTGCCCGGGTTGACCACGATGGGCGTCGGCGGAATAAACAGGAGGCTCACAAACAGATAGATCCAGCCGATCAAAAAATGCGCGCCGAAGATGAACCCGAAGGAAACCAGATTCAGAAAGCCGATGCCGTAGAGCACGATGGCGGCGGTCATCAACAGCGCGCCCGGGACCAGGGCCGCGCCCGCCAGCCGCCAGCTCCGGCGGAAATTCAAGTCGCGATTCGTAAAAAAGCCCAGCAACCAGACCGGCAGAAAATAGAGGGTTGCCAGCAACCACCAGTTGAGCAGGACGCCCAGGGTCGCGGCCACGCCCGCAATGACCAGCAAAGCCGTCACCCAGGCGCCCCAGAGCGGCTCCAGCGTGTTGCGATTGAAGGCAATGACGTAACCGCGGGGATAAGGCCACTCCCAATAACCGAACAGTGAAAAGGAACGGATGGTTCCCCGGCCGAATTCGATCTGTACGTCGGCAGCCGGGCCGATCTGGCCGGAGTGATCCAGATCCACGTCCAATGCCAGGAGACGGCCCCCGGCCAGCAGTTCCGGCGAGCGCCCCGGCCAATCCAGCCGGCCGGAACGGATTTCCCCGGTGGCAGGCAATTTTTGAATGGCCGTTCCCACCACGGGGAAACAACTGTTGTCGACGAACCAGACGACCGCGGCGGCGGCAAGCAACGCTGCCACAAACTGGACGAGCAGCAGGCGCCCGAACCCCGCACCGGCAAACGCCGCCACGCCGCGCGGGGTGAAAGGCTCCCACGCCACGGTTGCTCTGGCCGGCGTACTCATCGACCGTCAGATTACTTGAAATGACTGAAGCGTGAAAGAAACCTCTGCAAAGCCTGAAGCGCCGGTCTCCGACCCGGCGGTTGACGTTCGGTATATGGGAAATTCGCTGGCTGGAAGCCGGCGCTCCCGGACCATCAGGCCGGGTTTGTTTCCGGCGGTTCCGGCGGTTTGGGCGGCGGATTTTGTTCCGGCGGCGGCGTGTGGATGACCGGGATCGGATAGCGCAATTTCATCACGTCGTCCACGAGCACTTCGACGAAATACGTTCCGGCGGTTTTGAACTCGATCTGGCCAAAGACCATGACGTTGGTCGCGTGCAGCGCCGCATCCTTCAACTCAAACCGCATCTCGCCCTTCCTCAGGACCGTCGTCTGGTCCGGAGCGATAAACTTGATGCCTTCGATGAACTGGCCGATGCCCGCCGTCCAGCGGTTGAAGACGAACAACCGGCCGGCGACCACCGGCAGTTGCGGCACGCGCAGGTAATTAATGACGCCAATGAGGAAAAAATTGCCGTTGGATTCCTGGCGGACTTCCTCGCAGACGAGTGAACATTGCAAATCAGGCAGAATTCGAGTGGGTTGCATAAATGTTGTTCAAAAAGGCAGCGCCCGGTGGGTGCTGCCGGATTTATTCACGTTTTAAAAATACTGGCGGTCACCGGCCGCCGTTACAAGGTCATCTCCGCCGCGCGCACGGTGTTTTGCATCAACAGGGCAATCGTCATCGGGCCGACGCCGCCGGGGTTGGGTGTGATTTTGCCGGCGACCGGTTGCACAACGGCGAAATCCACATCGCCTACCAGCCGCGAGCCGTTTTTGGCCGTCGGATCACTCACGCGATTCACGCCCACGTCAATCACCGTGGCGCCGGGCTTTACCATGTCCGCCTTCACAAATTCGGCGACTCCCATCGCGGCAATCAAAATATCCGCCCGGCGGCAGTGGTCCGCGATGTCCCGGGTGGCGGAATGGCAAATTGTCACCGTCGCGTTTGCGTTTTTGTCCTTCTGACAAAGCATCGCGGCCATCGGTTTGCCGACGATGTTGCCCCGGCCCAGAATCACCACCTCGGCGCCGCCGGTTTTCACCCCGGAACGGCTCAGCAACTCGCGAATGCCCGCCGGCGTGCAAGGCTGGAAGCCCGTTGCATCCCCGAGCATCAGCTTGCCGACGTTTACCGGATGGAAACCGTCCACGTCCTTTGACGGCAGCACGGTCGAGTAAACCACGGATTCCCGGATTTGTTTTGGCAGCGGCGCCTGCACCAGAATTCCATGCACGCGCGGGTTGGCATTTAATTTCTCCAGCAGCGCGAGCAATTCAGCTTCACGGGTTTGTTCCGGCAGGACGTGCGTTTCGGAAAAAATCCCCAGTTCGGCGCAGGTCTTTTCCTTGCGCCCGACGTAAACCTTGGAGGCCGGGTCTTCGCCTACGCGGACAAACGCAAGGCCGGGTGAAACACCGCGCGTTTTCAGCGCGGCCACCCGGCCAGCAAGTTCGTTCAGGATTTGCGCCGCAATGGCGCGTCCATCAATGAGCGTTCCCACGTTGTCTGGGGCTGCTGAGGTCGACGTGTTTCACGCCTTGGGTGGCAACCACCTGGATGCTCTGGATGGCAATGAGCGGGCTGCTCGGCCAGCGCGGGTCAATGCCTTCCACACCAGTGACGATGATCCGCATGTTGGCGTAGCGGCTCAGGTCAAGGTCCGGAGCGGTCGAGTAAAGATAGTCAATCGTCTGATAGGTGTCGGGGTCGTACAGCATCCATTTCGTCGGTGCGACCGGGCTGGTGACGGGTCCCACCACGCCTTCGTGCGATACGATCCGGTCCGCGGGCGGCGGCTGGACCGCCTGCTGGGTGGCTGGCGGTGGCGGCTGGGTTACGGCGGTGGGCGTCGGTGGCGGCGGCGGAGCGGTCTGCGTCAAATACATGGCGGCGACGAACGCGTAGGCATTGGCCGGCGGCTCAATTTCCACCCACTCACCCTTGGTCCGGATGATGTTCACCGTCGTTCCGCGTTCAATGGTGCCAAGGACGCTGTAATTTTCACCCGGCCCGCCGCGGAGATTCAGTTTTTTCGACAGAACCGTGTTGTTCGCCTTGTCGATAAATTTGGCAAAAGCCCAGACGTGGGCGCTCGACGGAAAGGCGATCTGGGCCCATTGCGCGGGTTCATTGGCCTTGTGTTTGTCCAGATTGATCTGGGACATGACCGTCACCGTATCACCTTGTTTGAGGTGCGCCACGACCTCGCCCTTGAGGCCGGCCTGGCCGCGGGCGGTGAGGCTTTTGACAGCGACTTGCGCCGGGCCGGGGACGAGCGTGACCGTCGGTTCGGCAATCGGGACCACCTTGGCGGCGGCGTGGTGTTTGTGTTTGACGGGCTTGGGTTTTTCCGCCGCCGGAGCGGTTTCCGCGGCCGGTGCCGTCGCCGGGGCGGCTTCCGCCGGCGGGGGCGTGGTTGGCGCGGGCGCCGGGGCACCCGCATTGGGGTTGTTCTGCGCGACTGCGCTTGTGGCCAGCATCACGCCCAACATCAACCAGCAATTCGTTTTCATATTTCTGCAAGTAAAGTTTTAATCTCGGTTTCTGTCAATGCCCGCCAACGGCCGGGCTTCAATTCGCCTAGTTTAATTTTGCCAATTTGTGTCCGCTGCAACCGTTTGACCGCCAATCCCTGCGATTCAAACAGCCGCCGTACTTCGCGGTTTTTGCCCTCAGCCAGTTCAAGCTCCACAACACTGCGCATGCGGCCGGCTGAAATAAGTCTCGCCGCCTGCGCCCGGAGTTTTTCGCCTGCGTGCCATACGCCCCGCAAGAATCGTTCCAACATTGCCCGATCGGCTCTCCCCTCAACCGTTGCAACGTATTTCTTACGAACGCCATAGCGCGGATGAGTCAGGCACAGGGCGAATTGTCCATCATTGGTCAAAAATAGCAATCCTTCCGTGTTAAAATCCAGCCGCCCCACGGAGTGAAGATTTTGCCATTCTTTGGGCAATAAATCATAAACCGTCGGCCGGCCCAGTTCGTCCTGACGTGAACAGACGCAACCCACCGGCTTGTGCAGGGCCACGTAAAGTTTTCGCCGGACCCGAACGGGTTTGCCGTCCACGGTCACGGTATCCCGGTCCGGATCCACCTTGGTGCCGAGCACCCGGGCGGGCTGGCCGTTGACCTGCACGCGCCCGGCTAGGATGATGGGTTCCGCGGCGCGCCGGGAAGCCACGCCTGCCTCCGCCAGGAATTTTTGCAAACGAATGACCGGTGGCATGTGACAGGTGGCGGGTGACCAGGTGAAATCCGTGCCACGGGTCACGGGTCACTCGTCACGTTTTACACCTCGGGTTTCGTTTTGCGGAGACCGGTGATGCGGTCGCCGTCCTTCCACTGGCCGCGCTTCTTGAGCAGCGCCGTGCGTTCGAAACGTTTGAGGACATTGCGCTTGCCGCCCAATACGGACGCCGCGCGCAGACTGCGATGCTGTGACATAAAATTCTTCGGTTAAATTAACGGTAAAAAACGAGCCATCAGTCTAGCAGGTTCAATCCTTCCCGCAATGACGAAATTTTTGCCGCTTCCCTTTCGGCCGTGGGCGTGCGGGCAAAGTACCTTTGATGCGGGAACGGTGGGTCCGCCGCCGGTCACACTTCCGGCAGGCGTTGCAATTCCATGAGCAGCCGCTCCGGGTGGACCGGTTTGTGCAAAACCAACGACTTCACCTGCTTGAGGAACGAATGGTATTTGGGATCGTCCGCCGCGCCCGTGAGGAAGATGAACCGGCGGCACAGATGCGGCTTCATGCGTTCGAGCGTGCTGTAAAATAAATCGCCTTCCAGTTCCGGCATCCGGAGATCGCAAATGATGGCGTCCACGTCCCGGCTGAGCAGGAGTTTCAAGGCCGCCACGCCATTGGCCGCGGTGCTGACGTCGTAATTGAAGGTTTCTAGGAGATGTTCGTAAATCGACGCCAGTTCGAGGTCGTCGTCCACGATGAGCACGCACTTTTTGTGCGGCACGGGCTGCCTGTCCACGACGGTTGACATCGGTGCTTTCCGTTGTGTCGCCTTGGAATGCCCTGATTTTCGAACCCCGGCGTTGCCAAGGCGGCTGCCGGCACGGGTTGAATGTGGCCGGGAATGTCGGGTTGAATATGGCACAACTTTGAAACGCGGACAAGTGACGTTTGGTACTGGTGACAACCTGGTTTGGTGGGGCGAGGCTACTGACGAGCCAGCCTTGGCGCGTCGAAGCCTGGTGACGACGGCTCGCGAGGACGCTCGCCCCACCAAGGTTTTGGCCGACATTTTAATCATTAGGTTTTCCCGCCAACGCCTGTTCCCGTTCCAGCAACGTCGGGTGGGAATAGTAAAATCCGCTGTAGCGGGGATGCGGCGTCAGGTTGCTCAAGTTCTTCTCGTTTAGCTTGCGCAATGCGCCAATCAGGGATCGCGTCTCGTTCATCACTCGTGCGGCGAAAGCGTCGGCCTGGTACTCGTAACGTCGCGACCACCAATGGATCAGCGGCGAAAACCAGAATGTGACCGTGCCCGCCAGCAATCCAAAGAGCAGCAAGGCCGGGGCCACGTTTCCCGGTTCGAAACCGAACGCGCGGTAAAACCAGTCCTGCCGGGCCAGAACGGAAATGAGATAAAAACCGGCCAGCGAACTCACCGCCGAGAAGGCCAGCATTTTCGGGATGTGCTTTTTCTTGAAATGACCGATTTCATGCGCGAGCACCGCTTCCAGTTCGGGCTCGGACAGTTGCTGGACCAGCGTGTCGAACAGCACGATTTTCCGGAACCGGCCGAACCCGGTAAAAAACGCATTTGAATGCCGCGAGCGTTTGCTGCCGTCCATCAACTGGATGCTTTGGGCGTGGAATTGGGTCCGCCGGGCCAGCGCCAGCAACCGCTCGCGCAGACTGCCTTCCGGCAGCGGTGTGAATTTGTTGAACAGCGGCAGAATCAAAACCGGCGCCAGCACGAGCATCAGGAATTGAAACGTGAGCAACGCGGTCCACGCCCAGAACCACCACCAGCTTCCCGTCCATTGGACAATTTTCAGGATGAGCACCAGCAGTGGATAGCCGAGCACGATGGCGAGCAACATGCCTTTCAAGCGGTCCATCCACCAGAGTTTTGGCGTGGTGGTGTTGAACCCGAATTTTTCCTCCAGCCGGAATTGGGCATGCCAATCGAACGGCAGTCCCGGCAGCGACATCGCCAGACCCACCGCGAAGAGAAATGCCGCCATCGCCCATGCCGACTGGCCCAGCCCGTGGGAAAATAAATGAAACGCCCACGGCAGAACGCCGCTGAATAAAAAGATGATTAAAACAGCCACATTGTAACCGTCTTCCATTTCGGAAAACGTGCCTTTGGCCAATGTGTATGCAACGGACTTTTTGTAGGCGGGCTCATCGATAATTCCGCGAAAGGCCGGCGGGATTTCATTCGCATGCGCCAGCACATGACGGCGGTTGAGGCGCGAGAGCCAGAATTCGGCGATCCAACGGGCGCAGATCAGCAGCAGGATTGCCACGTTGAAAGCATACGGCGCTGCGGCTGGAACAAGTCGGCTCACCACTTCAATGCCTGCAACCGGCGGGCGACTTCCTCGGCGTTGGCGCGGCTGTTGAAGGCGCTGATGCGGAAATAGCCTTCGCCTTTCGAGCCGAAACCGCTGCCGGGCGTGATGACCACGTTGGCTTCGCCAAGAATTTTATCGAACACCTGCCAGCTGGTGACGCCTTTCGGCGCGCGCACCCAGATGTACGGCGCGTTCAGGCCGCCGAAAACCTTCAGGCCGGCCTTCTTCGCGCCCTCGCGCAACACTTTCGCGTTGCCCAGATAATGTTCGATGAGCGCGCGCACCTGCGCTTTGCCGTCCGGCGAATACAACGCCTCCGCGCCGCGCTGGACGATGTAACTCACGCCGTTGAATTTGGTCGTCGTGCGCCGCAACCAGAGTGGATGCAGCGGCTTGAACTCGCCGGCCCTGGTTTGTGCGTTGAGCGATTTCGGCACCACCGTGTAGGCGCAACGCGTGCCGGTGAACCCGCCGTTTTTGGAAAAGCTGCGGAACTCGATGGCGCAGTCGCGCGCGCCGGGAATCTCGTAAATCGAATGCGGCAACGCCGGGTCGGTGATGTACGCCTCGTACGCTGCGTCGAACAGGATGACGGCCTTGTGCTCGAGCGCATATTTCACCCACGCTTCCAGCTGCGGACGATTGGCGGCGGCGCCGGTCGGATTGTTCGGCGAGCAGAGATAAATAATGTCCACGGGCCGCTTCGGCGGTTCGGGAATGAAACCGTTGCTCGGGCGGCACGGCAGATAGACGAGCTTGGCGTAGGCGCCCGCTTCGTTGGCCTCGCCGGTGTGGCCAGCCATCACGTTCGTGTCCACATAAACCGGATAAACCGGGTCGCTGATGGCGATTTTGTTTTTGTGGCCGAGGATGTCCAGGATGTTGCCGGTGTCGCATTTCGTGCCGTCGCTGACAAAGATCTCATCGTCGGCCACGTCGCAGCCGCGGGCGCGGAAATCGTTTTGAGCGATGGTGGTGCGCAGCCAGTCGTAGCCCTGTTCCGGGCCGTAGCCTTTGAACGTCTCGCGCGCGGCCATTTCGTCCACGGCCTTGTGCATGGCGGCGATGGCGGCGGGCGGAAGCGGCTCGGTCACGTCGCCGATGCCGCAGCGGATGAGGCGGCGGGCGGCTTCGGGATTGGCGTCGCAAAA
>JAJPJM010000177.1 GCA_021324235.1 Verrucomicrobiota bacterium
CCATTTCCGCCTCGTCTGCGGCGCGGCCGTCAGCGCCACGCGCAACGCCTTCGGCGAACTGGACCGCGCACGCATCCTGACCCATGTCGAGGGCCTCGTGGAACGCGGCGTGGATTGCGTCGCCGTTTCCACCGCGCACGGCCACAGCAAGGGCGTCGGCGACACCGTGCGCGTGCTGCGCGACGCGTTCCCGAAACTGCCCATCATCGCCGGCAACGTCACCAGCGCGGCGGCGGTGGAATTTCTGGCCGGCTGCGGCGCGAACGCCATCAAGGTCGGCCAGGGGCCGGGCTCCATCTGCACCACGCGCATCGTCGCGGGCGTCGGCATCCCGCAAATGACCGCCCTTTACGTCTGTTCGCGGGCGGCGGCCAAAAAGAAGGTCACCATCCTCGCCGACGGCGGCATCACCAAATCCGGCGACATTGTGAAGGCGCTGACGCTGTCGCAGGCGGTAATTTGCGGCGGAATTTTTGCCGGTTGCAACGAAGCGCCGGGCGAGGTCATTGAGATCAGCGGCAAACTTTACAAGCAATACCGCGGCATGGGCAGCTTTGCGGCGATGAAAGCCGGGTCCGCCGCGCGGTACGGTCATTTGCCGAACCCGACGCAGAAGGTCGCGCCTGAAGGCGTTGAGGCCCTCAAGGAAGCGTGCGGCTCGGTGGACCGCGTGCTGGCGCAGCTCATCGGCGGCATCCAGAGCGGCATGGGTTATCTCGGTGCGGCGAACCTGCCCCAACTCCATGAAAAGGCACGCTACACCCGGGTCAGCCCCGCCGGCATGCGCGAAGCCGCCCCGCATGATGTGGTGGAATTAAAAACAGGAAATTAGCCAAGAAGTCAGTCGTCAGTAGTTGGTAGTCAGTAGCTATTCGCCCTGGTGATCGCGGCCGATTGATTTCAAGTAGGAATTGAGTTGGGGAGCGAGGTTATCCACCAGCGGCTTGAGTCGTTTTACGTCGGCAGAGGTGAGGAGGTTTCTCTTGAAAGCACGCCGCAGGAAATGTTGCGTTTCGTTCAACGATCCTCGCGCAGTCTTCACAAAACGCCGGTTGTCCTGGAAACTGTGGCGGCCCGTTCCTTCGGCAATATTCGCGCCAACACTATCGGCAGATCGCACTATTTGCCTGCCGACCGTGTCCCGGGCAAACATGTCCCAGCGAAGAACGATTTTCCAGACTTCGTCTGCCAATTGTTCAGCCAACTGGTAAACCCGAAGATTTTCAAAATTCGTTCTACTCATAATTTAGGGTTTTACTGCGCTCGGCGGTTTCAGGCTACGGACTACCGACCGCTGACTACCTACCAACTTCTAAAACTCAATCGGCTCGTTCAATTTGCCGCATTGGGAACAGCGCGAGCGGTCCACATCCGGGTCGTCGGTGTAAACATAACCGCAGTCGGAACAGCGGAAAATCCGGTCCTCGGTGTGCGTTGGCCAGAAGCGGCGCCGGCGCATCTCGGAATAAATCCCCAGGACGCACAGCGCTCCCAACAGCCCCGCCACGTAAATTAGAATAAGCCAGTCAATGGACATGCTATAAGCCGGCCGGGGCGTTCGTTGCGGGCGGCGCGATCGTGCGCCAGTTGAAAATCAGATTGCCAAGGGTCAAGCCGGAAGCGGACGCGAAGCGCGCGGCCCGGGCCAGTGCGAGCGCCCGCTGGTCGGCATCCGCATCGCGAACCTCACCGGAATTATCCGACGGCAGCAAAACCGCCGAGACCACCTCGCCGGCGGCATTCACCAGCACCTGCACCCGGCTCGGCGCGATGACGTCGGAGTACGGCCAGGATGGCAATTCCATGGAGGTCAACAAGGGCCGCCGGGCCAGATCGCCTTCGACGCGCAAGGTTGAACTTTCGGCAAACGGTGGTTCCAGCGGCACCGCCGGCGCGGTAAACCGGGGCGGTGGGGTCACATCAAACCGGAACCCGGCGAAACGGTTGGTTTGCATAAACTCGTTGAAAACGGCACCCAGGTCTCCGATCGGGAGTTGCAACCAGCGCGGCGGTTCGGTCCATTCCAACTGATGAAACTGCACATGTGGCGGCTCCAACCAGGCCGGTCCGGCAAAACCTTCACGACTGGGCAACGCGAAAAGCGTCGGGTCGTTTAACAACAGCCATTCACTTGAACGGGTGGCCAGTTCCAGCTTCGGCGCGTCGGTCGTGGCCCGCGGCGTGATGGGTTTGCGCCCGCCGAACACGAAAATCAATAGGACATGCAGTGCCAGGACGAGCACGATGAGCAACAACCAGCGGCTCCATCGCCAGGGACTTTTGCCCCGGGGTTTGGGTTCCCCGGCCAAACTCAAATCACCGGACCCGGTTTTCATGGCTGGTCGGACTCGCTGCTGACCCGTGGGAGTGTCGCCAGCAAAACATCGCGCATGCCGGCGTCGCGCGCGAGCAGGGTCAATTGGACGAGCTGACCATACGTCACCGCCTGGTCGGCCTGCACGATCAGCGTCAGCGGTTCGTGGGATTTTTTTGCGGCGTCAAGCAAATGTGATTTCAACTCGCTTTCGGTGACGATCTGGTTCGCAAAAAACAGCCGGCCATCGGCGTCAATCGCGACCGCCACGGTCGGCTTGTCGGTCCCCGGCAAATCGCCGGCCACCGGCAGGTGCAACGACAGGCCGGGCGTGGGCAAGAACGCGGCGAGCGCCAGGAAAATGACCAGCAGGAAAAAAACGATCGCGAAGGGCGCGACATCAAAGGTGCTGCGCAGCAACCGGGCATTGCGCGGAAATTTCATGGCGATTTCGGCCCGCCGTTTTCGGTGACGATGTTGACGATTTCGCCGGCGGCGCGTTCCATGTCGAGCACGATTTTGTTGATGCGGCTGACGAGATAGTTGTAGCCGGCATGGACGGGAATGGCCACGGCGATGCCTGCCGCCGCGCAAATGAGCGCCTGCCAGATGCCCTCCGTCAACGAATGTTCGCCGCTGATGTGCGCGTAAAGCCCCTGTTGCTGCAACTGCATGAACATGCGGATGAAGCCGATCACCGTGCCGAGCAGGCCCAGCAACGGCGCCAGTTGCGCGATGGTCGCCAGCAGATTCAACCGTTCCTCGAGCTGTGGCACCTCGGCGAGTCCGGCCTCCTCCACCGCCTCGCGCACGCGGTCGCGCCCGCGGTCGCGGTTGAGAATGGCGGTTTTGACCAGGCGCGCGACCGGCCCGGGCGTGGCGTCACAAATGGAAATGGCCTCGACGACGTTGTCGCGCTTGAGCACGTTGCGCACGCCGTTGAGGAATTCCGCGGAATTGATTTGCGAACGGTGGCAGTACAGCACGCGTTCGATAAACACCACCACCGCCACGGCCGCAGCGATCAAAATCAGCCAGATCACCGGGCCGCCATCGGTCAGAAACGTTGGCAACATGTGACTTTTATAGGCCGGCCGGCGGGAAGTTGAAAGTCAAAAAGGACCAGGGATTCCGTAACCAGCCTCAAAAGACGCGCGCTTTCGGCATTGATCATTTTCTCCTTACTCCTTGCTCCCTACTCCTGTATTTTTTGGCCCATGGAAAAACCCGACCAACTCCGCGAATTGTTCCGCATGCAGAAGGCGCTGAACGAGCGCATCGGCGTCCGCACCGAAGGCATGAGCGAGGCGGACCAGACGAAGTGGATTTTGAACTATTGCCGCGCCATGACGCAGGAAATCGCCGAGCTCACCGACAGCGTGCCGTGGAAATGGTGGGCGAAATACCAGAAGTTCGACGGACAAAACGCGCGCGTCGAGGTCGTGGACCTGTTCCATTTTCTCATCAGCCTCGCGCAGGTGCTCGGCATGAGTGCCGACGACGTGTTTGCCGCCTACATCAAGAAGAACGAGGTGAATTTCCAGCGGCAGGAAAGCGGTTACACGGTGAAGGACGAAAGCGACAACAAACACATCTGATCTCCTCATCGCATGAGTTTGATTTTCAAGGACGAACCCTCCCTGCCGCCGGACCCAAAAGCCGCGCGCACGCGGGTCATTCTTCTGTCGCTGCCGTTTGCGTTGCTGGGCACGGCGGCGCTGGTGATGCTCGTCCATGACCTGATCGGCGGAATCCCGCGTCAAAGGGCCATCACCATCTTGAGCTTCATCGCGGCCTGCATCGGGTTCGTGGCGATTATCTTCGGCATCAATGCCAAAAAAATGGCGCTGAAAACCGCCAGCCTCAAATCACCGATTCCTGAAACCATCGACAAACCTTGGCTTAATCGCCGAGACTGGGAATCCGGCCGCATCATCTCCGGGGCACGCAAATCGGTGATTTTACTGTGGATTTTTGTGATTTTCTGGCTGGCGGTTTCCACCGTCATCACCGTTCTGGTCGTGCCGCCGGAATTGCAGCGCGGCAATCACGCGGCGCTCATCGCCCTGATTTTTCCCCTGATCGGCCTGGCCGTGCTGGTCTTTGCGTTCAATACCACGCGCGCCTGGCGGCGATACGGAAAATCCTATTTTGAAATGGCGGCGATGCCCGGCGCCCTGGGCGGCACGCTCGAAGGCATGATCCAGGTAAACGCGCGCCTGCGGCCTGAACACGGCCTGCATCTCCGGTTGAGCTGCCTGCGCCGCTCCACCACCGGCACGGGCAACAACCGCTCCACCACCGAGAAAATTCTCTGGCAGGACGAAAAATGGCTGCGACCCGATTTGCCGCAAACCGATGCGAACGCCACCGGCATCCCGGTTTATTTCAAACTGCCCGCCGACCAGCCGGAATCCACCCCCGCCACCGGTGACGGCATTCACTGGAACCTGGAAGCCTCGGCCAAGGTACGCGGGCCGAGTTACCACGCCACGTTCGAAACGCCCGTTTTCAAAGTGCCGGAGACGCCAACTCCATCCGATGACCCAACCGCGCAATACCAGATGTCGCTGGATGAAATCCGGAAGCTGATTCATTCGCACGTCCAGGTCAATGATCTGGCCGAGGGCGGCAAGGAATTCGTTTTTCCTGCCGCGCGCAATCCCGGCTTCGCCAGCGGCGCGACCGCCTTCCTGCTGATTTGGACCGCGATCGTCGTCTTCCTGATTTGGAAACACGCGCCGTTGATTTTCCCGCTCGTGTTCGGCGTGATCGATTTGTTGATGGCCGCGTTCGCGTTTGACCTCTGGTTTCGGCGCAGCCGCGTGGTCGCGACGCCGGCGCAGGTGCAGATTGAAACCGCCTGGTTTGGCATCAAAAAGCTGAGCGCGCTGAAGGTTTCCGAGGTGGCCAATATCGCGACCGATGTGGGCGCGAGCGCCGGCCACACGGCATATTATGACCTGAAAATCCGGACGCGCGACGGCCGGGAACTCACGGCGGCAAAAAATCTGGGCAGCAAGCCCGAGGCCGACTGGCTGGTTCGGCAAATGGCGGCGGCGGTGAAAAACTCGCAATAAAAATGACTCGCATTCGGCGCGGGCCTTTTCACAATCCACCACGGATGGCCCAACCCCGTTCCAATCAGGTTCCGCCCCGCTGGCGCAAGGAAGTCGAGCGCGTGCTCATCACCGAAGCGCAGCTCGCGCGGCGCGTGCGTGCCCTGGCGCGGGAAATCGAGCACGACTTTTACGGACACGAAACGGTCGTCGTCTCGCTCCTCAACGGCACGGTGATGTTTCTGGCGGATTTGCTGCGCCATTTGAGCCTGCCGCTGCGACTCGATTTTCTGGGTGTTTCCAGTTACGGCGACGGCCTGGAATCCGGTCACCTGATTTTCACCAAGGAATTGCGGCTGAACATACGCGGTCGCGACGTGCTGCTCGTGGACGACATCCTGGACACGGGCCAGACGCTGGCTCGTGTGCTGCCCAAAATTTGTGCCCTCAAACCGCGCCGCGTCAAAATCTGCGTGCTGCTCGACAAACCTGCGCGGCGCGTCGAAAAGATCGCGGCCGATTACGTCGGGTTCACCGTGCCGGACGACTTTGTGGTCGGCTACGGCCTGGATTTTGCGGAACGGTACCGCAATCTGCCCTTCGTCGGCGTGTTGCATTCGCATATCTACAAGCAAGCGTGCAAGAAAGTTTGTAGGAAGTGAGGCGCGCACCGGCGCCGGCTCGCAAATGACATCCTCGGTCGAAACCACTGTTACCAGCACGTTCGCAGATTAGAGTGAATGTTGAAACTCTCGTCTTGATTTTGATTCGGTTATGATAGAAGATGTGGATGCGGTCACTATTTCATTTCCTATGAAACTTCGGGCAATCGCTTGGTTGGTTGCGATTTCACTAGCACTCTTGCGAAACGCATCCGGACAGAGTTTTGTAAATCTCGATTTTGAGGACGCCACCATCGTTCCGGATCCTTCAAGTTCTTACTATCCATACGCTGTCTATGCCACGAATGCCATTCCCGGTTGGACGGTTGGTGGCAACTTTCAAGGAATTAACGATATTTTTTACAATACCATTTCCCTCGGTGCTCCAAGTGTGGCTCTTTTCGGTACTCAGCCGCCGATATACGGTCCAGGACCTCTTGACGGGGTGTTCAGCATTGATTTGTTTAATTCTGCATCAATCAGTCAGACTGCAACAGTGCCTACCAATTCGGCTTCTATTCAATTCATAGCGCAACCTCCGAATCCGTTTCTAGGAGGAGCACTTTTAGTTTCTCTGGGCGGCCAAAATATAACGTTCTCCGGCATTTCCACAGGGCCGAATTATACGTTGTATGGCGGTAATATCCCGTCAGGACTTACAGGTCAGATGGAACAACTGACGTTTGCTGCTGCTTCAGGGGACAATAATTATTGGGAAATAGACGACATCCAATTCTCCACTTTGTCTGTACCCGAACCAAGTGCCTTTGGCTTGTTAGCTTTGAGCGGTTTATTCTTCGGCTTGCGCCGTTCAAAGTAGCCATTACCAATTTATTGACAGTATCCAAATCTCAAAATTTGGGTAGGGCTGGCAGTCCTCTGCCCGCCGCGAATGTCGAAAACGGCGCGCACGGAGTGACGCGCCCTACCTAAATAAGAACACTGCCATTTATTTCATCAGCTTGCTTCGCCCAATTCGTTCCCGTAGATTCCGAGGCTTGGGTTTTCCAACAAAACAACGTCCATGGCCCATTTAAACGACAATTATCTCAAGCTCAAGGCCGGTTATCTGTTTCCGGAAATCGGCCGGCGCGTGAAGGCGTTTTGCGACGCCAATCCCGAAGCCGCCCAGCGCCTCATCCGTTGCGGCATCGGTGACGTGACCGAGCCGCTGCCGCCCGCCG
>JAJPJM010000181.1 GCA_021324235.1 Verrucomicrobiota bacterium
AACGGCTGGCGCACGAGTTGTATCTGCAAAATGTCGCGTTGATTCCGCGCATCATGACCGAGTGGGCGCATTTTCGCTCGGGCATGGATTTGCATCCGGGCGCGCAAATCGGGTCGCACTTTTTCGTGGACCATTGCACCGGCACGGTGGTTGGCGAGACGGCCATCATCGGCGACCATGTGAAGCTGTACCATGGCGTGACGCTCGGCGCGAAGTCCACCTCCGCCGTCGAGCAATTGCGCGGCAAGAAACGGCATCCGACGATTGAAGATCGCGTGACGATTTACCCCGGGGCGACAATTCTGGGTGGCGACACCGTCATCGGCGCGGGCAGCACGATCGGTGGCAACGTGTTTCTCATGGAAAGCATCGCGCCGAACTCCATTGTCGTTTATGATGCCCCCAAGGCGCGCGTGCTGAACAAGTCCGACCGCAGAAAAGGCTCGGTGGATTTCCAGATTTGAACCGGGACAAGCCTTAATCTTGATCCTGCTCTTAATCGTAATCGCCGGGCAGATTAAGATTAAGAGGATGATTATGATTAAGATTTTCTACGGAACCGTGACCTGGTAAATCTGTCCGCCCTGGGTGAGAACGTAAATTTCGCCCTCCAGATCCTCGGCAAAACTCGTGATGTTCTTCGGTTGCTGGAGCAAGGTGCCTTCGGCGGTCACCTTGTGCGCGTCGTAGTCGTAGCGGAAACCCCAAATCGTGCCGACATTGTAGTCCGCATAAACGTAAACGCCGTCCAGCGCCGGATATTCCTTCCCGCGGTACACATACCCGCCGATAACACACAACCCGATGCCGTGGTCGGGAAACAATCCTTGCGGCTGAAGATTCGTGCGGTGGGTATATTCCATGACCGGGTCAATGAGTTGTGCCCCGGCCGGGCCGGGTTTGAAGTGGTGCGCACCTTCGCGGATGCTCCAGCCGTAATCGCCGCCCTTGGTGACCAGGTCCACTTCCTCCCACAAATCCTGGCCGACGTCGCCGACCCACAACGCGCCGGTTTTGGAATCCCAACTGTAGCGCCACGGATTGCGCAGGCCGTAGGCGTAAATCTCCTTGCGCGCGCCGTAGGCCATATCCGTTTCGCCGGCAAACGGGTTGTCGGAAGGAATGCCATAGGGCAATTCCTGTTGCCGCCATCCCACGCGGACCGTGCCGCGCGTGTTCACGTCAATGCGCAACATTTTGGCAAGCAGTACGGCCGTATTCTGGCCGCTGCCAAAAGGGTCGTCCGCCGCGCCCCCGTCGCCGAGACCCAGATAAAGATAACCGTCCGGGCCGAAAGCCAGTTCACCACCTTTATGATTCCAGAACGGTTCCGGGACGGTCAAAAGGATGCGTTCGGAAGTCATGTCGGCCTTGTCCGGGTCGGTGGCGGAGACTTTGAATTCGCTGACAATGCTGCGATAGGGAAAACTGGTCGGACGTCCATCCTGAAACCGTTTTACTTCGTCCGGTTTGTTCTGTTGCGTGTAATAGATGTAAAACAGGCCGTTGGTCTTGAAACCGGGATGAAACGCAATGCTCAACAAGCCGTCTTCGTTTTCAAAATACGGATGGCGGTCCACGATGTTCAGGAACTCCTTCGCCTGGCTGCCATCCGAGCCTTTCTTGACGATGAGAATTTTACCGTCCTGATAAACAACAAAAAAACGGCCCGAGCCATCCGGCGCCTCACTCATCCACAGCGGGCGCTCGTCCGACAGCGCGGGAAAAACGGGTTTGAGGGCAATGGTCGGCAACGACTGGGCGGTGGCGACTTCAACCGGCAAAACCAGACCACACAAAATTGGCAGCGAGAGCAGCAAAATCGTTTTCATGGGTACGGAGCAAACCGCGATTCCAACCAAAAGTAAAGCTCGCTGTGGTGCGGGAGCGTGGATATGTGTTATAGTAGCACGTCGTTGAAAGCGCTTGTCGAAACCAGAAAAACGCGACCTGAAAGGGTCTTCCTCGTCGGTGCCGAATTTAAATCGCGCAACGGCGTGGACCCGCGTGACTCGCTTTCCGAACTCGGCGAACTGGCCGCCACCGCCGGCGGCGAAGTCATCGGCGACGGTTTGCAAAAACTGGAATCCCCCGCACCCGCCACGTTCATCGGCAAGGGCAAGGCGGAGGAGTTTGCCGCCTTCAGCCGGCGGAACAACGTGGACACGGTCATTTTCGACGATGAATTGTCGCCGGCCCAAAGCCGCAATCTGGAAAAGATTTTCAACTGCAAGATCCTCGACCGGACGGCGCTGATCCTGGACATCTTTGCGCAGCGCGCCCGGACGCGTGAAGGCAAATTGCAGATTGAACTGGCCCAGCTGCAACACTTGTTGCCGCGGCTGACGCGGTTCTGGGGCCACTTGTCGCGGCAGTCCGGCGGCATCGGCATGCGCGGCGGCGAAGGCGAAACCCAGCTGGAAACCGACCGCCGCCGTGTGCAGGACCGCATCGCCCGGATTTCGCGCGAACTGGAACTGGTTCGCCGGCAGCGCGGCCTGCAACGCAGCGCGCGCCAGCGCGGCCACTGGCCGCTGGCGTCCATCGTCGGCTACACCAACGCCGGCAAGTCCACCCTGCTCAATGCCCTTACCGGCGCGGGCGTGCTGGTGAAGGACATTTTGTTCGCCACGCTCGATCCGACCACGCGGCGGTTGCGGTTGCCCACGAACCAAAATGTTTTGCTGACGGACACGGTCGGTTTCATCCGCAAGCTGCCGCACGGGCTGGTCGAGGCCTTCAAGGCGACGCTGGAGGAGGTGGTGCAGGCTGATTTGCTGTTGCACGTCGTGGACCTCAGCCACCCGCAGGCCGAGGAGCAGATTCAGGCCGTGAACGCCGTGCTTGCCGAAATCGGCGCGGGCGAAAAACCGACCATCATGGTTTTCAACAAGATGGACCGGCTGAACGGCAACGCCGGCGGCACCAGTGCCAACGGCGTGTTGAACCGGCTGCTGGAGAAACATCCGCACGCCGTGTCCATTTCGGCAAGCACGGGCGAAGGCCTGCCCACTTTGCTCGCGGAACTTGGAACGCAGTTGCGGCCCAAACGCGAATTCCTGGAACTGCGCGTGCCCCACGAACAGGCGGCGGTGATTGCGCGATTGCACGCCGTCGGCCAGATCATTTCCCGCAGTTATCGCGGCCCGGCGGCGCGGTTCAAGGCGCGCATCCCGCCACATCATCACGACGAATTCGCGCCCTACATCGTGCGCGAGGCCCAGGCCGCTTCCTGACCTTCGAGCGCGCCATCCGTCGCTTGCCTCTTCGCCGGTATTCTCGCTATATTCTGCGAGTCGAAAAAAATTATGGCACCGATCGGCCCCCGAACTTTTAATGTCAGCAACGTGCTCTCCGTCATCATGGGCGGCGGCCAGGGCTCGCGGTTGTTTCCGCTGACCAAGGACCGGGCCAAGCCGGCCGTGCCGCTCGCCGGCAAATACCGGCTGGTGGACATTCCCATCTCCAATTGCATCAATTCCGGGTTCCGCCGCATCTACATCCTGACGCAATTCAATTCCACCTCCCTGCACGGCCACATTTCGCGAACGTACAAATTCGACCATTTCACAAGCGGTTTTGTGGAAATTCTCGCCGCGCAACAGACGTTCACCAACACCTCGTGGTACCAGGGCACCGCCGACGCCGTCCGCAAAAATTTGATTCATTTTCTCAACCACGATTTCGATTACCTCCTGATTCTGAGCGGCGATCAGTTGTATCGGATGGATTTTCGCCGGGTCGTGGACCAGCACGTCGAGACCGGCGCGGACATCACCGTGGCCACGATTCCGGTGGCCCGCAATGAAGCACGCGCACTCGGCATCATGCAAATCGGCGAGGACCGCCGCATCACGCGGTTCGTGGAAAAACCGAACGATCCCGCCGTGCTGGACTCGCTGCGGCTGCCGCCCGAATGGTATCCCAAACTCGGCATTGAAGGGGAACGCGAGCTGTTTCTGGCCTCCATGGGCATCTACATTTTCAATCGCCAGCTGGTCCGCGAGCTGCTGGACAATCCCCTGCCCGATTTCGGCAAGCACATCATCCCGCACGCCATCAACACGCACCGCGTCTTCTCCTACATCTTTCAGGGTTACTGGGAGGACATCGGCACCATCCGCTCTTTTTTCGACGCCAATCTCGATCTCGTCTCCGAACTGCCGCGCTTTAATTTCTTCGACATGGGCTCGCCGATTTTCAGCCGCCCGCGTTACCTGCCCGGCTCCAAGATCAACGGCGCGCAGATTGACCACGCGGTGATTTCCGACGGCTGCATCATCAACCAGGCGCGCATCAACAGCAGCATCGTCGGCCTGCGCACCGTCGTCGGCAGCGGGACGGACCTGAACCGCGTGGTCATCCTCGGCAGCGACTATTACGAATCCCAGGAATCAGTGCTGATGCACGAGTGCGAAGGCAAACCGCGCATCGGCATCGGCGCCAACTGCAAGATCGAGAACGCCATCATCGATAAAAACGCGCGCATCGGCAACAACGTGACCATTTCGCCGGCCGGCAAGCCGGACAAGGCGGACCACGACCTGTACTACATCCGCGACGGCATCATCATCATCCCTAAAAACGCCGTCATCCCGCACGGAACGGTGATTTGAGATTGGTTCGATCCCAACGGGGCGGGTGTCGGGCTGCCAAGGGCCATTTACTTTCCTTGGTTTCGCTGCTAAAACTTCCGGGTGCTCAACGACGCTGCCATCTGGAAGAACTTCAATTCGCCGCGCCGGCTGTTCCTGATTGCCGGGCCGTGCGTGATTGAAAACGAGAAGTTGTGCCTGCAAGTCGCCGCCGCGCTCAAGAAAACCTGCGCCGCGCTCGGCATTTTTTACGTCTTCAAGGCCAGCTTCGACAAGGCCAACCGCACCTCCGCCCGGTCCTTCCGCGGAATGGGCATGGAAACGGGCCTGGAAATCCTGGGCAAAGTCCGCGCCAAAGTCGGCGTGCCGGTCCTGACCGACATCCACACCGAAACCCAGGCCGCCATTGCCGGCGAGGTCGTGGATATCCTGCAGATTCCCGCGTTTCTCTGCCGCCAGACGGATTTGATTGAGGCCGCCGCCCTGACCGGCCAGATCGTGAACCTGAAAAAAGGCCAGTTCCTGTCACCGGTGGAAATGGGCCAGGTCGTCGAGAAGGCCAGACTTGCCGGCGCGGATAAAATCCTGCTCACCGAACGCGGCACGACCTTCGGCTACAACAATCTGGTGGCCGACATGCGCTCGGTTCCGATCCTGAAACGATTTGGCTGTCCGGTGATTTTCGATGCGACGCATTCGGTGCAATTGCCGGGCGGCGGCGGCGATAAATCGTCCGGCCAGCGCGAATTTGCGCCGGTGCTGGCCCGCGCGGCGCTGGCCGCCGGAGCCAACGGCCTGTTTTTCGAGACCCACCCGAATCCGAACCGCGCGTTGAGTGACGGGCCGAACATGATTCCGCTGGCGGAAATGCCCGCGCTGCTGCGCAGCTTGCTCAAAGTCTTTAACGCCGTAAAAGAGTGAACATCGAACATTCAACATCGAACGCCGAACATCGAAGTGGCCAAAGTGCCCTTTTTAATTCGATGTTCAATGTTCAATGTTCAGCGTTTAATGTTTTTATTTTTTGATTGTTCATGCCAACGCGTATTTCCCGATCACTCCACTCGCGCCTCAAACCGATAAAATTGTTCCTGTGCGACGTGGACGGGGTGCTGACGGATGGTTCGATTTTTATCGGCGGCAAGCGCGAGTACAAACGGTTCAACATTCGCGACGGCCTCGGCCTGGTGCTGGCGCGGCGCGCCGGCCTGAAAGTCGGCTGGGTTTCGGCCCGGCCATCAGCGGCGACCCAAATGCGCGCGAAAGAATTGAAAATCGATTTTCTGGTCCAACAAGGTGACGACTTGAGCAAGAGCGGCGCGATTGAAAAATTGCTGGCGCGGGAAAAGTTGAATTGGCGGCAAGTCTGTTTCGTGGGCGACGACGTGGTGGATTTGGGACCTTTGGCGCGCGCGGGAATCGGCGTGGCCGTGGCGGATGCGCGACCCCAGGTCAAAGCCGCCGCGGATTTCATCACGCGCGCCGACGGCGGCCGGGGCGCTGTGCGGGAAACGATTGAAATGATTTTACAGGCGCAGGGAAAATGGGAGCCGGTCATCGCCGTTTATCGAAAGTGACAGGTGACAGGTGACGAATGACAAGAAAACAACCGGTCCGTGGCGCGTGATGATGCCTGTCACCTGCCACCCGCCACAGGTCACAAGGCTGTTACTGGCCGGCGTGATTCTGGTCCTGGCGGCAACGGACAATCGCGCCCAGTCGAACGTCATGAGCCACGCGAACGATTTTACGTCGGTCGAATACTACCCGGCGCCGAACCAGCAGCAAATACGGTCACGGTTGTCCGGCGCGGAAGCGCAGCCGCTGCCGGGCGGCTTGCTGGCCATCAAACAGCTCAAGCTCGAAACGTTTGAATTGAATGGCCGGCCGGAAATTGTCGTCAACGCGCCGGAGTGCACGTATGATCAGTTGAACGGCACCGCCAGTTCCCCGGGCCGGTTGCAGGTGCAATACCAGGACGGAAAAATCCGCGTCGAAGGTGAAGGTTTTTTGTGGCGGCAAAACGATTCCTTCCTCACCATTTCGAACCGCCCATCCACCGTGCTCCAATTCGGGCCGGAGAAGAGAAATTAGACTGTGAAAATTTTTGGTTACATTGCCTTGATGGCCGTTGCCGGCGCGGGAATGCTGTGCGCCCAGGTGAACACGAACACGAACGCCGTGGACGAAATCCTGGCGCTGGTGACCACGAACGCGTCCGCCGTCAAACCGCCGCCGCGCCCGGAAACGCTGATCGAAGCGGACGGGCCCGCGGACTTTGACCTGGCCGGGCGCCGGGTGGTTTATCACGAACATGTGCGGGTGGACTCCCCCGACATGAAGATGCGTTGCGAATGGCTTGCGGCCGACCTGCCGCAGACCGGCGGACGCGTCACCAACATCGTCGCCGAGACCAACGTGGTGATCGACGCGACGGATGACAAAGGCCAGAAAATGCACGCCACCGGTGACCGGGCGGTATATGTGTTCAACGTGCAAAACGGAGTGACCAACGAAACCATCACGTTGACAGGCAATGCGCGCCTGGAGAACACCCAGGGCTGGCTCACCGGGGATTCGATCATCTGGGACCGCGCCAACGATCGGTTGAGCGTGCCATCCAATCCCAAAATGGTATTTCACCAGACCCTCAACGGCGCACTGGCCGGCACCAACGCCCCGGTGGAGGGAACCCATCCACCACCGGCAGCGACCAATTCCGTGGCCAACGACACCAACGTTCCACCGGCGCTGACCAACCGACCGTCGGCGGCAAAATAATTTGCATAAAGAGGATCGCATGAGCGAAACCCAATCCAAGCCGGAACTGAAGAAAAGTCCGACGGGGCCGGTTATTGCCACGGCGGTTGCGGAAAATCTCTTGCTCGTCACGGAAAAGCTGATGAAGGAGTATCGCGGGCGCCGGGTCGTCAATGGGGTCTCGGTCAACGTCAAGGCGGGCGAAATCGTCGGGTTGCTCGGCCCGAACGGCGCGGGCAAGACGACGACCTTCAACATGGTGGTGGGTGTCGTGAAGCCGGACGACGGCGCGGTGAAATTTCAGGCACGCGACATCACGCGGCTGCCGATGCACCGGCGCGCGCGGCTGGGCATCGGCTACCTGACCCAGGAACCGTCGGTGTTCCGCAAGCTGACGGTGGCGGAAAACATCCTGGCGATCCTGGAAACGTGCAAGCTGGCGCGGGACGAACGCGCGGTGCGGCTGAAATACCTGTTGGAGGAACTGGATTTGACGCCGGTGGCCCGGAGTCCGGCCTACCAGATCAGCGGCGGCGAGAAACGGCGGCTGGAAATCACCCGCGCGCTGGTGACCAGCCCCAAACTGATGCTGCTGGACGAACCCTTCAGCGGCATTGACCCGATTGCGGTTTATGAAGTCCAGAAAATCGTGCGCCGCCTCAAGGAACGCGGACTGGGCATTTTGATTACCGACCACAACGTGCGTGAAACCTTGAAATTAATTGACCGCGGTTACATCATTCACAAAGGTCAAGTGCTGGTGGAGGGCAGTTCGGAATTTTTGACGAACGACCCGAAGGCGCGGGAGATTTATCTGGGACCGGAGTTTAACCTGTGAAATGGGATTACGATTAGGATTATGATCAAGATGAGCGGCAAGGGGATCGTCAGGAATGCCTGCCGGCTTTGCTTGATCTTAATTTTGCCCGGTTGAAAACATATGGCACACCAACCTGTCACTGTTGAACGGTTCTACAACGAACACGCCGCCTCGCTGCAACTGCGGCTGTTGTCCGGCCAAAACGGGCTCAAGCGCATCATTCGCGAGCCGACGGTCAATCGTCCCGGCCTGGCGTTGAGCGGGTTCACGCGTTATTTCGCCTACAAACGCATCCAGGTGCTCGGCAACGCGGAGACGTTTTATTTGCGGTCACTCCCCCGGGCGGAACGCGAGGCCCGCTACACGGACCTGTTCAAATACCGGATTCCCGGCATCGTGTTCAGCCGCAATCTCCGGCCGGACAACGAGCTGCTGGCGGCGGCGGACAAGGCGAGTGTGCCGATTTTCCACACGGCGCTCGTCACCATGAGGTTCATCAACTTCGCCACGTTCGCGC
>JAJPJM010000134.1 GCA_021324235.1 Verrucomicrobiota bacterium
AGTTGCGGCGCATGCTCTCGGAACTGGGGAACCTTCCCTTGTTTTACACGGCGCACGAGCAGCGTGAAAATATCGAGGTGATTATTCAGACCGTCGAGCGGCTGGCCGAGGTGCGGATTGGGGCACTGATCGCCCTGGAACAAGTGATTCAACTGCACGAAATCGTGGAATCAGGCATCGTGGTCGATTGCGAAGCCACGCCGGAAATGCTCGAGACGATTTTCTTCCCGAACAACGCGATTCATGACGGTGGCGTGATCATCCGCGGCGACCGGATTGCCCACGCCGCGTGCATATTTCCGCTGACACAACGGCAGGATTTGAACAAATCACTCGGCACGCGTCATCGCGCAGCCATCGGGTTGAGCGAGGAAACCGATGCGGTGGTGGTCGTCGTTTCCGAGGAAAATGGCAAGATTTCACATGCCTATAAAGGCCAGCTCGTGCGGGGCGTTTCCCTGGAGGAGTTGCGCGCCTTCCTGACCTCCCTGCTGGTCCAGCCGGCCAAGTCCCGGAGTGCCGTCGAATGGCTCCGTTCTCATCTCGGCGAGCGGGTCAAACCCGGCCCCGCAGTCATCACCAAAAACGAATCCCGCCCGGAACTCAAACAGGCGGACAATTGAATTTATGCCGAAACGCGAGTGGATTACGCGGGATTTGACCTGGAAATTGTTTTCGCTGATTCTGGCGGTGGGCCTGTGGATTACCATCCATAACCTTCGGGAAACGCCGGAAACCATCGCCCCGTTTGCCACGATGACCACGGCGACGTACACGAATCTGCCGGTGCTTGCGGTTTCGTCCGGCGCGGATGTGCACAATGCCCAGATTGCCCCCAATTTCGTTGCCGTCAAAGTCAGCGGACCGGCCGATATCATGGCGAGTTTGCAGAAAAGCGACGTCCACGTGCTGATCAATCTGACCGGCCTGGATTCCGCGCGCCTGCTGCGCCGGAACGTGGACGTTTCGGTGCCGCCCGGCGTGACCCTCGACCGGGTCAGTCCTGCGGAAGTCAGTGTGACGATTTTGCCGGCCACGGAATAAGACCATGAACCTGCCTCAGAAAATTTTTGGGACCGACGGAGTTCGCGGCACCGCCAACGTGGAGCCGGTCACCGCCGAGACCGCGCTTAAACTCGGCCGCGCCGCCGCGCATGTTTTCAAAAACCTCGAATCGCAGTCGCGGGGCCGCGGCCGCCACAAAATCGTCATCGGCAAGGACACGCGGTTGTCCGGTTACCTGCTCGAAAACGCGATTTCCTCCGGCATCCTTTCCATGGGCGTGGACGTGTTGTTCATCGGCCCGTTGCCGACGCCGGGCGTCGCCTATGTCACCCGCAGCCTCCGCGCCGATGCCGGCCTGGTCATCACCGCTTCCCACAATCCCTACGCCGACAATGGCATCAAATTCTTCCGTGCCGACGGTTACAAGCTCGACGATAAAATCGAGGACAAGATCGAACACCTGGTTTTCAGCGGCGAAATTGAAAACCTCCGGCCCACGGCCGACGAGATTGGCAAGGCGGTGCGCATCGACGATGCGCTGGGACGTTACATCGAATTTGCCAAGGCCTCCTTCCCGCGGGGCATGACCCTGGAAGGGGTGCGCCTTGTCGTCGATTGCGCGCATGGCGCGGCTTACAAATCCACGCCCTGTGTCCTGCGGGAACTGGGCGCGGAAGTCATCGTCTGTGGCAACGCGCCCGATGGCATGAACATCAATCAGGATTGCGGCTCGATGCACCCGGAGAATCTTTGCCGCCAGGTGGTCGAGCACCGGGCACAGCTGGGCATTGCACATGATGGCGACGCCGACCGCGTCCTGCTCTGCGACGAGTCCGGCATGCTGATTGACGGCGACGATATCATGGCCATGGCCGCGCTCGACATGCTCGCGCAGAAGACGCTCGCGGAAAAAACGCTGGTGACCACGGTGATGAGCAACGCCGGCCTGGAAGTGGCGGTCAAATCCGCCGGCGGGAAGGTGGTTCGCACCGCCGTCGGCGATCGCCATGTGATTGATGAAATGCTCCACCGGGGTTTCAACTTTGGCGGCGAACAAAGCGGACATTTGATTTTCCGCGACTTCAGCACCACGGGCGACGGTCTGGTGGCCGCGTTGCAGATTTTGCGGATCATGCGCGCGAACGGAACGCCGCTTTCCCGGCTGGCGAAATGCTGGACGCGCTTTCCGCAACTGGTCACCAACGTCCGCGTGCGCGAAAAAAAGCCGTTCGCGCAGTTGGACGGCCTGAATCAACTGGTGGCCGAGGCGGAAACGGAACTGAAAGGGCAGGGCGGACGGGTTTTTCTGCGTTACTCCGGCACGGAACCGAAGGCCCGGCTGTTGCTGGAAGGCCGCGACGCGAAGGTTTTGGAGCAATGGTCGCGGAAAATTTGCGGCGTGATTCAGAAACAGATTGGCGCATAACCCTCACTGGAGTGTCAAAATCGACGCCGGCAGGCTTCCGACCCATTGACCCGGCAGGCGCGGATCCATCGAACCGGGCGCCGCTTTTTCCAGTTCCACGTGACCGTCGCAAAAAACCGTGTTGGCCTTTTGGTCGTGACGGAAATGGCCGTTCGGATAACTCGTGTTCGTGTCCACGTAATACCATTCTTCCAGCATTGGGTTGTCTGGCGCGGCGGGCGCCTGAAAGTCGTTGACCTGGGCGGCGTCGGCAAAAAGCGCGGTCCCCGCCGGATGCGAAATTTTTCCGGCGGCGACGGGAGGTTTGGTCAAGGCCGCGGAGAGATAAAGATTATAACCATAGCTGTACACGACGCCATCGGCCTTCAATTTGAACTGCGCCAACGCGTAGTTCAACGCCGGGCAAATTCTCACCTGGCTGTCGCTGACGTAGGGATATAATGCGCCATCGGACAGGTCGAACGGCCGTTGGCCTTCCGGTCCCGGCCCCATCCAGCCGAACCAGTAAATCTGGCCAAAATTCGTCGTGCCGAAAATGTATCGGAAACAATTTCCCTGGTTGTCGTCCCAGTACATTTCCGTGGCCATTCCCAGCTGGCGGAGATTGCTCGTGCATTGAGTGCGCCAGGCGGACTGCCGGCTGTGGTTCAGCACCGGCAGCAGCAGTGCCGCCAGAATCGCCATTACTGCGATGCTGACCAGCAGTTCCACGAGCGTAAAAGCGACCTGTCGGCGCCCGACCCTCGACCCTCGACTCTCGACCGGTTTGTTCATGGTCTTTGCGCG
>JAJPJM010000149.1 GCA_021324235.1 Verrucomicrobiota bacterium
CAACAACTGCTGGATGCGGGCATTGCGACGCGGCGCGGCATCATGTCCATCCACCGTGAACCCTGCTATGCCAGCATGTACGGCCCCCAGCATCTTCCGGAAAGCGAACGTGCCAGTGACCAATGTCTTTGCCTGCCGCTCTATTCGCAAATGACCGGGGACGAGCAGCGTCAGGTCGTGGAACAACTGGATCGGGCGCTGGCATGAAATTATTTTCGTATCTCGAGGAAAATCCGGCCGCCTATGAACTGATCCAGCGGTTGTTGACCGTGAATTACCGTCTTTTTCTGGGCGAACTGAAGCGGGAAAATTTTTTTGTTCCCGGCAAAAGCTATCTGGATGTCGGGTGTGGCACCGGTTTTTTGCGCGACTACCTTGAAAACGAAGACTACACCGGTTTGGATTTGAATCCGCGCTACATTGCCGCCGCGCGGCGCAAACGCGGCGATTGCTTTCAGGCGGGGAGCGCCCTGGAGCTGACGTTTCTGCAACGGAAATTTGACCGGATCATCGGCGTGGGGCTGATGCACCATCTGGATGATCAGCAGGCGAGGGCGGCGCTGGTTCAATTTTGTCTCAGGCTGAAGGCGGATGGGGAAATTTTCATCATTGACGCGCTTTGGCCCCAAAACAAAAATGTGGTTGGCCGGCTATTGCGCCGCTCCGACAACGGCGCGTTCGTTCGCACGCTATTGAAATGGGAAACATTGTTTCGGGAAACGCTCACGGTGCATACTTTGCGGGCCGTGAAACAATGGCCCTTTGACTATATCATCATGCGGGGAACGGGTAAGATCGAAGCGCCAACAGCATGAGAACCTTATTCATCGGGGGAACGCGCCGTGGTTATCTTGCGCTTCAGGCGCTGATCGAATCCGGGGCGGATGTGGTTGGCGTCCTGAGTCTCACGCAGGATGACCACGAACGGGAACGCTTTGAAGAGCCCATCCGCGTGCTGGCGCAAGGCCGCGGCCTGCCGGTCCGTGAAACGAAGTTGATGCGCGACCCGGGCCTGGATGGCTGGGCGCGGGAGTTGCAGGCGGAAACGGCGTTCGCGGTCGGGGTGCGGGTGCTCCTGCCCGGGTCCTTTTATTCCATTTTTCCCCGCGGCTGCTGGGCGGTGCATGACAGTCTGCTGCCGGAATATCGCGGTTTCGCCCCATTGAACTGGGCGATCATCAACGACGAGCGCGAAACCGGGGCAACCCTTTTCAAAATTTCAGAGCGAATGGACGGCGGTGATGTTTTATTGCGACAGCCCATCCCCATCGGGGCAAATGAAACCGCGCCGCAACTTTATGGGAAAATCTGCGCGGCGACGGTGGAATTGGTGCGGCGGGGCCACGAATTGCTGCGACGGGGTGAAGGAACTCCCCAACCGCAAAACCTTGCCGCCGGTTCCTTTACCGCGAGTCGCACGCCGGCGGATGGGTTGATTGATTGGAACCAGTCCACACGCCGGATTTTCAATCTGGTTCGCGCGCTGACCTTTCCTTATCCGGGCGCCTTTACCTTTTATCAAAACCGGCGGCTGTTTGTTTTATCAGCTGAAGAAGTGACGCCTTCGCCGAAGTACGTCGGGCGAATCCCCGGTCGCGTCATACATCTGGTTCCCAACGCGGGTGTGGACGTACTGACCGGTGACGGCGTCCTGCGGCTGTGCGAGGTGTCCACGGATGGCTTGACGCGGCAATGCGCCGCCGACGTAATCAAATCAGTGCGCGTCAAGCTTGGCCTCGACCTCATCGAATTGAATGATCGCCTGTTTCAACTTGAGCGCCAGATGAAACAAACGGATGTTCCAACCCATGAATAAATTATCGCTCATCGTTGCCGCTTTCAATGAAGAGCAGAGCCTGCCCCGGCTCTATGAAAGAATTGTCCGCCTGGATTGGCACGCGCTCGGGATGGAAATTGAAATCATTTTCGTGGATGATCATTCCCGTGACCGCACGCTCCAAATCCTGCGGGGATTCGCGGCGCAGGATTCACGGGTGAAATGGCTCCGTTTTTCCCGCAATTTTGGCAGCCACAAGGCCTTCACCGCCGGTTTGGAATACGCCACGGGCGACGCGGCGGTGATCCTGGCGGCCGATTTGCAGGACCCGCCCGAAACCATCCCGTTGCTGGTCGACAAGTGGCGCGCGGGCGCAAAAGTGGTTTGGGCGGTGCGCGGTGCGCGCGCGGGGGAAAGCCGGTTGAACAAGATTTTCGCCCGGCTCTACTACCTGTTGATGCGCCGCTATGCCATTGCCGAGCTGCCGCAAACGGGCGCTGATTTTCTGCTCATGGATCGCGTCGTGATGGATGCGCTGCGCGCGGCGCCGGAACGAAACACCTCATTGCTGGCGTTGGTTCAGTGGATGGGTTTCGAGCAGGCGCAAATCGTTTACACCAAGGAAGCGCGGCAGGCCGGGGTTTCCAAGTGGACCTTTTTCAAACGCATCAAACTGGCGGTGGATTCCTTTGTCAGTTTCTCCTACGTGCCCATCCGCCTGATGTCGTTGCTGGGATTCTGTTCGGCGGCGCTGGGATTTCTCTATGCGCTGTTTTTGGTGATCCGGCGTATTCTCTACGAGGCTCCCATTGAAGGCTGGACGTCGCTGATATGCGTGGTGCTCATCACGTCGGGCGTGCAGCTTATCATGCTGGGCGTGCTGGGTGAATATCTCTGGCGCACCTTTGATGAAAGCCGTCGCCGGCCGCGCTACCTCATTGAGGCGAGTCACGGCATTGATGGCAAGGCCATCACGTGAACGAAATGATTCCAGGTAATCGAGTCGGCCGCGGATCAACTCAAGGTTTCACAGGGTGTTCTGCCGGCGGGCATGGTGCCGCCAGCTTCACGTGCCTGATACCCGCCGGATCCTGTGTTGCGGCAGCCGGTTCCCGCAGGAAACGACCGGGTCATTTCGCATCAGGTTTGTAGCCGGAGAACCGTATCACGGAGAGGTCTTCGAAGGAGCTCACCGGCCCGGCCGCGGAAATTTTCTGGGCCTGTTCCTGCCGTGCCTGGTCCAGCAGTTGCACCGTCACTTGCGTGTTCCAGCAATATAAATACGACCCCAACCACCACTGGGTCGGCAACCCCGGCGGCGGCGGGGGCGGCATGGGTGGCAATTGCTGCGGGCGCACCACGGGGACACTTCCCACCAGCCAGACACTATTACCCTGGCGCAAGGTGCCGGTGATCTCACGCAACACCGGAGCCATCGCCTCCGGCTGGTTCATTTTTTCCAAGATCAGGTCGTTCCGATGCACCTTGTGTGAGTCAATCGGAGGCACGGTCATCCAACGGGTTTGTCCGCGATAATACCGGTCAAAGGTGATTCCTTCCCAAATGTTTTCCACCACGATGAGGTCTCCGGCCGATGCCTTTTGAGCGAGAACGGCGGCAATCAGGTCCACATTGCTCCGCCGGGTATGGGCTTCCGCCCATGCCGACCTTGATCCCCAGCTCATCACCACCAGCATGAACCCGATCCGGAACCATCCCCAGGGACGCAGCGCCGGCCAGTTCGCGCTCAATATTCCATCGAGCGAAATGGCGCAAAGAGCGAGGAGTTCGATGTAATACCACGGCTCCATGAAAGACTGCAACCTCAGCAGAAAAGTGAAACATCCCGCGATTCCCAAAAGCATGCTCACCCCGCAGAACAGTGCCAGGTCGGCGCGGACCGGGACCGGCGTCGCGGCGGCAGTTTCCGGGTTCTGCAGCCGACGGCCGCGGGTCCATTGCATAACGACGGCCACAACCGATCCGCCCAACAACAACTCAACCCAGATTTCAACCCAGAACCAGGCTTGGGGGCCGCTGGCGCCACCGGGGTTGGCACTGCTCTGGGCCGCCAGGGCATTGCAGAGTCCATACCAGATGGTGGAGGCATTGAAAAACGGTTCCCGGATGAGCGGCAGGTAAGTTGCACCCTGGTGGATGATGGGCAGGTATACCGCCAGCGACGAGCCCGACACGAGCCCAATCCCCGCCAGCGCCCACAGTGTGTTCCACTGCCGCCGCCGAACCGTCACCGCAGCCCCGCCGGCCAGCATCGCGCACAGAAAGGTCACGTCAAAATAGATGCAATGCGCGAAAAGAAGGCAGACCAGCCCGGCCCCCAGAATCCGCGACCTCGACGGGAACTGCATCATTCGCCAGATCATTCCGAAACTGAGCACCAGCAGGCAACTCGCCAGGCCATAAGCCCGATTTGCCCCCACGATAAACACGAACGCCGGCAGGCTGCCCAGCAGCGCAATGCTCAGGATCGGCGCGCGCGCCCCCAGCCAGCGCGAACATAACCACAACAAAGCGAGGAAGAGAAGACCCACACACAAGCCCAGGACGCGGATGGTCAAGTCACTGTTCACCAGGCCGAGAAAACCACATCCGCGCAGCAGCAGCGGCCAGAGGGGCGGAAACGACTCGAAAGGCAGGTTGTTCCAGAGTTCCTTCAGGGAAGGCATCCGCGCCATGTTGAGGGTGTTGGTTTCGTCGCGCCACAAAGGTCCCGCGTGCATCGCCATGAGAACCAGCAGGAGCGCCGAGAAGGCGGTGCCGATCAACGCTGCGACAGTTTCTGCCCCGGGTTTTGGTAGTCGCTTCAATGGCATGGTTTTGAGATTGGCGGTCTGAACCGGCCCTTCAAGGGGTTGGAAACGGAAGCGTTTTCAATGCCATATTCGAACATTGCCGCGGAGAAAGTGCCTGTCCCTGTCACGCGCGGCAACGCCGAATTTTAAATCGCCAGCAACAGGCGCTTGATTTCCTTCAAACGCGCCCCGGCCGCCTTCTTCGTCAGACGCGGGAACTTTCCCCCGAGCGTGATGAAATCGCCGTGGCGCGTCAGCATCAATTTGTCATCCTTGACTTCGATGACCGTCACGGCTTTTTCGCCGGCCAGAATTTTCACTTCGGCTGCCAGCAGCAGCAATTCCACCGGCGGTGGCGGCGGGCCGAAACGGTCGCGCAATTCCTTCCATAAATTTTCCAACGCGGATTTGTCCGTTGCCTGCGCGAGTTTGCGATAAATTTCGATGCGGTGCTGCGGTTCGGTGACGTAGCCGTGGGGCAAGCCAGCAGTCAGCAGTTCGTAGTCAGTAGCCGACCGTTTGTTGCCTGTTGCTACGGACTGCTGACTACTGACTACGGACTGACCCAAAAAATCCAGTTTCACACTCACTTCCACGCGCGGCTTCACCTTCTCGCCCTTGAGCGACGAAACGCTTTGCTTGAGCAACTGACAATAAAGTTCGAAGCCGACGGCGGTGATATGGCCGCTTTGTTCCGCGCCGAGCAGATTGCCCGCGCCGCGGATTTCGAGGTCGCGCATCGCGATTTTGAAGCCGCTGCCGAGCGTGGAGTATTGCCGGATGGCGCTGATGCGTTTGCGCACGTCGGTCAGCAGGCTCACGTGGCGCGGCAACAACAGATACGCGTAGACCTGATGTTTATAACGCCCGACCCGCCCGCGTAATTGATACAAATCGCTCAGGCCGAACCGGTCGGCGCGGTCGATGATGATGGTGTTCGCGTTCGGAATGTCCAGGCCGCTCTCGATGATGGTGGTGGACAGCAGGACGTCCGCCTCGCCGTTGACAAATGTGGTCATCACTTCCTCCAGTTCATCCGCGTCCATCTGGCCGTGACCGACGACGATGCGCGCGTGCGGCAGCAGCCGTTTCAACCGGTCGGCCGTCAGTTGAATCGTCATCACCCGGTTGTGCAGGAAAAAAACCTGGCCGCCGCGGTTCAGTTCACGCTGGATGGCATCGCGTATGACGCGCTCGTCGAATTGGGTGACGATGGTTTCGACCGGCAGGCGGTCGTGCGGCGGCGTCTGGATGGTGCTCATGTCGCGCGCACCGGTGAGGGCCAGGTAAAGCGTGCGGGGGATCGGCGTGGCGCTGAGCGTCAGGACGTCCACCAGCGTGCGCAGGCGCTTGAACTTTTCCTTGTGCAACACCCCGAACCGTTGCTCCTCGTCAATGACGACCAGGCCCAGGTCCTTGAAGGTGATGTCATTTTGAATCAACCGGTGGGTGCCGATGACGATGTCCACGGCGCCGTTGGCCAGGTCCTGGACGACCCGCTGTTGCTGGCGGCGTGACCGAAAACGCGAGAGCAATTCGATGCGCACCGGATAATCCGCCATGCGCTCCCGGAAGGTGTTGAAATGCTGCTGCGCCAGCACGGTCGTGGGCACGAGCACGGCGACCTGCCGGCCATCCATCACAGCCTTGAACGCCGCCCGGATCGCCACCTCGGTCTTGCCGAATCCGACGTCACCGCAAATCAACCGGTCCATCGGCTTGGGCTTCTCCATGTCGGACTTGGTTTCCTGAATCGCGCGCCATTGATCCGGCGTTTCCTCAAAAATGAAGGCGCCTTCGAACTCGCGTTGCCAGGGGACATCGGGCTTGAAGGCGTGGCCGGGTTGGGATTCGCGCACGGCCTGGATTTGCAGCAGTTCGGCGGCGACGTCGCGCACGGCGCGTTCGGCCTGTTCCTTCGCCTTTTTCCAGCGTGTGCCCCCCAGCGTGTTCAACGGCGGATGCGCCTTGCCCGCGCCGACATATTTGCCGACCAGATGCGCCTCGGTCACCGGCACATACAGTTTTGGCGGTTCCTCGCCGGAATGGGCCGGGGCGTATTCGATGACCAGGCACTCGGTGCCGGCATCCGGGGTCCGGGGTCCGGGATCCGGGGATTCGGTTCGCGAACTCGCGGGCAGGTTTTTAAGGCCGAGAAAGCGGCCGATGCCGTATTGGAGGTGGACGACGAGGTCGCCCTCCTCCAAAGCGGTGAAATCGATGTCGAGCGCGGAACGGGTGGCGAGTGCGTGCGGCGATTTCAAGCGGCGCGGACGCTGGATTTTGTAACGCCCAAAAATCTCCGCGTCGGTGACGATGACGAGTCTGGCATCGTCGCAAAGGAAACCGCGGGCGAGCGAACCGATTCGCGTCCGGGGTCCGGGGTCCGGGGTTGGGGGTTGTGCGCCGGCGGGGTCTTTTCCTGGATCCGAAACGCCGGACCCGGGGCCCGATTCCTCCCAAATCTCGCCGAACCGCTGCCGTTCGCCGTCGTTGTTGCAGAAGACGTACACGGCGTAGCCTTGCCGCAACCAGCGATGGAGCTGATTGAAAAACTCACGGCGCTGGGCCTCGACAATGGGCAATTCCACCGCGCGCCCGGCCGGGGGATGGTAAAGGTCGAGTGAAGAAAATAACTGAGCGCTCCCCGCCCCGTCCCTCTCCCCGCCCGGCGGGGAGAGGGTGGCCTCCCGGCCGGGTGAGGGGATGGTTTCTTCCTCGTTCAAGTCCAGTTGCGTCATGCCGCGGCGATTCAGTTCGGTCCGGAAAGTTTCCCAGGAAATGAAAAAGGGATCGTCCGCGGGGATTTGTTGCGCGTATTCATCGGCGCGCAGGGCGAGTTGTTCCGGTTCGCAGAGCAGAAAAATTGTCCCGGAAGGCAGATAATCCAAAAGGGTGACGAGTGACCCGTGACGGGTGACAGGGTTTTGCCGGCCGGATGCCATGCCGGTTTCGTGCTCCTGGTCATCCGTCACCTGCCACTGTTTTAAGATTCCCAGTTCACCGCCCGGTGGAATGGCAACGTCCACGATTTCCTCGCGCGAGATTTGCGTGAGCGGATCGAAGTGGCGCAGCGATTCCAATTCATCGCCGAAGAATTCCAGCCGCACCGGCCAGGGACTGGTCAGCGGCCAGAGATCCAGAATGCCGCCGCGCAGGGCGATGTCGCCCTTTTGGGTCACTTGCGCCTCCGGTTCGTAACCCTGTTCTTCAAGCCATTCGATCAGATCCAGCGGATTGATTTTGTCCCCGCGTCCCAGCCGGCGCGTGCGCTTTTGGATTTCGCCGGGCGGAAAAGTTTGCTGGAGCAGGGCGGTGACGCTCGTCACTATGAGTTTTGAGTTTTGAGTTTTCGATTTTGAATTGTCGGCCAGGGCCACCAGGGTTTGGAGGCGGTCGCTGATGGTGTCGGCATGGGGCAGTTTGCCCTCGTGCGGCAGTGATTCCCAGGCGGGATAAAAAAGCAGTTGGGAGTTGGCAGTTGGGAGTTGGGGATTATTGACTTCAGGCTTTGGACTTTGGGCTTTGGACTCAGCTCGCAGCCAGGTTTCAATGTCCTGCTGGAAACTTTCCTGGGTTTTCAGGTCCGGCGCGACGAGGATGAGGGTACGCCCTGGGAAAAGGTTCTGAAGCAGAACCGCAAGAAACGGCTGGGCCGCCTGGCAGACGCCGGCGCCGGACAACACTCCGCCATGCTCCAGGCGCCGGACGAGGGATTGCACGGCGGGAGCCTGCGTGATGTCAGCGAACAAATCGCTTGCCGCCGACGCTGTCGCGTTTTGCGCCAAGCAGGGAGAAAGGTCGCAGTGGAAAACGGGGACGTCAAGCCGGGGCCGATCCTGGCATTGCGTTAATTGGTAGGCGACGAGGTGACGAGTCGTTTGGGCCAGCACTCCTTATGTCGTGCCCTACCACCAAATTAGGGCACTATCACGATGCTTCAAGGCGGGCCGTTTTGCGCTGGTGTGTGCCAGCCGCTGACCAGAATCACCGTCATGTTTTCCATGGGATTGATGGAATTGGTTGAGGCATCGATCAGGGGCACGGCATTGGTGATATGGTGAATGAGGAAATAGCTGAGTTGGGCGCCCCAGGCGTCGGAATACGGTTGATCGGCCCAGCCTTGCGGGCCATGAGGGGCGGGCGGGAGAGCTGCCGGAGGCGCTCCGGATTGGGGCGTTGGAATTTGTCCAACGAGCCACACGCGATGACCGGAGGCGAGGGTGGTTTTTACTTGGTCCAGCACCGGTTCGATGGCGTTGGTCAATTGCAGTTCGGTTTTAAGCAGGTCATAGCGATGGAACCGGTAGTCTGCGAGCGGCGGGAGCGTGGTCCAGGGTGCGGTTCCCCGGTAATAATAGGCGAAGGTAAGGCCGTAATACCAGGGATGAACAATAATGAGATCGTTGGGACCGGCCTTTTGCGAAACCTCGGCGGCCACCCAATCCCCGTTGGTTTGCCGCCATTTCAAATTGGGAATGGCCGTCGAAAAAGCGAGCGAACCGACGATCACCGCCACCATCAATACGCCGAGGCGCGCCTGTTGATGAATTCGCGGCAGAATGGCGTCGCAACAAACCACGGCAAAACCCATCGCCGGAATGTAATACCAGCATTGCGTGGGCAGGCCCGTCAATTTGATGAAAATGCCAAAACCGGTCAATCCAATGACCAGGGCCGTACTGGCGAACAGAAGCAAATCCGGCTGCGTTTCGGTTGTTTCGCGGGAACGGTGCTTCAGGGCATAACTGGCGCCAGACCAGGCGGCGATGATGGGGAGCACCAGCCAGACACCGGCCAAAATCCCGGTGGCTTCGACCATCCGGTTCAGAAAGAGAGTCCAGGTAATGCCCGTTTTGTTGACGATCCACCAGCTCTGGGCGTGATCGATTGGAGAGATATAAGGCAGCAAGGAAAGTGCGGCCGCCGCCCCGAAGCTTAAAATGGCCACGGCGTGGCGCGGCTGGTTTCGACGAAAACAAACCGCGGCGCCCGCCATGCCAATGGCCAGCACAAAAAATGCATTCTGGTAAAGCAACTGCACGCTCAACACCATCGCCAGCCCGGCCATCAATCCGCGCCGCGCGTTCGGTGCCTCCATGAAATGCCAGATCAATGCGACCGCCAGCACCATGCACGCCGTCCCAGTCCGTAGGCGCGGATGGAATCACCGTACCGGATGATGGTGAAATTCAACCCCGCGAGCGCCACTGAAAGCAGCGGCCATCCCTGGCCCATCATTCGGCTGGCAGCCCAAAACGCCGCCAGGAGCAACAGCCCGCAAGCCAATCCCAGAATTCGCAGGCCGGCATCGGTCGCGCCGGGTCCCAACATCGTCCAGAGCCGCACCAAAACCGGAAACACGATGGGGCAATGATCATGTGGCAGTGCCTGCCAGGTCTGTTCCAAGGTTGGCAGCCGGGAGATGTTGGCCACGGCCACCTCGTCGCGCCACAGACCGCCCGCATGCGTCAGAAAGGTGAAGTGCAGCCAGACGGTCGCCACGCTGATGAACGCGGCGACGATGCAATCGAGGTGACTAAGGTTTTTTCCGGTCATAGGGGATTGCCGGCTTTGACGGGAGGCACGGCTGATGTTCGCTGGTAAATCAAAAGGGCGCTGCCTTCCGGCGCGGGAGTGATGGGAAAACTGCGGGCCAGGTAGTAATTCGTCCGGTAGGAATTCCACCAGTCGAAGATTTCGTGGTCGGATTCCGGCCGACTGATCCATGAGTCATTGAATGTGACCACAACCACGCATTCCGGCCGGGCCGATTCAATTTCGCCGATCATTTCCTGTTGCATCCGGCGCGCAAACGGCTGCGGTTCCATCAGTGCATAGGTGTAGAGGTAGCTGGTAGCCGAACGCCGGTGTGAGAGAAAATAGATTTCCGGTTCCGAACCCAGCACCGCCACCCGCGCGTCCGGCGCTGTGTTGGTCCGGATAAAGGCGGCGGCGGATCGGGCCTGGGAAAACAGGTCGAAGCCGTAGATCGCGCGACTGGCCTGGGCCGGCTTCAATTCAAACCACACCTGGCGGTTGAGACAAACACTCACCGCCACCATCAGCACGAACGCCGCGCCGGGCCACGCCTTCCGCCAGGTTGCGGAACCGGTGAGATTCCGGTAAATCAATTCCGCGCCGCCGATGCCACAACCGGCGAGCAGCGCCACGGCCGGCAGGGCCAAAAGAAAATAATGCGGCCGGAAATAGAAGCCGGGACAGGTGGCCAGCCCGGAGGCCACGGCAAAACCAACCAGAGCGAATCGCAACTCCCGCAGCCGCGCATCCAGCCAAAGCAATCGCAGTCCGATAAGGGCGGCAATCCAGAGCAACCCGCTTCCACCCACTGCCTGGGAAAATCCGGTGAAAAATTTCATCGGGACATCGGCCAGTGGCACCAGGGACACATATTGCCGCGCGTAACTGACGGTCCAGAACCAGAACCGGTCCAGGACTCCGGCGTGCCAAAGTGCCAGGCAGGTCAGGCCCAAAGGCAGCGCCATGCCCAGACTGCAGGCCACCATGAGCGGCAATCGTTTGGTCCAAATCGTTCCCGGCGGGCGCGGTCCGGCGACCGCCGGAAATATCAATCCCCATAGACAGAAAAAGATGCCGTGCTGAATCATCAGCATGGCCATGCCCAGCATGAATCCTCCGGCCAGCGCACGTTTCCAACCGATGGCCTCACGCACCGGCAGGAGCAGGCACAAGCCCGCCGTGGCAAACAGGGCCACAAAATGCGCGGCGTGCCCTTCCAGGCCCAGAATGGCCGGCGATGCAGCCAGGACCGCGTAGGCGCCCGCCGCCACGAGCCCGGCCGTTTCGTCCAGCAACCGCCGCCCCAGCCAGAAAAGCATTCCCGCGGTCAACATCGTCACACACAGCACGCCCAAATGAATTCCGGCCGGGGTCTGCCCGAATCCGCCCATGATCATGGCGTAGGCCGCGTACGTGCCGGGAAATTTCATGTTGCCAGCCAGTTGGTAGGGAGGGACGCCCTGCAACAGAAGCTGGCCGGCGTAGGCATACTCGCCTTCATCGCGTTCGAGCGGGAGGTTCAGCAACCGCAGCCGGACCACCGCGACGAGGAGGATCGTCGCCACAACAAACCACCGGACCCAGTGCCGGTGAGGAAATTTGTAACGGTCGGTCGGCGCAACGGATGATTGCGTCATGCGCGTGCAATTGAACAAATCATGCGGGTGGGAACAAGCGAATTTGCCGTCGGTGCGGGCTGAAAACCGACGGCGGCTTTCCGGCGTTTCTGTTTGACCTGGTTTCCCGCGACCGCGCAACCTTCCCGCGCATGAGCGAAAATGTCATTGCGCCCAATCCGTGGATGATCCTGCCGTTTGTGCTGTTGCTCGGCGCCATCGCCCTGGCGCCGTTGCTCGCCCCGGCCTGGTGGTTGCGGCATTTTCCCAAGGTCGCGCTCGGTCTCGGCGCCGTCACCCTGGGCTATTACCTCCTGGTTCTCC